>NZ_JABSOV010000016.1 GCF_013215345.1 Colwellia sp. | reverse complement strand
ATTGGGATTGAGAGCAACGCCGCCTTGGAGTATTTTAACCAGCACAAGTGGGCAATAATTTAATGAAATTGGTATAAGGTAAAGTAAGTGGGTGGACCACGATTACAGCAAGGTAAGCTCTGTAGGTTTATATTTTCTACTGGTGTATATGAAATAACTTGCCAAGTGGCTGCAAGCATATTTTGATAAAGGTGGCCGCTTAATAGTTCACTGGGCTCATGATTATCTTCTAATTCAAGTTGGCAATGATAGCCGTTGCTTAGGTTGGTGTCTGAGTGACATGGCTGTGCAAAGCTCGTGCTGATAAAGCAAAAGCATAATATAATATACAATAAGGTATAAGGCTTATTGAAAGTCATTATTTCAAATCATTAATCATCGCCATGGCGGCGCAGTATATACCCAAGTTTGTTCTAAAGAAATGTTAATCGATTTCAAAATTGTTAACGTTGTAATTTTTTATTAATTTAGCGTTAGTTAAGTTTGGCTTTGTTTGGTTTAGCTTACTTGTCTAAGCTGATGAGATCAGATAGTTACATTACCCATCCTAGGCAAGTACTTTACATGCAAGGATACCTACAATAATACCAAGCAGGATAGCAAAATCGTGTTAATAAAAGCTGAAGGCGAGATTAAATATCGCTATAGTGGCTGTACTATCGGTAAAATAAGCCAGTATAAAAAGGCTATTCAATGTTGAACAAATCATCATAGCCACTCTTTTTATAAAGGGAGTTCAAGGCAAGCAAAGGCGCTAAAGTCATCAAGGTAATAATGAAAGCGAATCAATCTACTATTAAAAAATTACGGCAGCTATATCAGTCTATAACTGTATCTAAAGCAAAGCTTATCCTGTCAGCTGTTGTTCTTGTCAACCTGAGTGCTTGCAGTAGTTTGGGGGTAGAGCCTTGGGAGCGTGACTTATTGGCGACAAAAGCAATGGCGTTAACATCCAGCTCTGTTGATGCAGCTTTAGATGATCATATTTATTTTTCAAAAGAAGCCTCTAGTGGCGGTAAAAGTTTTGGCGGCGGAGGTTGTGGCTGCAATTAACCGATTGGTTAAACAAGCAGTAACTATCAATATATAGATGAGCTATCCAGACAATAAAAACAGTAAGCAACCTAGCCAAACTAATCAGCATAGCCAGCTTAAAAAAGCTAATGTCAAAATGGCTTTATCTTTGGCAGCCGGCGCTTTATTAGGTACTGGTGTTATAGTGAATGACGCCAAAGCTGAAGTGTTAAAAGATTGGCAATTTGAGAGCGCCTTTTTATTTTATTCTGAAGGCGAGCGAGTAACCGCGGCTGAGCTGATTGTCAGCGGCAACAAAACCTTTGCTAACGATGAAATATTAAATTTAAAATTGACTATCGATTCTTTAACCGGCGCTTCGGCGAATGGCGCTGTGGTACAAGCGCAGGCGCAAACATTTACTCGCCCCTCAGGTGAGGGTCAATATATTACCCCTGCAGGGGAAACGCCCCTTGATGACACCTTCAAAGATACTCGAGTACAGTTAAACGCTCAGTGGACTCAACCCTTAGCTGAAAATTATACTGCCAGTATTGGCGGACATTTCTCTAAAGAATTTGATTATTTATCCCTAGGGGTTAATGGTAATTTGGCGGTGGATTTTTATAAGAAAAACTCAACTATTTCATTAGGGCTAAGTCATTTTCAAGATACCTTTACCCCTATGGGCGGCATACCTAAGCCTTATGCTGAAATGCTTATTGGTGATAGTAGTTCGGTAAGTTGGGATGAAGAGTTTGCTAAAACACGTATAGGAAGTAGTGAGAAAAAGGTCACTAGTGATGTGTTATTGGGTTTCACCCAGGTGATTAACAGGAGGATGATCACTCAGTTTAATTATTCTTACTCTATGGTGCGAGGTTATTTAACTGATCCCTTTAAAATTGTCAGTGTTTTAGATCAACAAGGCACTGTGCAAGATTATATCTATGAGTACAGGCCGGATGAACGTAATAAGCAAAGTACTTTTGCTCAAGCTAAATACCATTTTGACCAAAACTTATTGAACAGTGTGCTCGATATTTCATATCGTTATATGTGGGACGATTGGCAAATTAAATCGCACACCCTAGATAGCACTTTGTACATGCCGCTATCTAGTCGCTTCGGTAAACAAAGCTACCTTCAGCCGCATATCCGTTATTACCAACAAAGTGCTGCCGAGTTTTATCGCCCTTATACTTTTTCTGGACAAGAAAGTCATGCCTCGCCGGAAGAAAACTATATCAGTGCCGATTACCGCATCGGTGAAATGGACGCTGTGACTCTTGGAGTAAAGTATGGTTTTAGTCTAAATAATGGCAACGATTTCTCCGTAAGGTTAGAGTATTATCGACAAATGCCAAGCAATGCCGGTTTTGATGAGCCTAGTGAACTGTCGAACTTAACTGTTTATCCCGTTGTGCAAGCGGTTATATTCCAGCTGAGTTATTCGTTTTTGTGATACTTGATAGGGTAATTAATATGGAAAATGTTATGGCACTCAATTTGAATGTTGCTCTGAAAGTTAATCTTAAATTCTCCCCTGATAGTAAGGTCAAAGAACAATGCTATTAGCAGCACAATGAATAAAATAATTAACAAAGCAATTAACAATACCATTAAAAAAACGATTAAGAGTAGTCAGCGAATCCTGTCGGTCAAAGCCCAAGAGCAGGGCTATGTACTCTCTTTTGATGCCATGGCCAGCCCATGTGAAGTACTGATGCAAACAAATGACTTACGCTTAGCAAAGCTGGTCGGCCGTGCAGTCAGTGATGAGGTTTGGCGTATTGAAGACAAGTTTAGTCGTTATAACAAAAACAGTGTCTGTTACCAAATTAATAACAGTGCCGGGCAGAGCATTGCTATCGATGAAGAATGCTACCTGTTATTAAACTTTGCTGAGCAGTGTTATCAGCTCAGTGATGGCTTATTTGATATTAGCGCCGGTATTCTTAATCAAGTCTGGCACTTTGATGGCAGCGGTAATATCGCTTCAGCAAAGCAGGTTGCCGGTGTTTTACCCTTAGTTGGCTGGAAAAATATTAGTTACCAGCCAAATAGCATTACCTTACCCAAAGGCATGGCCCTTGATTTTGGCGGCATTGGTAAAGAGTATGCCGTTGACCGCGGTATTTTATTAGCTAAGCAAATAACAAAGCTACCAGTGCTGGTTAATCTGGGCGGAGATTTGGCGGTAACTGGGCCAAGACTAAACGGTCTGCCCTGGCAAGTTGCCATAGAGTCAATTGAGGAAACTAAGTTAAACAACGACAATAATAAAGATGACAAAGATACCATAGTGGCTTTATATCAAGGCGCCTTAGCAACCAGTGGTGATAGTAAGCGTTTTTTAGTTAAAGATGGCCGGCGTTATAGTCACGTGCTTAATGCGTTAACTGGCTGGCCAATTGAGCAGGGACCCAAGTCAATCACCACGCTGGCACCGCAATGTATTCAAGCGGGTATGTTAGCGACGCTAGCCTTGTTGCAAGGAGAGGGCGCAGAGCAGTTTTTGACTGAGCAAGAGGTTACTTATTGGTCACGTAGATAATAAGTTAATAAAATTGCTAAGCAGCAGTGTGAACAAATACAGCTAAGCAATAATTACTCTTCATGGCGATTTAGTGACTAGCTTAGCTAGTTGGCGCCTTATCTTGTTCGGAGCCTTTTTCGGAGCCTTGTTGAGATTCGTGTTGAGTACTTTTCTGTTCGGGCGGAGCATTTTGATTAAATATGCCCTTCATCAATTCCATCGGCAAAGGAAATAATATGGTGGAATTCTTTTCACCGGCAATTTCTGTCAAGGTTTGCAAATAACGTAATAAAATAGCATTTGGCTCCAAAGCTAATTTACTAGCAGCCTCAACTAACTTAGTGGAGGCTTCCATTTCTCCCGAGGCATGAATGACCTTAGCTCGCCGAGTTCGCTCTGCCTCTGCTTGCCGAGCAATGGCTCTGATCATGTTTTCATTCAAGTCGACATGTTTTATTTCGACATTGGATACTTTGATGCCCCAACCGTCGGTACGAGCATCCAATATTGCTTGTATATCGGTATTAAGCATATCTCGGTTGGCAAGCATTTCATCTAATTCATGTTGACCAAGAACCGACCTTAAGGTTGTTTGCGCTAATTGTGATGTTGCTTGTAAGAAGTTCTCGACATTAATGATGGCCTTTTGTGGGTCGGTAACCCGAAAATAAATGACGGCATTAACTCGCACTGAAACATTATCGCGACTAATGACATCTTGACTGGGCACATCCATAACGACAGTACGTAAATCAACTCGCACCATTTGTTGAATGATAGGTATCACTATGATCAAGCCAGGTCCTTTTACCTTTTCAAAACGGCCTAAGAAAAATATCACGCCACGCTCGTACTCCCGTAAAACCCTAAACAAACTAAAAGCAAACAGTAACACTAAACTAATGATTGTTATTGGCATCAACATACCGGTATTAATTAAAATTTCCATCATAGTCACTACCTCTCTATTTCTGGGGAGTTTTTCTTAGGATTAGCGGACTTTGTTACGCTAACCGTTAAACCTTTAATGCTATTTACCGTCACTTGCTCGCCTTGTTGCAGCTGTGCCGGACTAACTGCCGCCCAGCGCTCGCCTTTTAATAAAATAAACCCAGCACCAGTGAAATTCTCTAGTACTGTACCTTGGGCGCCAACGAGCGCTTCTATACCACTAACGACTTGATTATTACGCAGGCGCCATATATATCCGAGCATAAAGACAATAAATGAGCCACTAGCAATAGCTAGGGTAAAGATGAGCTTAAGCGATACTTGAAACTGTTGTTGCTCGGTATCTATTAGAAAAATAGAGCCTAAGACAAAGGCGATTAAGCCACCTATGCCAAAGACACCAAAACTCGGGATCATAGACTCGACAATAAGTAAGGTGATGCCCAGTAATAATAATGCCAAACCAGCGTAGTTAATTGGTAAAAGCTGAAAAGCATAAAGGGCAATAAACAAGGAAATAGCACCAGTAACCCCGGCTATGCCAATGCCGGGATTATAGAATTCGAGTAATATGCCATAGATACCAATTAACATTAAAATATAAGCAATATTAGGATCGGTAATGGTGGCAATAAACTTACTGCGCCAGTCTGGCTGGCGGTAGTCTAACTGCGCACCCGCGAGCTTTAATTTGTACTGATGTTTTTTAACTATGATGGTTTGGCCATCAAGTGCTTGTAGTAATTGCTCAGGGCTTTCTACTAAATAGTTAATTACATTTTTTGCTAAGGCTTCTTGAGCAGATAAGGTGGCGCCTTCACTCACGGCTAGCTCTGCCCATTTCACATTTCGGCCTCTTAATTGGGCTAAAGAGCGGATGTAAGCAATGGCATCATTAAGGACTTTTTTCTCCATGGCTGATTTTTGTTGTTTAGCTTCTTTGCCTTCTTGCTTTGGGGTAAAACCCCCACCAATATTTACCGGTGTGGCTGCTCCCAAAGTGGTCGCTGAGGACATTGCCGCTATATGGCAAGCATAAAGTATATAAGTACCAGCACTGGCTGCGCGTGCACCTTGCGGGAAAACTAAGCACAAAAGAGGAATGTCTGAATCAAGTATACGTTGATTTATATCGCGTAAACTACTACTTAAACCTCCTGGTGTATCAAGAATAAGCAGTATGGCCGAAGCTTGAGCCTGTTGATTTGCTTTGCTAATTTCTTTGGCAATATAGTCACTCACCGCAGGGCCAATAGCGCCTTTGATGGTTAACACGGGGATATGTGGTTGGGCAGAAAGCGGCTGCTCTGCAGCTAATAAGTCGCTGAGCATAAAAGGGTTGCTAAGTATGATGAAAAATAACCAGCGCAACATAACTGAACACTCAAGTTAATTACCACTTAGTATTATTTTAGTTCAAATAAGGTACAGTTGCTTAATAGCAGGTGTTTTTATGATTATATGGGTGAGCTAATCGGTGATAAAAGGGGAGAATTAATTATTATCTCCCCCAATAGAAATGTCAGTATCAGTGCCTGTTATCGAGTTGTTGAGCAAAACTGTTTTTAGCAAAGCTACTTTTTATGGCTTCTATAATTAGGGTCGGTCCAACAGCGTGGTAAGTCTTCACCAGATAAAAAGGTTAATTCAGCTTTGGCAAACTCTTGTGGATCTTGTACCTCTTCGCCAACTTGATAACTACCTAAAACCTTTTCATGATACAAATTGGTTAAATCTTGGATTTTATCGACATCGACCATATCACCATTCTTTCTATTTTTTAAAAACATAATAACCTCCAGCAAGCATAACCCCTTGGTTATCAGTATAAGCGTTAACTAGGATTGATGACGGGAAAAGGACTCGAAATTAATAAAAGTAACAAAATAGATTGTTACAAAATAGCCGAACATACTTAGTGAAGACTAACTCTGTTCGGCTAAGAGTTAAATGCAGGGCAAACTTAGCTAGCCTAGTTGAAAGCCAACATGTTGATGCAATCGAACCATCATTTTTTCTTGCTCACTAGCAACAAAAATGAGTTGCACACTGTCGACTAATTTTGCCGAATTCCACTTACAGGTATAACCACAACTGGTATGTTGTGGGTTGTAGCCAAGCATTAATAACTCGCCAGCAGTGACCACATTTTCATCCTCCCCCGAACGTACAATTGGTACTAGGCCATTAGCGACGACAGCACCGTTATTTAAGTTGTGGTTTTTAGCGGTACTAATAAAAGCATCAGCGATAAGGTTATATAAGGGGTTATAACGCTCTTGCGGGTTTTCGTCATGGCTAACCAAGGCACGGACTCGTCGGTTAATAGGGAAATCGACTACCGCATAGGTTAACGCCTTCGTCTGCGCTGGTAATTGGTATTGGTCTGCTAAGTATCTGTCAGAAATAGCTCTAAATTTATGTGCCTGACTACCGTCAATGCCTTTATTTTTAGCAAACAAATCATAGGTTAAATGTTGATGATCACTGACCCTAATCTGTTGCAGGTCAATGTTAGCTTTACTAGCAAAAGCGGTTAATGCCTTAGTGACTAGCTGATGAAATTTGGCTGATTGACCACGAATATCTTCACCGTTAGCTAAAAATATTAACGTTATCTTTTTAGCTCTGTTGGCACCATTGAAAAAGGTATTTCGGCTGGTGTGATATTTAGGGTTGTATAAAAATAACACTTGCTGTTTGGTTTGGGCAGTAAATTTTTCCGGACTAAAGCGTACCCGAGCAAATTTATCATTGGCAATAAACTGAGTACTCTCTAGTGAGAAACTATCATTGATAGCAAAGAACTTGTCGGCTAAGTCTTGATAGAGTTTCTCATAAGGTCTGGCACTGCTTTGTTCAATATGCCCTTGGTATTGTGCTAATAACTCATCGGTTAAAGGAATTTTAGCCATCAAGTATTGATTCTCTCGAGCAGATAAAGGGATATAAGCTTTGTGTTGCAAATTTTTGGTACGTGATAAAGGCATAGTTACCCCTGATATTAAATAGTAATGTTAAATGGAAAAATCAAATGAAAATATAAATTTATAGGCGAATTATACAAGACTAAAAAGTTGTCTATATGATGTAAATCAATAGAATAGTCTGCAAGTCATTAAATTTGTAATTGATTGTTTATTAGTCATATTTAGAGGGCTTTGCCGGTGTTTGTCTGTGTATTTAAGCTTGTGTTTCTTGGGCATTTAACGCATGGTAATAACAATTAAGATTGCTACTAGGACACTATTCGATGAAAAAATTAAAAAATGAAGCTGAATTACTAAAGAAAGCATTAACCATTGGTGAAAAATATGCGGTAAACCGTGGCTATAATGCTTTTGCGGCAACTAATTCGGCCAAAGATAAAATCGAAAGCCTTTATCGTTTATTAGTCAGCGATAATCTCATTCAACCGTTAGCAGTCGACAATGAAGACCAACCTAACATGAAACATAAACTCGCTCTTTGGATCGCCAAGCAGTTACCAGAAGGCCATGCTTTACTTAAGTAATCATTTACTTGAAGGTGTTAAGCCATCTTAACTGTAGCAAATATTGATTAAATATTTGCTACGTCTTTACTGATATTTTCCGCGTTAGAATAAATATTCTAAAAACTAGCTTAGAACAGCAATTTTTCATGGTATTCAACCAGCAACACTGCTAGATTGATTTTGGGATTCTAATTAGGAATTAATAATAGGTACTCAGGGTCAGTTAGTTTGCGAAGACTAAACTATTTGTTAAAGTTGAAGGAAAAGTAAAACTAAGCCAATGAGTATCGTCAACATTCATGCTAACACTACATTAGTGCACAATGAGTACTATGTTAGTGATGAATAAGTAACGAAAGAGCAGTAGAGAGCCAACTATGTACCAAACTGACGATGTACGCATCAACAAAATTAAAGACTTATTACCACCAATCGCTTTATTGGAACGATTTCCTGCGTCAGAGCAAGCCACTAAATCAGTCGTTGCCGGCAGAACTGCTATACACAATATCCTCAAAGATAAAGATGATCGCTTATTAGTAGTGATTGGTCCTTGCTCTATTCACGACACTAAAGCGGCGCTTGAATATGGCCAACGCTTAGTAAAATTACGTGAAAAGTATAAAGGTAGTCTTGAAATTGTCATGCGAGTTTATTTTGAAAAGCCACGTACTACCGTGGGTTGGAAGGGTTTGATCAATGACCCTTATATGGATAACAGTTTTCAATTAAATGACGGTTTACGTCTAGGCCGTAAGTTATTAGTAGAGCTAAATGATCTCGGTTTACCTACTGCGGGCGAATTCTTAGATATGATAACGCCGCAATATATGGCGGATCTTATGTGTTGGGGAGCCATTGGCGCTCGTACTACAGAATCACAAGTTCACCGTGAATTAGCTTCAGGTCTTTCTTGCCCGGTAGGCTTTAAAAACGGTACTGACGGTACCATAAAAATCGCTATCGATGCCATAGGCTCAGCAGCCGCATCACATCACTTTTTATCAGTAACGAAATTTGGTCATGCTGCTATTGTTGAAACCACAGGTAATGGCGATTGCCATATCATTTTACGTGGTGGAAAAACCACAAACTTTGATGCACAAAGTGTTAAATTGGTAACCGAGCAGCTATCAACGTCTGAATTGAAAACCAAGGTGATGATTGACTTTAGCCATGCTAACTCACAGAAAAAGTTTGAAAACCAAATGTTGGTTTCAACAGATGTTAGCGAGCAAATAAGCCAAGGTAACGATAATATCTTCGGTGTTATGGTGGAAAGTCACTTAGTTGAAGGCAACCAAAGTCTAATAAACGGTAAAGCGGCAGTCTATGGCCAAAGTATTACCGATGCTTGTATTGGCTGGAATGATACCGAACAGTTATTAAGTCAGTTGAGTGAAGCGGTAGTTAGCCGACGTAATATTAACTACTAAGCTAAACATATAAGGGCTAGTAATTCCCTTTAATGACAATTCATGCTAAAACGTCTAATTAACTCTTTATAATTAGACGTTTTTTTATGCCGCAAACGCCGCCAATTGTCGATATCGTACAAGCCAGTCAGCAGTCCATTACTGCCATTTTAAATAAAATTGAGTCAGTGGTATTAGGTAAACCGAAAGAATGTCGCTTAGCCCTGGCTTGTTTACTTGCCCAAGGTCATTTATTAATAGAAGACTTACCCGGCATGGGCAAGACAACTCTGGCTCATGTTTTAGCCACCACGTTGGGGTTAAGTTATCAGCGTACGCAATTCACCAATGATTTATTACCCGCGGATGTGGTAGGCTTTTCTATCTTTGATAATGAAACTAATCGTTTTGAGCTCCATAAAGGTCCGATATTTAATCAAGTGGTCTTGGCCGATGAAATTAACCGAGCCAGCCCGAAAACGCAAAGTGCGCTGCTTGAAGCCATGGCTGAGCAGCAGGTGAGTATTGATGGTATTACCCATGAATTACCTATGCCATTTTTTGTTATTGCTACTCAGAACCCCTTGTTTCATGCCGGTACCTATCCATTGCCCGAGTCGCAACTTGACCGTTTTATGATGCGTTTATCGCTCGGCTTTCCTGATTTAAAAGCCGAAAAACAGATACTATTAAATACTTCACAGCGGACTAATCAAACTTCAGCTGATAGCAAAGGTAACAGTAAGGCTGACAATGAAGGCGTGATTGCCGAAGCAGAACTTATAGTGATGCAAGATGCCGTCACGCAAGTGAGTGTTTCCAATGATGTATTGGAATATATTATTGCTTTAAGTCATGTCAGTAGACGGGCATATAATGGTCACATTAGTCCGGTAAATAATACTGACACAATTACCAGCGAGATCAGCTGTAAGCCGTTATCACCACGAGCTTCCAAGGCATTATTGCAAGCCGCTAAAGCGATGGCTTTTATTGATAATCGTGATTATGTCTTACCTGATGATGTCCAGGCAGTATTTTATGTGGTTTGCCAACACCGATTAGAAATGCAACCAAACCGACAGTTAGATGCAAGTCAGCTTGAGTCCTCTAGTGTGGCTAGGCAAATACTCAATAGTGTTGATGTGCTTAATCCCCTTGGTTACTAACAAGGCAGGTAACGGGTAAGTTATGGCAGCAACTGCAAAATTTTCATTGGCTAGGCCGGTTAGGCGTTTTTTTCAAAAACACTTTGAACGTTGGTTGGCGCGAAGGATCCCAAGTCAGCAGGAACATCAGCTAAACAGTCGTAACATCATGATATACCCAACTCGCTTTGGTTTGGCGTACCTAGGGTTTGTGGTATTGGTGTTTTTATTAGGCACTAACTATCAAAATAATATTATTTTGTTGTTCAGCTATTTATTAGCCAGCTTATTTATCAGTGTTATGCTGCATAGCTTTTATAACTTTTCCCAATTGCGTTTTTATAGCGTGGCAAAACAACAAGGTTATGCTGAAGAGGTGTTATATTTTGCCATTAAAATAACCACTGAAAAAACGCATTATGATATCAATGCTCATTTTACTGATAAGGCGTTAAACAGCCAAGTAGAGAAAATAGAACTGTGCCAGCAGGGCAGTCATGAGCTCAGGCTAGTCTATAAAACATTGCAGCGTGGTAAACACTGGCTAGGCAGAGTCACTGTTTTTAGTGAATATTCCTTAGGCCTTTTTAAAAGTAAATCAATTTTGGATTTTGGCCATTACGCCATAATCTATCCTAAAGCAAAAAGCCTAATTGCCGATCAATATCAATTATCTGCGCAAGCCGATGAGCCGAGTATAGATAGTTATCAAAGTACGAATAGTGTTGGTACTGATGATTTTTCCGAATTAAAGAGCTTTGTTCGCGGTGAATCAAAAGCCAGAACGGCTTGGAAACAACTGGCAAAAGGACAAGGACATTACTCAAAACACTATCAAGCAGAGCAAAGTCAATTACATTGGCTAAAACTGAGCGAAATGCCGAGTAATGATGTCGAAATACAATTGGCCTATTTAAGTTTCCTAATTGGTGAGCTGACGGCGTCGAATCAAAGCTTTGGTTTACAGCTTTCCACTGAACTTAGCTGTCAGTCAATGAACATAGCGCCAAACTCAGGCTTTCATCACCAACAAGCCTGTTTGACTGCATTGGCTTTATACTCATGATTTTCTTCAATAATAAAAGTAAAAAAGTGTCAGCAGATGCTGTCGGCGGCGTTAAAATGCAGACCAAGAGTAAAGCCAAAAGCAACTTTGACCTAAGCCGAAAAAATGCTTGGCTACTTTGGCTGTGTCAATGTTTGAATATCTCAGTAATTGCGTTGGAATTAAGTACTTGGATGCTAGCGATTATTGCTTTGTCATTGGCATGGCAAGCATTACTATTACATCAAGGACGAGAAAAGGGTAACAGCCTATCTAAAAATAAAACCGTTTCTGGCCACACTCATCGACAAAATAGTCGCCAGAATAGTAGACAAGGTACTAATGTCTCGCCCATAGTTTTGGGCATATTTGCTTTATTAGGTTGTGTGGCCATCGTTATTACTGCAAAAGAGGTCGGTATTCTAGCTAGTATGCTGCATTTGCTTTGTTTTTCTTATGCGCTGAAAGGTTTTGAATTACGCTCGCGTAGTGATTTTTATCAATTACTGCTGTTAGGATTATTTGTCTTAGCGGCGTCACTCATATTTAGACAAGATCTAGCATTTTCCTTAATAACTTTCGCCTTACTGGTGCTGACTTTAGCGGTATTACTGCAGTTTTTCTCCTTCGAAAAAACTTTTGTTACTAACATCAAAGTGGTGGTTATTTTACTTTGCCAAAGTGCGATTTTGGCTATTGTACTGTTCTTAGTCTTTCCTCGATTATCGCCTTTTTGGCAAGTGCCGTTAGCAAAGTCGGCAGAAACAGGCTTGTCAGATACGGTTAAACCCGGTGATATTGCTAATTTAACCCGCTCGACCAAGTTGGCCTTTCGCGCTGATTTTGGTCAACAAAAAGTGCCTAACTATTCACAGCTATATTGGCGCGCCATGGTGCTAGAAGAATACGATGGTAGGCAGTGGAGCAGACAACATAAGTTCACTCGAAATAAAACTGCAGCAGCGGCTAAAAACTTTAGCTTTGATAACAGTGCAACTGGGGTTTCACCCTTAAGCTATCAGGTTCTTGTCGAGCCGAGTTTTCAAAAATATTTATTTGCCTTAGCACCATCGGTAGTGACGGGTGATGCAAAGGGTATCCAAGCACAAGCCGATCACACCTTTAATAATTCCAAAATAATTAGCCAGGCTAAATCTTATCGTTTAACTAGCTATTTAACTGCGCCACTAACATTAGAATTAACTAAGCAAAGTCGGCAACTAAACTTGAGCTATCCACAAGGCAGTAATCCAAGGCTTGAGCAATTGGCGCTGCAGTTACAGCATAATTATGTGGATGTGCAGGCGCGAGCCCAAGCGGTATTAAACATTATTAATAAAGAAAATTACTCTTATACTTTGCAGCCGCCATTATTGAAAAATAACAGCTTAGATCAGTTCTTTTTTGATACCCAAGCAGGATTTTGTGTACATTATGCCAGTGTGTTTACTTTTGTCATGCGGGCCTCAGGCAGCCCTGCACGTATGGTTACTGGCTACTTAGGCGGTGAATATAATGGCGTGACTAATACAGGTGATAATACCGGGAAATTAGCTAACAAAGGTCATTTAAGTATTTATCAATATGATGCCCATGCTTGGTCTGAAATTTGGGTAGAGGGTAAAGGCTGGTTGCGTATTGACCCAACCAGCTCGGTAGACCCAGAGCGGGTAAACTCAGGTTGGTCAACTCAGTTATTACAACAGCAATCGGAGCTTAATAATGATTTATTTAGCTTATATCGGATGAAGAATATTGCTTGGCTAAATGCATTGCGCCTACAATTTGATGCCCTTGATTATCAATGGACCCGCTGGGTTATTGGTTTTACCACCAAGCAGCAGTATGATTTATTCAAAAACTGGTTTGGTCAGATGGTTTCTTGGAAATTGGCCTTGATTATTGCCGTATCCTTAGTTATTAGCATGTCCATGCTGATGTTGTTTTTACACCTACTAAATCGTAGTAAAACAAAACCACAATCATTAACTAAGTGGCAAATACTTTACCAAAAATCGATGGCGAAATTGGCAAAGCAGGGCATGGATAAACCTTCTAGCATGACAGTTAATGACTTCGCCAAAGAAGTTCGTCAGCAATGCCCAGAATTAGCGATAGTTTTTACCCGACTCAGTGCTAGTTATAATCGATTGTGCTACCAAACGTTATCAACAAATGAACAAGAAAAATTGATGCTAACAATGCAGCAACAATATCAACACTTTATCCAAGTACTAAAAAAGTAGCGATAAAAATTCGCTCGTCTTTATTCATAAAGTTGAAACAATTAGCCGTTACCTTAAAGAGTACAAGATAGATATTTCTTGTTGAATGGCAATATTTTTCCTAAATTTAATGTAAGACCAAGTTAATACTAATACAAAATACTTGGCTGAATTATCATCAATAGAATAGTTATTAATTACGGAGTGTTTGTTATGCCACATATTCCAAGTGATTATGAAAATGTTTTTGAAAAAAAAATGAGTTGGGCCGAGCGACAAAGAATGGCTACACTCGTAGCAGTCATCAGTTACTTCACCTTAATTGGTTGGGTGGTTGCCATGGTTATCTATGATAAACATCAATCCTCCTTAGCCAGCTTTCATCTACGCCAATCGTTAGGACTTATTATTACCGGCGCCGTGCTGTCATTAATTCCCTTAGTGGGTTGGATACTCAATATTGGCGTCTTATTGGCATGGGCAGTTGGACTCTATGGTGCGATTAGAGGACTCGAAAACAAAGTTCCTTTACTCGGTGGTTTTTATCAACAACATTTAGACTTTATTAAGTGACTCTATCATTTGCCAACATGAATTTACTCTAAGCTGCTATTCTGTTGGCACAACTTACTGACAATAAAATCCCAAAGAGCATAGGGGAATTAGCTTGTTGCCCTAAGCTCTTAGCCTTACTTTAATATTATAAATAAAGCGATACCCAGGTAACTTTATAGGCTTGTAATTGTAGAAGCTAAATAAAGATAGAAATAAATTTCACAATGAAATTTTTTTATTTAAAAATGTGCCAAAAATCTAAATGAAGATGGAAACTCGCAATAATATTCCAGTAATTTATTTTATAAAATATATGGCCATTCACTGTCGTTTAGACTAGCTGATCTACCACAGAGTAGACCCTCTCTACATCGAAAAAATTATCTCAGAATAGATCATTTTGGCTACGAAAGCTGACGTTAATAAAAAATAAATTTTAAAACTTAATTTGTTCTGGTGGCATAAAGAATTAGATGAAATCAAAGTCTGCTTTATGAACACACAGCGGACATATATTTCACACTTCTATGGCGGGATGAGGCACTTAGCGAGCTAGCCAATCTGTCAATTCATGGCCAAACGAATAATAATATGCGGCTTGTTTGATATCATGACTCTTCTTTCAGTAAGCATCGTCCTCTTGGCTCATCACCTTCATGAAGTACAACATCGGAATGTAGGAACTGTGCAGCCTCTGCTGAGCCTTTCACTTTAGAAGCACTGCGGGTCAACATTTCTGCTTCAAACTCAGTTAATACA
The DNA here is from genome assembly GCF_013215345.1 of Colwellia sp. Lineage (GTDB taxonomy): Bacteria > Pseudomonadota > Gammaproteobacteria > Enterobacterales > Alteromonadaceae > Colwellia. The sequence continues at coordinate 48,115 of NZ_JABSOV010000016.1, read as the reverse complement.
CTTGCTCTTACACCCGCTTCGCGCCATTGAGACATAGGTCTACATCCTATGGATATGCCCCGAGCCAATGATAGGGCATCTAACAGAGCTTGATTTGCCCCTTGCCCTTTAAATGGACTCATCGGGTGGGCTGCATCGCCGATCAAGGTTACTTTATCTGATTTTTCCAGCCATTCTGCACTGAGTAATTCACGGTCATAAGCTGGGTAACCAGAAACTAGCGATGACTTAGTAGCCGATAAAATTTGAGGAATGGGATCATGCCACTGACACCTTTTAGAGGCTTCTTCTTTAAGTGCTTGAGGACCTTTAGCGCTCAAGGCCTTAGCATCCTCTTCTGGTATAGGGAAGCTAAGTTGCCACATTACCGACTCTGAATCATAAGGCATGATGTAGATTCGCTCATGGCCATTGGCGGTTTGAAATACCGTAGCCGAGTCGAGCAAAGGGCTTTCAAGCCCGTTGAGATCAGCCAAAGGACAGATACCTAAAATCACAATACAACCTAGGTATTGTAGCGGTCTTAACTCATCTCCAATCAATAATTTTCCTACCGAACTGCGGATACCATCGGCACCCACAACAAGGTCTGCCTTAACATGCTTTATTTCTGCGCTGCTCTCGTTCTTGGTCTTTCCCTTAGTGTTAACTTTAAAGCTCAAATCAACAGGGGCACCTTTAGTTTCCTTAAAATCGACGAATTGGTGATCCCACTTAACAGCATCATGACCTCCAAGTTCTTCAAGCAAAGCAAAGCGTAAAGATTGGCGGGCGATATGTATATTTGTGCGTTTCACCGAGGTCTTTAACTCAGACGGCAACCACTTTCTTATGCCCCATTCTCCAATCTCTTTGCCATCAGTGGTGTGTACCACATGTCTTGTAGAAATTACGCCATGCTTTAGTGATAAAATCCCTAATCCTTCGATTGCTTTACTTGCCTGTTGCAACGTGAGGCCATACCCTTGAGATCGAGCACCAAAGCCGCTATCACGTTCATAAAGTGTAAAAGGAATACCGCGGTGTTTACATGCTACAGCCAAAGCTACTCCACCTATGCCACCACCAATAATAGCAACGTGTGGGTAGCTTTCTGTATCGGCTATAGGATGACTAGCTGATTGAACTAAGCCAGAGCCGCTACAGTTCAAACAATCATAGAGGTGACCTTTCGGTCGAACGGGGGGCGTGCCTTCGCTATTCATTTCTTCAAAGTGCGCTAACGCTCTTTGAAAGTTGAGCTTCACTTTTTTGCGCAGCTTTCTCGTTTTTTTTCCGCGTCCCTGACACTCCTGACAAGTAGTCCAATTATGCTGTGTTTTTTCCAATTTTTTTACCTTTTGGTTTCGCCAGAGATGACTCAGTCGCAATGTATAAGGGGCATTTTAACCGATACATGGATGCTAGCCTAATAGTAATATTGTAGACATGATTTATATTACATTTAGGCTAAGTTAACTTGATAAAAAGTTAATTACATTTCAGTGGTTCAAAGATAGGGCTAAGGTTGAACTCATAACCTATATCGGTCATCAACTGAATTAGTGAATTCCGAATGAAGTAGCTCTTTTGTTAAAGACTTCATGGTGAGCATAGCGGAATAAAACCAGTCTGAATATCAAACGTCAACTTTACGATCATATAGCGGGCATACTCTTATTAGTTCTATCTGACTATGGGGCACATAACGCCATAGAATTAATCTTAACTTTGTACTATATGAAAGAAAATGTATTTTGTGACAAGGTGAAAGAACTTTATGCACCTCACAATGAGCAAACTCAACAATCAAACTAACAATGCTCTCTATAAATCACACGGCTAACCATAGTTGCTATAAAAACAAACTTTAGTTTGTTCATTATTTATTTATAACTAGGCAAGCTATCTACTATTATAAATTTGTTTTTGTACGTCTGTTTTATTGATGTGCTGTAGCAAAAAAATATCGATACATTGTTTGATGCTTATTTAAAATTGAAGCGAAACGAGCAATGTTCTTGCTAGGCTGATTGTGACCTGAACAAGGTTTTACAGGCTTTAGTTTAAAAAAAAAGGCGTTATAAAATGAACCTAACACAGCTTTTACACCGTAATGTATTGCTTCGTCCTGAGCAGGAAGCGATATGTTATCAAAACCAATCTTTAACTTACCGTGAACTGGTGACGCGGGTTGCATGTTTGGCAGGTGGTCTACGTAATATTGGCCTTAAAGAAGGAGAATGCTTACCTTTATTGTCAATGAACTCTTGCCGGTATTTAGAATATTTATTTGCTGTCCCTTGGGCTGGAGGTTTCTACAATTTAGTAAATGTGCGCTGGAGTATTGCTGAAATTTCCTACTCATTAGTTGATTCTGGTGCTCGGTTTCTTGTTGTTGATGATACTTTTGCGCCAATGGTTGCAGAAATAAAAAAGAAGGTACCACTGTTAGAATGTGTAATTTATGCTGGGGATAGTGAATGTCCTGAAGGTATGGTCAGTTATGAAGGCTTGGTGGCAGAGTCAGATCCGATTGAGGATATGTATCGCAATGGCGATGATCTTGCCGGAATTTTTTATACAGGCGGTACAACGGGTTCACCTAAAGGCGTTATGTTAAGTCATACCAACTTAATGGTATTTGCATTAACAGCTAGCCAAATGACCGGATTGTCTGCTGAGCCTCGTTGGTTAAATTGTGCACCACTGTTTCATATAGCTGGTCTTGGAATGTTGTTGATGTCTTTTCTTTTGGGTGGAAGTCAAATTATATTACCTGCGTTTATTCCTGCAGAGGTGATGAAAATAATTAGAGAAAAGCGTGTAAGCGATATGCTACTTATACCTACCATGGTGCAAATGTTGTTGGATGATCCATCTTTCAATAAAGATGATTTTGAGATGGTGCAAAACATTATTTATGGTGCCTCTCCTATGCCTCTGGGGACGATGAAAAAAGCATTGGAAGAATTGCCTAAAATTGGTTTTGTTCAAGGTTATGGTATGACCGAGTGTGGTTTAATTTCTATTTCATCGAAAAACCACCACACTTATGAAGCAATTGAATCAGGAAAAATTAAAAGTGCTGGCATTCCAGGGCTTGTCCAACAAGTTCGTATGGTAGATGAGCAAGGCTGCCCGGTACCAGCTGGAACTGTCGGGGAAATTACGGTTCGTGGGCCTAATGTTATGGCGGGTTACTGGGGAAAACCTGAATTGACGCAAAAAACTATTATTGACGGCTGGCTTCACACTGGAGATGGAGGATATATCGATGAACAGGGCGATATCTTTGTTGTTGATCGTGTTAAAGATATGATCATCTCTGGCGGAGAAAATATCTATTCATCTGAAGTGGAGACCATTGTTTCACAACACCCATATGTTGCTCAGTGTGCGGTAATCGGTATTCCCTCTGCTGAGTGGGGAGAAACAGTTCATGTTGTTATCGTACCTGCTCCTAATGTTGAAAATAGCGAAATTTTGACAACCAAACAGTTACGTAGTTTTTGTAAAGAGCATATTGCAGGATATAAATGTCCTAGGTCTATTGCTTTCATTGATGCTTTACCTATTTCTGGCGCAGGTAAAGTACTTAAAGCTGAGTTACGTAAATTTTATTGGAAAGATCGTGAAGCTCAGGTGTCTTGAACACGTCAATAATTTACTTGAACCAACTGTTTAACCTGTTGATAAAAGCTCAGGTTATAAATAAAAATCATAATTAAAGAGGATATGTTTAATGACACAGTTTGATAGTGTAATTGGTTTTGAGCGTCACCCTAACGGTGTTGCTGTTTTGTCTATGCTTAAGAAAAAAACGCTTAACGCGCTTGATGTTAATTTATTGGTTGAATTGTTAGCAACGCTTAAGGAAGTAGAAAGTGACGATGATGTTCGCGTAGTTATACTTACTGGTGTTGGTCGAGGCTTTTGTTCTGGTGCCGACTTGACCGGTGGTCTATTACAAGAAAACGCAGATAGACTGGAAAATTGGATCAGAGAATTTGCTAACCCAGTTGTAGAGTTTATACAATCAATGTCCAAAGTAGTAATCGCTGCTGTTAATGGTGTTGCTGCTGGTGCAGGCGTTAGTCTTGCGCTGGCCTGTGATATTGTTTTTTCAGCTGAATCTGCTCGTTATTTTTTTAGTTTTGCTAAAATTGGTATGGCTATGGACATGGGCGCATCATGGATGCTTAACCGAAGAATAGGACCTATGCGCACGGCTGCATTAACCATGTCAGCTGACTTTCTTGATGCGGAAAAAGCGCAGCAATGGGGACTTACATACGAAATGGTAATTGATGCAGATTTAATGCCGAGAACTTTAGGATTTGCTAGTCAAATTGCTTGCCAGCCAGCTCCTGCTTTGAAGGCACTTAAATCACAGATAAAATTTTCAGATACTGCTACGTTATCAGAATCGCTTGAGTATGAAGCTCTAATTCAGGGAGTGTTAGTGCGAACTGAGCAGGCTCAACAACTCATTCAAGAATTTTCAGATCGATAAATTTTTAAGCTGAAATAATCGTAAGGTAATAATATGAGAATTTGGAAAAAGAAGGCAACAATTAAAGAAATTAATAAACTTTCAGAAAATACCTTGGTATAGAAGTCATCGAAATTGGTGATGATTTTAAAACAGGTACTATGCTAGTTGAGTGGATAAAACATCAACCAATTGGCTTTCTGCATGGATGTTCGCCGGTCACCCTGGCTGAAACCTTGGGCAGTATTGCAGGTACTTAAGCAGCCGAAAAACCATGCGGTGTGTGGGACTTGAGATGAATACCAATCACCTAAAGAAAATGAAATACGGCAAAGTGATTGGCACAGCGAGGCCCACTCATATTGACAATACGACTTAAGTTTGGGGGTATTCATATTAACAATGAAGCTGACGAATTTTTTGTATCTCAGGTATTACATTAGCTGTTATAGAATCTAAATCTTGATAAGTAACCTGTCATAGAACATCTTCTTGAAAGACTCCATTAATGCTGGAATTAATGGAGTAATGACTATTCCAGCGAACTCTTTTTCTTACAGAAAATTCGTTTTATAAATTTACAATATCTTTCAGGTAAAATAATTTATTTTAAATCAGTCTGATATACCAGTAAAAAATAACCTCCTAGTTTAATTTAGTGCAGAAAACCAACGAAAGTTTGTTGTTTGACTTTCTCAGATGAATGAAAATTTTGTTGAAAATACTTAGCTAATTAAAACTTGCTCCTTAATGCTTTTAAACAAGTAGTAGGAAACTAAATATGATTTTTAGTCTTTGTCTCTCAGTAAGGTTATAGCTGAAACTAGATAAGTTTTAATAATGAATAACTCCGTTAGCAATAAGAGGAAGATAAAAGTGAATGATATCCGTTTTGATAAAAAGGTTGTAATTGTAACTGGCGGTGGCGGTGGCTTAGGCCGTGCGTATGCCCTTGAATTTGCCAAGCGTGGCGCGAGTGTAGTGGTAAATGATCTTGGTGGTACTGGTAGTGGTGAAGGATCAAGTTCAGCAGCTGCAGATAAAGTGGTTAACGAAATAAAAGCATTTGGTGGTGAAGCCGTTGCTAACTATGACTCTGTGGAAAATGGAGAGAATATCGTAAAAACCGCAATCGATAATTACGATCGTATAGATGTTGTGATAAATAACGCCGGTATTTTACGTGATGCTAGTTTTGCCAAAATGCAGGACAACGATTGGGACATCATCTATAAGGTGCATGTTGATGGTGCTTATAAAGTCACTAAGGCTGCATGGCCGTATATGCAAAAACAAGGTTTTGGTCGCATTATATTTACCACCTCAGCAGCAGGTATTTATGGCAACTTTGGTCAAGCAAACTACAGTTCCGCTAAATCAGCATTGACTGGCCTGGGTCGTACGCTAGCTATTGAAGGTGGACGTAAGAATATTCTATCTAATATTATTGCCCCTATAGCAGGCTCTAGATTAACGGAAACCATTTGGCCAGAAGAAGTATTAAAAGCGACTAGTCCAGATTTTGTGGTGCCTTTAGTGGTAAAACTTTGTGCACAAGACAGTACCGAAAATGGCTCTGTGATTGAAGTTGGCGCAGGCTGGTTTAGTAAGCTTAGATATCAGCGTTCACAAGGCCTTGCATTGGGTACAAAAAATCCAATAAGCGCCGAACAAATTGCACAGCAGTGGGATAAAGTTTGTGACTTTACCGATGCAGATGTGGCTGAGTCAATTGTTGATACCTTTAACGCTGTTAGTAAGTATGTTGGTATTGATCTTTTGAATGCCAAGAAATAAACCAATTTTTTAGGATATATAAAATGAAAAATGTACGTATCGCTGGTGTTGGAATGATTAAGTTCACTAAACCAGGAAAACAAGAACCTTATCGCGTAATGGCGTCTAAAGCTATAAAGCTAGCGCTTACTGATGCTGGTATTAACTATGATAAAGTGCAGCAGGCTTTCGCCAGCTATATTTATGGTGACAGTACCTGTGGACAGCACGGTCTTTATGATGTTGGCAAAACAGGCATCCCATTAGTCAATGTGAATAATAACTGTTCCTCTGGCTCCACAGCACTGTTTTTAGCTCGTCAGGCAGTTGCCTCAGGCGCGATTGAGTGCGCACTAGCATTTGGTTTCGAAGAGATGCAACGCGGAGCATTGGGTAGTCATTGGGAAGATCGTGAATCGCCTTTTTCTAGTATGCTTGGAGCGTTAGATAAAGCAGCACCAGAAGCACCCCAGGGACCGTTAGCGTTAAGGCTGTTCGGACAAGCAGGCACCCATTACATTGAAAAATACGGTGCCAACCCTAACATTTTCGGTAAGATTTCAGTCAAAACACGAAGCCATGCGGTGAAGAATCCCTATTCACTTTTTGATAATCCATTGACGCTTGAAGAAGTAATGGGTGCCCCTGTGATTTTTGAACCCTATTTAACTCGACTTATGGCGTGTCCTCCCACTTGTGGTGCAGCAGCGGTTATCGTTTGTAGTGAAGCTTTTGCTAAAAAACACGGTATAACTGCTGATGTTGAGATTGTTGGTCAGTCGATGGCAACCGATTTAGCTGACACTTGGGATAATCCTATCGACTTGATAGGTGCCAAGATGACTGCTAAGGCTGCTCAAGAAACTTACGAGCAAGCAGGCATGGGCCCTGAAGAAGCTCAAGTGGTCGAGTTACATGACTGTTTTACTCCTAACGAAGTGATCACTTATGAAGGGCTAGGTTTATGTGGCGAAGGCGAGGCGGAGAAGTTTATTAACGATGCTGACAATACTTATGGTGGTAAATACGTTGTTAACCCTTCAGGCGGTTTGATGTCTAAAGGTCATCCAATAGGAGCTTCTGGTTTAGCACAGGCTACTGAGCTGGTTTGGCATCTACGTGGTGCAGCGGGTGACAGACAGGTGCCGGGTGCTCGCGTGGCATTACAGCATAACTTAGGGTTAGGTGGTGCAGCAGTTGTGACTATGTACCGTAAAGTATAAAAGAAGGATTACATTATGTTAGATCGCAGTAAAGTTGGCCATGAATTTGACTCATTCAATGTTGATATTGAGAAAGGACGACTGAAATTTTTTGCTGAGGCGATAGGTGAAACTAATCCCGTATATTTCTCTGAAACGGCCGCACATGATGCTGGATATAAAGCGATGCTAGCAGCACCAACCTTTCCATTTCCATTAGATATGGAAGGGCCGGAATTATTGCCCGTATTGAACTTTTTAAGTATGGATATTAGCCGACTTCTTCATGGTTCTCAGGAGTTTGAATACTTAGGCATGATTTACGCAGGTGATAACATCACAGTAACCTCCAAGATTAAAGATATGTTTGACAAAAAGTCTGGAGCGCTAGAATTTGTTGTGTTGGAAAGCACTTACACAAATCAAAATGGTGACTTGGTTGCAAGAGCAATTAATTCACTGGTTTATCGTAATCCAAGTGTTTGAGGAAGATAAGAATGTCTGATATTACAATAGGAACTGCAATCCCATCATTAACACTACCGTCGATTTCTCGTACTACATTGGCGTTATATGCAGGTGCTTCTGGAGACCATAACCCTATACATATTGATAGTGATTTTGCTAAAAAAGCGGGTATGTCTGATGTTTTTGCCCATGGCATGTTATCTATGGCTTATTTGGGGCGTATGTTAACCAACTGGAAGCCTCAATCTCAACTACGTAAATTTAGTAATCGCTTCGCAACAATAACCCAATTGCAAGATGTGATCACCTGTAGTGGTACGGTAGTTGAATTATTTGAAGAGGGTGGTGAACAGCGTGCTCGATTAGAAATTGTGGCGGTTAATCAAGATGATGTTCGCACGCTAATAGGTGAGGCAGTTGTTGCCTTATAAAGACTGTATTGTGATAGCAGTATAGTTAAATACTAATTAAAAATGAGGAGTCGTTATGAAACGTTATTGTTACGAGCATGAGCATATAATGTTCCAAGAGGCATTTCGATCGTTTCTACAGCAAGAAGTTGTCCCTTTTCGAGATGAATGGATAGAAGCAGGGCTAGTGCCTAGAGAAGTGTATTTTAAAGCCGGTGAACATGGTTTTCTGATACCTCAAGCACCAGAATCTCTGGGAGGTGTTGGCATTGATGATTTTCGTTTCCAGCAGATTGTCGCAGAAGAGATTGGTTTATGTGGTGAAACAGGATTTATGCCACAACTTCACAGTACGATGATCGCCCCGTATATTCTTAATCATGGTAGTGATTACCTTAAAGAAAAGTATATTCCAAAAACGATCACTGGCGAGTACATTCTTTCTGTCGCAATGACGGAGCCTGATGCTGGTAGTGACTTGGCTGGTTTACGATCCTGCGCGGTCGATAAGGGGGATCATTATTTGTTGAATGGCAATAAAACTTATATCTCTAATGGAATCTGTGGTGATCTTTTTGTTGTAGCAGCACGAACCAACCCTGAAAAGCCTCGCGCAATCAGTTTGTTTGTTGTTGAAAGCAATTGGGATGGCGTAAGGGTTGGTGCAAAGCTCAAAAAGATGGGGATGAAATCTCAGGATACTATTGAGCTGTTTTTAGATAATGTCAAAGTGCCCAAGGAAAACCTGATTGGTGAAGCGCACCAAGGTTTTAAATATTTAATGGGAGGGTTATCCAAAGAGCGTTTGATCTGTGCTATTCAGAATATCGGAATGGCGGAATATGCTTTTAAATTAACGAAAGAGTTTGTTAGTAATCGTAAAGTCTTTGGTAAGCCACTTTCACAAATGCAAAATACACAGTTCAAGATGGCTGAACTGCGGGCACGAATTGATATGGCACAGGCCTTTGTTGATGCAATAGTTAGTAACACTAACCGGGGGGAACATGATTCTGTTGCCGCCTCAAAAGCAAAATTACTGACCAGTGAGTTATTATGTGATGTTGCTGATGAAGGGGTTCAATTACATGGTGGGGCGGGGTATATGGATGAGTATCCTATCTCTCGCGTTTTTACTGATTCGCGAATTACCCGAATATTTGCAGGAACGTCAGAAATTATGAAGTTGATCATTGCTCGATCTATTTTTGAATAATCCATTCTGTATTTGCAAACTTTATTTACGGGTAACTTAATAGGTAGCCCGTATTTTATTGCAAAAAAAATAAAGTGAAACCTTTCTATAAAGCTGAGATGTTTGACGTGATTTTCTCAAAAAATTGTCATTGTGTATATGCACTTGCAGCAATAACAGGTGCTTTAAGTACCTGGTATTTTAACATTAGTTTTATGATGTTCTATAAAGCGTTTTCTATTAGCCAATTTTTTGCAGACAACTATGTAAATTCTGTTCAGCGTCTATTAGAAATGTTCTGTGGGTTTGTGTATTTACTTTCTTTTTTTTGTCGTACTTTGAAGCAAAGCGAATAAATATGAAAGTTTGGTGGCTATATCTTATCTTAACCTTAAGTGTTGCAATTGCTTTCCCTTTATTTCCCTTGATGCGAGAATGATATTTATCATAACTATTGTGATAAGTGTCAAACAATACCTAAACCACCTTAAGGTGCAAATGTCTGGCTTGTATTTTTCCGGTCAGGATGTATTGGTTGTTGGCCATAGGCGCAGTTACTGCGAGTAAGGTTCTCTGTTTTCTGCTCGCAGTAACTATGTGGCGTAAAATTAGGTTAAAGTAGCCTCTGTAGGCTGGTTTCCTTTCTGTTGGCTAAGCGATACATACCTAGCTTAATGTTAGTTGATTTTGTCCTAAGCTTGGATAGTTGGCTCAAGGTATTTCTGTTATAAATAAGCCGAGGCCATCAGCCCTACACGAATGAGTTAGCCATTTTAAAAAGAAGATCGTATTTATTTTCTCAAAATTAATATCGCTACATGTAAGTCTTTAAACTCACTAAAACCATCTTAGAAGTCGAATAAATGTTACCAATCAAAGTGTCTGAAACTTTGATTGGTAACAGGTATATAGTAATCCCAAAAGTAAAGGGTTACTCAGGAGGTAAAATTAATATATCTGTTTTTAGCCGAGTTAGGACTTGTTCGGCCGTATTACCTAGCAAAATCCCTTGTAACCCTGAGCGTGCAACTGTACCTAAAACGACCATTTTCGCTTTGATTTTCTCTGCGACTTGAGGAATAAGCAACTCAGGTGGACCTTGAACGATATGAATTTGGCTATCAGGGATCTCATGGTTCCCTAACATTTTGTGACAAGCACTACGATAATCTGACTCTAATAAAGTTGGAACTTGATCACTTTCTGAGCCACTTTGCATTATCGATGGGTAGGCACTCACTAAATGACGCTGACCATTACTTACTTTGGCAAGTAAAAGGCCGACTTTAATTACATGGGCATTGAGAACTTGATGTTCACTGTCGTTTGAATTAGCATTAACACAGCATAAAAATGGGCCACCATCCTCCCAATTATTATTTGCATTTACCATGAGCACCGGGCAGCGACTGTTGCGTAATAACTTCCAGTCATCGGATAGAAAAACGTGATCAGTTAAACTGGGTTGATGAGGTTGCTTTATTAACCAACCGAATCCGTGTTCATGCTGAGCACGTAATATGGCTCGTAGTAAGTTATTTTCATCGCTGATTTCGATGGATATAGCGATACCTTTTATTGCAGCTACGCTCAATTTTTTATTAAGGGTCGCCATCAGCTTTGGGATGGCATGCTTTTTTCTAATTAATGCGGTAATAGTGCTCCCTAACTGCTCGGCGAGACGAACAGCTTTATTAAGCGCTATTTGTTCGTCTATATTAGGGTTGATGATGACGAGAATATGCCTATTGAATTGAATGTTATTATTACACAGCATGTTTATTATCTCCCTCTCGAGAATGGTTAGATATAGTCATTTGAACAACATCAACTCCAGGGCTTGATGTTTTAGTGGATGTTAATGGCGCGTTTTTTTTGTGTAATAAACTGGCAATAGCTGGTAGAAAAACCAGTGCGCCAATCATATTCCAGATAAACATAAAGGTTAGTAAGATCCCCATATCGGCTTGAAATTTTATCGGTGATAGCACCCAAGTACCTACACCAACCCCTAATGTTAACCCAGTAAAGGCAACCGCCTTACCTGTAGTTTTTAGTGTATTGAAATAAGCATCTTTGAGGTTCATACCTGCATTTAAATAAGTTGCTAGTTTACTGTAAATGTATATACCGTAATCCACACCAATACCCACACCGAGTGCTATTACTGGTAATGTGGCTACCTTAACGCCAATATTTAAATAAGCCATTAATGCCTGACAAAGCAGTGATGTTAATGCCAGTGGTAACAAAATACAGATGACAGTGCGAATTGAACGGAAAGTAATTAAACAAAGGAGCCCTACTACTGCATATACCCAGAATAGCATTTGATACTGTGCTTTTTTGATCACTATATTGGTAGCCGCTTCAATACCGGCATTACCCGCGGCAAGTTTAAACGTTAACCCCTTTACCTCTTTAAATTCATTGATGAAGGCTTCCGCCTTGGCCACTACAGCTTCGAGTGTTTCCGCCTTATGGTCATTGAGATAAATAAACACTGGGGTTAAACTACAATCAACGTTGAAGGTGCCAGGGCTGGCTGTAACAGAGGCTTGATCCAACAGCGGTTGATTGCGGTTTAGCGCTAACCATTTGATGTTTCCTTCATTGTAACCAGTCATCATCTGTTTCGTGTGATCCACAAGCGAATGGCCTGACTGTACCCCTGGTAACTGCTGCATTCGCCACTGTAACTGATCAATAGCGTCGAGTGTACGGTAGTCAGAGCACTTTTCTTTCTCTGATTGCACCATTATCACAAAGATATCCGCACTGGTGGTGTAGTTGCTGGTAATAAAAGCGTTATCGAGGTTGTAACGAGAGTCAGGTCGTAATTCGGGCGCTCCAGCATCTAAATCACCAATTTTCAGCCCTTGACTTTGATATATGCCAAACGCTGCTATTAGTATAGCTATAACAAGTATGAACCAAGCATTCTTTCGTTGCGTGAAGCGGGATAAAAAATGCCATAATAGGTGTTTACTGTGTTTTTCTACATAGAGTTTTTTGTTGACTGACGATTGACTTACCCCTACATAAGACATTAATATCGACAACAAAATCAGATTGGTTAAAATGATGACTGCCACCCCTAAACTGGCAGCAATAGCTAGATCCTGAATGACAGGAATGTTAATAACCATCAGCGTAGCAAAACCAACACCGTCACTGACTAATGCAATACAACCAGGAATATAAAGAGAGCGGAAGGCTCGGCGAGCAGCAAGTTCTTTATCAGACCCAGTGCTACTTTCATGAGCGATCGCGTTGATGATTTGCACCCCATGACTTATACCTATAGCGAACACAAGAAATGGTATTAACATGGAATAGGGATTTAAACCGTATCCAAGTGTTTTTAAAAGCCCTAATTGCCAAATAACGGCGATTACAGAGCATAGTATTGGAATGATTGCACTTCGTAGACAACGAGCATAGGTATATAACATTACAAAATTGATCAACAGTGCTACGACGAAGAAAATAACCACTTGGTTGGCACCTTCGATTAAATCCCCAACGACCTTGGCAAAACCTGTAATATGAATTTTAATTGTGTCTGTTTGGTATTTATTGCGTATTAATGTTTCTAGTTTTTGGGATAATGCTTGATAATCTATAGGCTTACCGGTTTCAGGATCACTTTCCATTAATGGGGCGTACACCATTGCAGATTTAAAATTATTAGCCACTAAAGCACCCACTTGCCCCGATTTAAAAATATTAGCTTTAAGTTTTTCTATCTCTGTTGGGGAGCCATCATAGGTATCTGCTATCAATGGGCCGCCAGAAAAACCATCTTCGGTGACTTCGTTCCAGCGAACGGCAGAGGCCCAAATTGATTTCATTGCGGTTCGATCAACACCTGAAATGTAGAACACTTCATCGTGGACTTGTTTTAGTACTTCTTGAAATTCTTTGGTGAAAATATCACCTTCTGTGGTTTCCACTGAAATTCTTACGGCACTGCCTAAGCCTTTAAGATCATCTTTGTGATCTAAATAGTTAGTAATGTAAGAATGAAGGGTAGGGATCATTTTCTCATAGCTAGCCTCTAGTCGAATCTGCTTAGCTTGATAACCGAAAAATAATGTCAAAAATACAAATAGCACTAACCAGATAGATCGGTGATTAAAAAATAATCGTTCAATGATTGGTTGACCAACAATATATGGTTTGAGCAACGACTGTTTTAATTGGGTATTTATAGTGCTCATAAGGTTTTCCCTCTAGGACTTATTGTTGTGTATGGGTAGGGGGTGAATTCCACCCAAGCCAACAGATAATAGGCTGTTATCAATTTTGTTTATTACGGCACTGAGCGGTAGTTTTCTAATGGTTTGCTTTAGGTGAGTCACTTTTCCTATGGGGTTGATCTGGATTGAGAAGCCACCATCTCCTACCAACACTATAGAACCATCGGCTAAACGAGTAGAGCCAAACAAACTTGCATCAATACCGGTGTTAATAGTTTTCCATGTATCACCTTTGTTAAAAGAAATAAAGGCATTGCCGCGTAAGCCATAGGCAACTAAAGCATGATCACCTGCACCTATTAATCCAAAGAAGGTTCCGTCATAAGGACTTTCTAATGAAATCCAGTTTTCACCATTATCGTCTGAACGAAATAAAAAACCTGCTTCAGCGGCAATATAAATACTATCATCCACGGGGCTAATTGCGTTTAAATGAAGAAGGTCGGGATTATTTATATGCCTAGTCCAAGGTTGCCAGCTTCTTCCTCCATCTGTAGTGTGTAGGAACAGTCCATATGCACCAATAATAAAACCTTCAAGTTCATTTCGAAACCATACATCTAGAAAAGGACGGCTAGCGCCTTCACCGAGAAACCTGTCAGTATCTCCAGCAGCGATAATTAGCTCCTCTAATTCCATCTCTAACTGATTACGCTGTTCTAGGGCGACTGTTTTAATTGCAATTTCAGCATTAGTTAGCACTGATTGTGCATGTTCGCTCATCAGCTGATTGACTTGTTCTCCATCTAGCTGTTTATGCCAGTGGATACCACCATCTAGCGTATTTAGAACTACACCATCGTGACCAACAACCCAACCTTGTTTCTTATTAATAAAATAGCTTGCTGTTAAAGTAACTCGCACAGGCACCTGCATCTGTTGCCAACTGATTGCCTCGTCTTCAGATATTAAGATATGACCTCGTTCACCAACGGCAACTAACTTGTTACCGACTTGCTCCAAATCTAGTAAAAAGCTGTGTGGTGTTAGTGAGCTGGGCAATGACATGTCTGTTAATGCGTCGTCTTGGGCAAATGTTGTTACTGAGTTAAGACACAAGTAGGCAGTGAGAGCTAAAGCAGTGAAATAGCGCTGTGCTTGATGTGGAGCTAAGTAGCGATAGATGTTCATCATACGTTATATTCTCATGGTCATAATGAATGGGATTGTTTATTAGGTTGTACTGTTAGTTTGAAATTATCGTCAGCGTGTAAAGCACAAAAGGTAAGCTAGTCATAATAACTAGCTTACCTTTATTGATTCTAATTTAACGTCGACTCATTTTTCGTACCTGAGCAGGAGTATGGAATTTTTCATCTTCACCTTCGTAAATTCTCACAGGTGCTCGGTCGACTACGTTAACTACATAGTTGTTGTTTTGAAGATCGACATGGGAGATCACACGTAAGCTTGTCACTGGTATATCATAGGCATTCAACAAGCTAGCAATGCCTACACGCCACAACTCTCCACGGCCGTCGTAGTTATCTGAAATAACTGCTGCCCAAGTATCTTCATCAAGGTAGAAAGTTCTTTTACCATAAACGTGACGTTTACCTTCAGCTAAAGTAGACTCAATTACCCATACACGGTGTAATTCATAGCGAGCATATTTAGGGTTTAAATGAAACGGTGTTTCGATATCCTCTAGCTTATTATTTTTACTTTCAAAAGCCGCTATTAGTCCGTTATTATTATAGGGAATGTACATTTCTTTCTTACCGATTAGCTTCCAATCGTAACGTTCAGGCGAACCGTTGAACATGAACACTTCGTCATAAATACTTTGCCCTGCGAACTGAGCGTTAGGTGTATCGAAGGCTATTGTAGGCGCTCTGCGCACTCGACGTTGACCCGGTATATACTGCCAAGCTTGGCGTGGCGTTTCGGCCGCGTTGACGGCATCACGAAACAATATTATTTCACCTTTACGTCGTACTGGTGTGTCGTATTCAGCGAGTAGCTGTAAAATATTACCGTTATAGTTGCTAGCATCTTTATTGGGGTTGTAGTAAGGGTAACTCTGCCAGACGATACCTCCACCTACAGTTCTTTCACCGTTAGGGTAAACAGTGTCACTACGAAAACTATACTCCTCACTTTGGCCAACCCAACGCAGGAGGTGATTCCAGATAGCTTCATGCCCATTTTGAGGGATAGGGAAAGGGTAACCACCATAGGCATTAATTACACCATTGCCAGCCTCTTTTAATTGCGCGTTTAACGCATTGTTTTTGGTGTTGTCGTATATCCACTGAGGAGCAGCTGCAGTACGGTGAGTTGGGTAAACTGGCATATAGAAAGTTTCAGGGTACTTTACAAATAATGCTTGTTGCCCAGCACTGAGTTTTTCAGCGTGCTGTTTATAGTTACTGGCATCTATAGTAAAAATGGGCTTCTCATTGGCAAATGGGTCAATACGGGTAGTACCTTCACCTTTATAGCCAGCAGGAGGGGTAGTCATGCCTCCAGTCCATTCAGGAATAGTTCCGTCAGCATTACTAGCGCGTTCAGCGCCCACAGGTGTTAGTTCAGCAGTTAATTTTGCTACTTCTTGTTCAGAAGACTTAGCAAGTGAGCCAGTCGAATGCAGTGCTATTAATGCGACTGAAACAGTAAAAATTATATTTTTCATTATTTAGTTCCTAAAATCTTAAAAGTTTTTATGATGTTTTTTATTTATTGCTCTTTGTTAGAAGCGATACTTGTAGTACAAGGCTGTGAAGTCACGGTCAGCATTTAAATGCCCAAGTTCTAACGCACCAGCATTAGCGATAATATCATCGGGGTCTGTTATGAAGTTTACGTAGGCAAGACCAAAACTGTGATTATTGAGATAATTGAAGTCAGCTTTAATTGATAGTTGTTTTGTTCCTTCTGTAAAGGTAAAACCTACTGAAGATACACCATCAAAGTCGTTTCTATAAATACCGCTAACAGCCAGATCTAGACCATTTGAAATGTTAAAGTAATCGGCTTTAACACTGATAGTTGCACCAGCGGCACTACGATCATTATCCAATGAGGCATCAATATTATTGACATCTATCCCTAAGGCTTGAGCAGTGTCCTCAGCATCAATACTCAGTACATTGTTGTAGCCTATTTCCCCCACTAAAGTGATACTGTCAGCAATAACTGTTGTACTGATCAAGTGTATTAATGAAACTTGAGCCTGGAATGTTTCAGCTTCACTAAAATAAAAGGCGCCTGGAACTTTTAGTTGTACTGGTTGGCCGTCACGGTAGGTGATTTCACCGCTCACATTGGTATCGCCAAATACGGCACTAAAACTCGCACCGAGCAATTTGATATCTTCAAAATATTGATGGGAGAGTTGTGGTCCAAAAAATGGCGGTAGTAGCTCTGGCGTAGGAACGAAATCATTGTATTCTAGCAAGTAAAAGCCAAATTCTGTGTAGTTTAGCTGTTTAGCCAAGTAACGTATTGCAACCCCCCATTGTCCTTCATCAGTTTTTTTTTCTGTAATTGGCAAACCTTTTAGATCCAGTGTGTCGCCGACGGAGCCTTGGCCCAAACCATCAGTGGCACTGAAGTATGTGCCAGGGGCATCGATTCTGACCTCTTCCCAATCGTACTGATAATAAGCTGCTAAGAAGATTGTTTTAGTGATATTTATCTCACCGTATACTTGCCCGATTGGTATAAAAATGTCTTTTAGTTCAACGCCTGGAACATTGATTTTGGTTGCATCAATAGGCCCTTGAGCTGAGGATATTCCGCCAAATACAAACAAGCTTTCTCCCCAGTTAACTACCTGTTCACCCACACGTAGGTTTAAGTTTCGCTCACCGATATCGAAGTCGTGATAAATAAAGGCATCGAGTAATTCAACCTTTGATTTATGCATGTCGATACCGTCTTGCTGAAAGCTCTTGGTACCCGTAAGAGTTGTATTGTTATAGGCATCGTCGTACCAGCCACGAACTCGAAGGAAAACTCCGCCAGAGTCATAGTTAATATCAAAATCAGAACTGAAGCTTAGTCGATTCTGAGTAATATCACCTTTTTCGAAATTTCTATTACCATCATCGGTCAAAAAGCCTGGGAGACCGCCACCGCCATTATCGAGGATAGTGTTATCAATGCTTTCTAGTCGCCACTGAGCGTCGTAGGTTAAAGTAGTATCTAAGTCTATTGTAACCCCATTGTCTAACGTGAACTCCAACGCATTCGCTTGGTTAATAGTTATAGCTAGTAAATAACTAGCTATAACAGGCTGGTGTATAAATCCAGCTGAAGATGGCTTTTTGATACGTGCTTTAACGATAGTTTTTTCGATAATATTCATAGTTATCTTCTACCTGTAGTTTTTATTATTTAGTCTACTTACAACAGAAAATTAAATTTTTTAGTTATTGTGCATTACCAACATATTCATATATTTTGAATCCTATCCTGAACAGTAAAAATTACAGTCATTCGAATTTTGAGTGCATTGGATAACATCACCCTAAAGGATCCTTTTTTACTTGAATAGCCAACCAAAGTTGGGGAAATTAAAAGTGATGGGTTTGCAAAATAAAAGAGGATTAATTTTTAAATGAATTTGTTACTTAGGGAAAACCAACGAAAGTTGGTTGTATCGGCTTGTAAGCTTGGATAGGTTTTACAGTAAATGGCTATTGTCGTGATAACAACATTAAGTACGATTATCAGGACGTAGCTATAGCAGGTGCCAAGGAGATACTCCTTACCCTAAATAATTAAAGTCAGTTTGACTCAAACAATAGGTGCGATTAACTATGATTAGTAAAGATAATAAATATGAAGCGACAGCAGCAATTGCCCGAGGCTCTTCTGAACCATTAACATTTGAAAAAGTCACATTGCAATCTCTTAGAGAAGATGAGGTATTGATTAAAATTGTTGCCTCTGGTCTTTGTCATACCGATTTGGTTTGCATGCATCAGATTTTACCCGTTCCAATGCCTATTGTATTGGGACATGAAGGGGCTGGAGTGGTTGTTGAGACAGGGAGAGCGGTAAAAGGTTTGTCGCTAGGTGATCATGTTGTTTTATCGTTTAATTCCTGTGGTGAATGTCCATCCTGTGAACATGAATTACCTTCTTATTGTTATAATTTTTTGGTAAATAATTTTAGCGGTGGCCGTAGTGATGGTTCAGGTACTATGGAACAAAATGGCGAACAAGTGAATGCAAATTTTTTCGGTCAATCTTCCTTCGCAACAATGGCTATTGCTAATGTTAGAAATACTGTAAAAGTGAGAAAAGATCTACCGCTTGAAATGTTGGCACCATTGGGTTGCGGCATACAAACTGGTGCAGGAACAGTACTAAATTCACTATCTGTTACCGATGCTAATTCGATAGCTATTTTTGGTGGTGGCGCTGTTGGCTTAAGTGCTTTGATGGCTGCAAAATTAGTAGGCGCATCTCCAATCTTAGTTATTGAACCGTTACCCGACAGAAGATCATTGGCGTTAGAACTTGGTGCTGATTATGTAATAGATCCTTTTTCGGTAGAAAATATTGTTGAAGAAATTCAACGTATTGTGGGTGGTGTCGACTTCAGTTTAGAGATGACTGGGTTTCCTGAAGTAGCCAAACAGTGTGTCGACATACTAAAACCATTAGGAACTTGCGCTTTGGTTGGTGCAGCGCCTGCTGATGCCGAAGTGAATATTAATATTATGGAAATGCTCTCTACTGGAAAAAAAATTGTTGGCATAGTGGAAGGTGATTCTGATCCTAAGGTGTTTATTCCTCAATTGATTAAATATTATGATGAGGGGCGCTTCCCTTTCAATCGTCTTATTGATTACTTTCCATTCAAGGCCTTAAATGAAGCTGTTAGAGCTCAGGAAAGCGGACAAAGTATTAAGCCTGTGCTTCGTATGGAATAGCTAATACGCACATTGTGGGATTACTTCTTTCTATAGGCCGTCTTAAATGGCAGCCTGTTTTAAGGCGTTTTATGAAACTATCCATAATTATATCCAACTTTAGTTTGTTGTTTCATTATTTATCTTCAGACATAATTTTTTTTAATTACAGTCGGTGCATGTATCGCAGCATTGTGATTTATTGAGTTCATCCTTTTAATGACTTAATAAGTGATGAGTTACTAGTGTCTTAAAATTTAGGTCTTAATGAAATAGCAGGAATAACAACTTATTTTATTAGGGGTTACATATTTAGAGGTGAAATATGAGTTATAACATTTTGGAATGTATGGTCTGTGGTTTTATCTACGATGAAGGTAAAGGTTTACCCAAAGAGGGAATACCAGCAGGGACTCGTTGGGAAGATGTTCCTGAAAATTGGGAGTGTCCTGATTGTGGAGTAGGGAAGTCAGACTTTGAAATGGTAGCAATAAGCCGAATTGCAGTCGCAGTAAATAAACAAGTAATTGATAGTGTTAAATCTGAGCCCGCAATTGCAGCAGTGGTTGAAAAACCATCTGTAATTGAAATTGACAGAAGCCGGAAACCAGTGGTTATTGTTGGAACAGGGTTAGCTGGCTACCACTTAGCACGTGAGTTTAGGAAACACGATCAGAAAACGCCATTGATAATGATTACCAGCGATGATGGCCGCTTATATTCTAAACCTATGTTGTCTGTAGCTTTTGCTAAAGGTAAACAACCTGATCAACTTGCTAGCGCAACTGCTGCGGATATGGCTGATGAATTACAAGCAGAGATTAGAATTTTTAACAAAGTTACAGAAATATATTCTGATCGTCAGCTGTTAAGAGTTGATGGAGAAATTATTGAGTACGGGAAACTGGTGCTAGCAACGGGTGCTAAGTTTGTTGAATCTTCTATTTCGGGAGATGGCATTAATAGTATTTATAATATAAATGACTTGTTGGATTATACCCGTTTTCGTACTGCAATTGTGGGTAAGAAAAAAGTTTTAATTATTGGCGCTGGCTTGATTGGCTCTGAGTATGCCAATGATTTGGTTCAGTCTGGCTATTCTATTGAAGTCGTTGAACCTATGTCTACTGTCCTAGGCACACTATTGCCACAACAAGCATCACTTGCTGTTCAAGAAAATCTTGAAAAATCAGGGGTGAAATACAACTTTGGTACGGTTGTTGAAAAAATAGATAAAACTGTAAAGGGAATAGAAGCGACTCTAACCAATGGCAAAGTTATCGAAGCAGATATCGTATTATCTGCCATTGGTGTGCGACCAGACTTAAAATTAGCTAATGTTGCCAATTTGAAATCAAATCGAGGTGTTTTGACCGACCGATCATTACAAACGAGTGCAGAAAATATCTACGCGTTGGGTGATTGTGCTGAGGTTGATGGCAATTTATTATTTTATGTTTCACCGTTAATGGAAAGTGCAAGAGTGCTAGGAAAAGTGCTTAGTGGTCAACAAGCGCAAGTGAATTATGGTGTGATGCCTATTATGATAAAAACCACACTGTGCCCAGTAGTTGTTGTACCACCACCAAAAGATTCTGATGGGGAATGGCTAGTTAAAGTGGATGGCTGTAATGTACATGCTCGCTTCATCACATCGGAAGGAAAACTTCTTGGATTTGCTCTAACGGGTGATGCGGTAGGGGAGAAAGATGTGTTAAGTTCAAAAACACAGCATATAATGGGATGAATTTTACTCAGTTGAACAATAAATAATTATTGTTCAACTTTGGAAAAAGTAATATTTGAGCACAAGGTTGCTGTGCTCAAATATTACTTAGAATATAGTTGTAGTTCAATTTTTATTAAAGGTGGTTGCTCGTGAGTAAAAACAGGAAAGATAGAATTGTACGTCAGCCAGCCATTTTTGGAGGAAAATTCCTCAAACCTAGAGTATTTGATAATTTTGTTCAAAGACAAATTGTCACCACATTATCCACTAAGATTATTCAGGGAATTAAAGCCGCATTAGTTGTGGCTCCAGCGGGTTATGGAAAGTCTATACTTTTAGCGCAAACTTCAGATGCTTTGACCAATAAAGATTATCATTGTTATTGGCTAAGTATTGATAATAAGGATAATGATCCCCTAAGGTTTTTATCTCATTTAATTACCTTGATTTGCACGCCCGATGTACTTGAACGTCATTTTACTACGAGCCATTTTGTCTCTGAACGAAAAGCGACGATTGATTATATTATCGCTGATATAGCTGATATTTTAGAAAGAAAAACATCTAAGCACACCATATTTATTGATGACTATCATGCGATCAATAACCCTGAAGTTCATAGTATTCTTAATCGGTTAATTCTTTATTCATCGGAGCAAACCGTTTTTGTTATTGCAAGTCGTAATGAACCTGACTTGACTCTTAATGCGGTCAAGGTCCGCAGTGAGGTTTTTCAACTATCGAGGAAAGATTTGACTTTTGACTTGGATGAAACTGAAAGGTTTCTTAATGCCTCAAAGCAATTGGGGCTGAATCATAAATTTGTATCTGCATTGGCTCATAGAACAGAAGGTTGGGTTGCAGGATTACAACTAGCTTCGCTAGCTATGATAGGAAATGATGATTATGAAACATTTGTTAATGAATTTACTGGCACTGACAGAGATGTTACCGACTATCTCGGTGAAGTAATACTTGCACAGCAAAGTGATGAAATTAGGAGGTTTTTATTATTATCATCAGTATTAGAACGTATGTGTTCTGATCTTGTTAACTATGCCCTTAATATAGAATTGGGACAGATGATGCTTGAACAGGTAGAAGATAGAAACTTATTTATTATTCCTTTGGATAGAACCCGCACTTGGTATCGTTATCATCACTTGTTTGGTGACTTTCTTCGCAATGTTTTAAATAAAGAATACCCAAATATAGCAGAAAAAATTTGCCGTCGAGCATGTACATGGTGTGTTGAACATGGCCTGATCCACGAGGCTATTAATTATGCAATATCAGGAGGGAATTACGATTTAGCACTTGAACTCATAGGTCAAATTTCTGAGGATCTGATACTAGAATCGGGTGAAAATTGGACACTAATGAATTGGATACAAAAGTTGCCAGGTGGGTTTGTATTGAATAAACCAAGAATCAGTCTAGCTTACATCTGGTCATTAGTATTTTCTCGACAATATTGTGTAGCTCGAGAACAAATTAATATGCTAAAACGATACTGCGAACAGTATAAAGATAAGACCAAACCGGAAAAAGTCATTCAA
This sequence comes from Colwellia sp., assembly GCF_013215345.1. Classification (GTDB taxonomy): domain Bacteria; phylum Pseudomonadota; class Gammaproteobacteria; order Enterobacterales; family Alteromonadaceae; genus Colwellia. Next base: position 25,173 of record NZ_JABSOV010000016.1, on the reverse strand, counting down.
ATAAATAGTGGCATCAAGTTGCTGTTATGCCTTATGGAAACCGCCAGTGATAACTCAATTTATGCTAGAGAATTACTTAAAGAATGGATCCATGAAAATCCCTCAGCAACGAATCAAGAATTACTAATAACCCATGTACTCCAGACTTATAATTCACTATTTACACTTGAATTGAATTTGGCAGAAGCTTCAGCGAAAAAGGCTATCGCATATGGGGAACAATGCTCTATTGGTTACTTGGTTTCTTGGACATATACGGTTTCGGGGTTGGTAGATAAGATTCGGGGCAACTTGAATAATGCGGCAGAGCAATATATTAAGGGGCTAAACTCTAATAACAAAGGTGCAAATGAATTTTCGTATATGGGCTCGTTAAATACCGTATTACTTGCTGAAGTTTATTTTGAGCAAAATGAGCTAGATAAAGCTGAAGAACTATTGCAAAACCGTTTTGAGTATATCGATAGTGAAGCTGTGGTGGAAGTCGCTTTTGCCGGTTATAGAGTAATGGCTAGCTTACATTTTTTAAAGGCTGGCCTTGATGAGGCTTTAGAAATTGTTCATTTAGGACAAGAGTCAGCTGACCGGGTAAAATTACCGCGATTGAAAGCATTGCTTAGTGCATTGGAAATTCATTTTTTATTAAAATCTGGCCGAGGTAAAGATGCTCAAATAGTGGCTAAAAATTGTGGTTTTGATGAATCACGGGCACCAGCATTCGATCAAGATTCACGTCAGGTTTTTCAAGAAATAAGAGAACTGGTTCGTGTAGAACTTAATCTGCATAATCATTTACCTAAAAAAGCGATGAGTATATTAAATACGCAAATTCTACTGTGTAAAGAGATTGGACGATATCGCCGTTTAATGAAACTCTTACTGAGCCGTGCCAAGGCATTTTACGCTCTAAAGCGAACTGATGATGCGGTTGCTGATTTATCACTGGCTTTAGAAATTGCCTCCAAAGGTGGTTTTTATCGACTATTTCTTGATGCGGGTGATGAAATACATCAAGTGTTGCGTCTAATCGTGAAAGATTATTCGAGTAAACAAACAGAATCTGTAATTGTATTTTTAGGTAAAATTAATGAATTATTGTTTAAAGAAAATAATAATAAACAAAGTGAAACTGCACACGATATGTTAGTTAAAACTTTACTTGAACCAATGACCAAGCGAGAGAGGCAAATGTTAGATTTTATTAAAACGGGAGAAACTAATAAGAGTATAGCTGACCAGCTATTTATTTCAGAGCAAACGGTTAAATGGCATATACATCAACTCTATAAGAAACTGGGTGTAAAAAATAGAACAAGCGCTATAGTTAAAGCAAGCTCTTTATCGCTGATATAATCTTTTGTTTTTAATGATTAATTTCAAACCCATGTTTGTTTACACTTTTATACCCTGTAATTTATTTTATCTAGAATAAAAAGGAGGAAATTACCCTCCTAGAAGAATAACGTTGTTGATTTTTAATTAGTGTTATTTACCACGCCATTTTTTTTAAGCATTGCTATGCTTGTAGCATTAAACCCAAGTTGACTGAGTATCTCGTTACTATCGGCGCCAACTTCACCACCGGTTTGCTGATATTTTACTTGATAATTTGAAAATTTAATTGGATTACTTAGCTGCTTTTGTAGGCCATTCTGTTTTTGTGGTACGTCAATAATCATGTTTCTAGCAATTAATTGAGGATGGTTACTGGCCTCTTTAAGATCTAATACTGGTTCAACACATAAATCTAAATCTGCAAATATGCTTTGCCATTGAGTAAAAGACTTTTGCTTAAAAGTCTGTGTAAAACTGTCTTTTATCTGTTTCTGTGCTGAGGCTTTATTAGCGAGTGGTATCAAACTCTCTAAATTAAGTAACTTACACAAACCATTAAAAAACTTCGGCTCTATGCTTCCAATAGATATATACCGTCCATCGCTAGTTGGATAATAATCATAAAAACTCCCACCATTAAGTAAATGTGACTCGGCATTTGTTGCATTATTGCTAGCCAATGTTTCCGGCATGCCCATCGCATTTAAAGCAAAGGCACAATCGGTCATACTGATATCAATGAATTGACCTTGACCCGTTTTTTGACGGTGATGTAGGGCCGCTAATATACCAATAACGCTATGCAGGGAGCCTCCTGCTACATCAGCGATTTGTATCCCTTGTGGAACAGGAGCTTGTTTTTTTCTTTTTGAGTAACTGCTAATACCAGAAATTGAAAGGTAGTTTAGATCATGACCGGCACGATTTTTATATGGACCTGTTTGGCCATAACCAGTAATTGCACAATAAATTATACTTGGATTTATTGCTTTTATTTTTTCATAACCAATGCCTAATCTATTCATAACACCGGGTCTAAATTGTTCAAGTACGACATCATATTTTTTGACAAGCGCTTTGATTATTTCAATAGCCTCGGGTTTCTTTAAGTCGAGAGCAATTGATTTTTTTGAACGATTTAAATATTGATGTGCAGCAGACGATTCACCCACTTTTGGCATCATTTCACGCAATAAATCAGTACGAGTTGAAGACTCAACACGTAACACTTCTGCGCCTAAATCGGCAAGCATCATTGAAGCGTATGGCCCTGGTAGTAAGGTTGATAAATCTAATATTTTAATATCACTAAGCATGGAGAGCACCTTAGAAAAAAGAGGTTAGTTATAGCCCCCAATAGGGGAAGTTTTACAATGATTTTACCTAGGTTCCATCCGAATGGAGCCATCTAGACGAATAACTTCTCCATTGAGATAGCTGTTGGTAATTATATGTGACGCTAATTCAGCATACTCAATAGGGTCACCAAAACGCTTAGGGTTTTGTACCCTTTTGAGGAAAGGGTCATGGACTTCATTACTCAACCCTTTCCTCATCGGCGTATCGCAAATGCCAGGGGCAATGGCCATGATACGGATGCCAAGTGGGGCTAGGTTTCGGGCAATTGGTAAGGTCATCGCTGCTATCCCCCTCGACTTGCGCTATAAACTGCTTGACCTATTTGACCATCGAATGCTGCAACTGATGCCGTATTAATAATAACACCACGATCACCTTTAACGTCTGGTTCGTTTTTAGCCATTTGTTCTGCGGCTAAACGCAGTACATTAAAACTTCCAGCTAGGTTTATATTAATAACTTGAGCGAATATGTTTAAAGCTAAAGCACCAAAACGACCAACGGTTTTGCCACCTGAAATAATACCAGCGCAGTTGATGCAAACATGAATGCTGCCAAAGGTATTAATAGCTTGTTGTATGCCCTTGGCAATAGGGGTTTCATCGGTAACACCTACTTTGGCGAAAATGACATTATCACCTAAACCCGTAACAAGTAATTTTCCTGCATCTTCGTTTAAATCAAAAACTACAATTTTTTCACCCTGTTTAGATAATTCTTGGCAAGTTACGAAACCGAATTCTGAAGCACCACCTGTTACTTTGACGACTTTTTTATTTAATTTCATAATAAGTCCTTAAATTAGCTATTTATAAATCACTCTTGTGATTCAGGAGTGGAGGTATGTTAAGACCCCTCTCTTAATATATGTAGGATATTCAACGGTGTTATTTTACCGTGCTTAAGAAGGTGTTTCTTGAGTAATGACATTAACCGGTGTAAGACTAAAAGGTTTTTGAATTGCAGGGTTATGTTCTACTATCTCATCGTATTTTAGATGCCAGATTTTTATATAATTATAAAATGGGGCATTCGGATAAAGGTGATGAATAAGATGGTAGTTTTGATAAAGCATAATAGGTGTTAAAAGCCATTCGAAACCAAGTCTAGTTGTTGTCGCATGATAAGGATTTTCATCTGCCGAAGTCACTCCAGGGTAATGGGGTAAAAACACAAACACAAAAGCTATCATTGCTAGCGCTATACGTGAAGGTAAAAACCAGTAAAATAGTACTTCCATGCCGTAGCCAAAATAGGTCAATGTTGCAATTATAGCTGCAAAAATGCTAACCGAAATAACCAGTGGTATTGCATGGCGTTTTCTGTGTTCTCCACCATCTCTAAAAAAGATATACATGTAGTTCATATCAAAGTTTGCCCAGCGTAAAGGCATGGTCCACCATTTACCATGATGAATAAAGCGGTCAGGATCCTTTGGACCGTTGGTAAATCTATGATGCTGTAAATGAGCCCAACGTGCAATTTCATAAGGGGCTGCAGGTACAAGTATCCACATGGATACACGGCCTAGAAATGAATTGATAGGGGCTATACTAGAAAGACAGCGATGCATAGATTCGTGTGCTATAGAAAAAAGAAAATAGATTCCGAATCCATTTGCCACAGTCGCAGCCCATACTGGTATTTCACCTGAAATGGACAAATACGTACCGCCAGCTAAAATGGTCATTCCAAGTACGAATAGAAAAAATGCTGGTAATGAAAAGATAGGACTTCTTTTAAGTTTTTGAAAATATTCATCTTTACTAGGTATATGTGAGTTTTGTGCTGTTGTATTCATAGTTTTTCACTCTCTATTTTTATAATAATTTTATTAGGATAAAGTCAGTAATTTACTTACTTTCCTAACAATCGATCTTGTGCTACGTAATATTCATGTTCTAGCCTCGATATGACATCTTCGGTTGAAAGAAGTTCTTTGACAGCACCTATTCCATGACCACAAGCCCATATATCCCTCCAGACTTTTACAGAAGTAGCTTTATTATCGACACCAAAGTTCATTTTTGATGGATCACTTTCTGGTAAATCTTTAGGGTTTAGACCTGCAGCTTCTATGGAAGGACCTAGGTAATTGGCGTGGATGCCAGAGAATAAATTAGTGTAAATAATATCTGAAGACGAATGATCTATTACCGCTTGTTTATATTCATTGGTTGCATTTGCCTCCTTAGTGGCTATAAAGGTTGACCCCATATAAGCCATATCTGCCCCCATCGCTTGAGCAGCTAGTATTGAATTACCTGTAGCAATGGAACCTGATAATAATAAAAGTCCATCGAACCACTCTCGGATTTCTTGTATGAGAGCAAAAGGAGAGGTCGTGCCTGCATGACCTCCTGCGCCAGCGGCAACAGCAATAAGTCCATCTACGCCTTTAGATACCGCTTTTTTTGCAAAGTCGTTGTTGATCACATCGTGAAAAACTAATCCACCATATGAATGTATTGTATCAATGACGAATTGCTTGCACCCTAGTGACGTAATTACAATGGGTACTTTGTATTTAACGCACAGAGCTAGATCGTGTTCTAACCGATCATTGGAGCTATGGACAATTTGATTTACAGCGAAGGGAGCCGCACGTCTTTGAGGATCTGATGCATTGTGTTTTTCCAGTGCACTGCTAATTTTCTCTAACCAAACTTCAAGCTCTTCAGCAGGTCGGGCATTGAGAGCAGGAAAAGACCCTACAATTCCCATTTTGCATTGAGCAATGACTAGGTCTGGATTTGAAAGAATAAACATTGGTGCTGCTACAACAGGTAGAGATATGTTATCTGATAATGAAATAGGCAATGTCATACTAATTACTTCCTAAATGAAAATTAAATTTGAACTAATTCGTGTAAATATGATTAAGCTTCGCTAATGTTTTTCTCTAGCATGTCACGTATAGTATCGTTATAAGGAGGTCGCATAAATCCGGCTATTTCCTCAGAAGGCGTTTGTGTATAAACCCCTTTTAAATGAGAAAATTCAATAAAGCCTTCAATACCGTGATAGCGACCCATACCACTAGCACCGACACCACCGAACGGTAGTTGATCACAGATCACTTGCACAACAACATCGTTGACAGTCATGCCACCCGATAATATATTGTCACGCAATAGCGCTTTGTTTGTCTCATTTTCGCCAAAATAATAAAGCGCTAAGGGGTGATCTTTTGTATGCAAATATTCGATTACTTCATCAAGTTGGTTGTAGCTTTTTAACGGAAGTAGGGGGCCAAAAATTTCTTCTTTCATCACCGCTGTTTCATCCGAAGGATTCACTAGTACTCGTGGTAATAGCTTGCGATTTACTGATTCATCATAATTTTCGTCTGCTGGGTTGAATGTTACAATTTCTACGCCTTTTTCATTTGCATCATCAAGTAGGTTTTGTATTCGACGAAAATGGTTCTGGTTAACGATTGAGGTATAGTCAGGATTATTTTCAATGGTTGGGTATAAAATTTTGACTGCATTTTCTAACTCGATGAGTAAAGCAGGCAACATTGCTTCTGGTACAAATGCGTAATCTGGACATACACAAACTTGTCCTGAATTAAATAGTTTTCCGGTTATGATACGCAAAGCAACAACAGATAAGTCAGCACATTTATCAATTATTACCGGAGATTTACCACCCAGCTCCAAAGTGACAGGTGTAAGATTATCAGCAGCAGCTCGCATTACATGTCGGCCATTATCCGTTGAACCTGTAAAGACTATGTGATCGAAAGGTAGTTTGGTAAATTTATCTGAAACATTATTGCCCGATATGACAGTAACCTCTGTTGGATCGAAAAATTCTGCAATCATTTCGCCAATTAATTCTGCAGTTTTAGGTGTTACAGAAGAAGGTTTAATCATTGCTCTATTACCAGCAGCTAACACGCAAACTAATGGCGCAATGACTAAATGTACTGGGAAATTCCAAGGGCCAATAATACCGACAACCCCTTTAGGCATGAAACGTATCTGGGCAGTAGCTCCTGCGTCTGAACCGGGTGACATTGCTTTACGCTGCTCAGGAGACATCCATTGCTCTACATTAATAATGGCATCTTTGGCGTGCTCTATTGTTGCATAAACTTCAGCCAGAAGAGTTAACTCTTCTGGGCGAGTGCCAAAATCTTCTGCAACAACTTTACAAATTTGACGGTCGTATTTCTTTAGCATTGCCAGTAGGCGATCAAGTCGGCTAATTCTGATTTCTAAATCTGGGTAACCTGCCTTTTTAAAAGATTCTTGCTGCTGACTAAGTAACGTGAACATACTATTTCGATCAACTTTTACACTCATATCAATTACACCCTTTAGTTATATAATTAAAAGAATTGTCTCTGTAGGACAATAAGTTCATTTCATCTAAGAGTGCTTACTCATGAGTCTAATGGAAACCAACGAAAGTTTGTTTTGTAAACCCATTACCCAAAATTATATTGACTTTTTTGTTTCGCTCAGGAGGCGTAAGCGACTTAGGTTACATATTTTAATTCTAACCTGAAGGGCATAATAGTAGGGTGAAGTAAGAGGAAACTTTAACTTTGAATAATTTATATTTTGATTTATCTACAAGCTAAAACAATGAGTTAAAGTGCAGTGTTTAGCTGACTTATGTGGTCTATTCAACTAATTTATTAACCGCTTGATCTATTTGTTACAGCTAAAGGTTTTATTATATAGTCCTTTAAAATTTTATTGTTATATTAAAGTAGGGTACGCATTTTGGTACGCCAAACGTAAAATTTATACTCTAAACTCTTCACACTCAATTATTATTTACGAAATTTAAAAAGATTAATTAAAAATTAAAACGGAATTTTATCGAGTTTTTTATCAATTTAAGCTCATTAGTATGTCTGCCATTGAGTGAACTTTTGTTATATTGAACAGAGGCTATTTCATAAAATATTTTTAATTTAATAAATTGATAATAAATAAAAAATTTGGTGTATATGAACAATAAAATAGTTAATCTAGTACTTGTATCAATCTTATATTGGCCATCTTCTTATGCTACGGATCAGGTTGGAAATATTGTTGTTGATGTCTGTATAGCCAGAGAAAGCACACTAGCTGCTAATGAACAAACTATTGGTGAAATAAGAAAACTTTGTCAGGATAAAGAGCATACTTTAATAGGGGAAAGACGGGCATTAGAGAAAAGTGTCGCATCCAACCCTTTTGCAATAGTGCCATATAAGCCCAATTATATATTGCCTTTCACCTATTCAAAAATAAACAGAGAGCCTTATGAGGAACTGTTAGACGGGAGGGAACTCAGCGATACAGAAATAAAAATTCAAGTTTCAATAAAGTATATAGCGATAGAAAATTTATTCGTTAATGATTTGGAATTTGCATTGACGGTTACCAGGCGGTGGCAAGCCTATAATACTGATATATCTACGCCATTTAGAGAAACCATTTATGAGCCTGAACTCATGTTACTTACCAACAACCTTGGTCTCTTTGGGGCTTACCAGTAGAGAAAAGTTATATTTCTTTGAACCATCAATAAAATGGTCAAGCTGATAGTTTATCGCGCAGTTGGAATAGGGTTATCGGTGGTTTAATTTTCAACACCGGTGATTTTGTTTGGGGAGTAAGAGCATGGTGGCGAATCCCAGAAGAGCAAAAATCATATGAGTTAGATCCGACAGGAGATGATACCCCTAATATCGAAGATTATATCGGCTATGGTGAACTTATTTCTCTATGGAAAATCGCTGATGGTCATAATGTAGATATACAGTTACGTAATAATCGGCGTAGTGATAATAAAAGCTCAGTTATGTTAGGTTGGTCTTTCCCCTTGACCAAAAATTTGAGGGGCTCTGTTCAATATTTCAATGGTTATGGCGAGAGTCTCATTTATTATAATCATCACTCGGAACGATTAGGCATTGGGGTAAAATTAACTGATTGGCTTTAGTCTCTATTAATTTTCTAACATCAATACTATTTATGTTATAAAATTGCGCTATAACAACCTTTGTAATTACAGGCTGTTATAGCTAAATGTTACTTATTTAGACTACTTGCTCGGTGTGGCTCGATAAAATATTGAATATAATACGGGCAATAAAATCATGGTAAGCAGGGTACCAAAAGTTAAACCAGCCATAATGGCAATGGCTAATCCTTGCCAAAATACATCAGGTACTAGTGGGGCCACGCCAAGCACAGTGGTAGCAGCCGCTAAAAACACTGGCCTAATGCGAGAAATGGTTGCATCCACTATGGCTTGATAGACACTTTTGCCCGCGAGCTTTTCAATATTAATTTGATCTACCAAGACAATGGCATTTTTTATCATCATGCCTGACAAGCTCATTACCCCTAATAAGGTAACAAAACCAAAGGCAGCGCCACTGACTTGCAAACCAAATGATACGCCAATCATGACAAACGGAATGATCAACATGATGATGATCATAGGCCGTATTTCATTAAATAATGCCACCAGAATAAATAAGATAATCGCTAAGGCGGGTAGCACACCCGGAATTAACGAATCTTGCGAGTCAATGGTGTTTTTGTGCTCGCCAAACCATACTAGTTCATAACCTGCAGGCAATGCTATTTGCTCAAACTCTTCCACCACTGATGCTCTAAGTTTAGCGATAGTGACTCCCACTGGGGAGGCTTGCACAGTAATAGCTCTGTGCCTGTTATAGCGCCAAATTATAGGATTAACCCATTGAGTAGATATTTTATCTATCACTTGCCCTAAAGGAATGGGACTGCTGCTTCCTGAGGGCGTGATCTGTAAAGATTCCAAGCTACTAATGGTGCGAGATTCATCTTTTTCACGCACGATAATAGGTAACAGTTTATCGCCTTTTCGATAAGCACCAATAGTGTAACCATCAAATAGACGTTTGGTGGTGGTAGCAAGATCTACCGGAAGAATAGCACTTTGTCGACCTTTGACTTGATTATACTCGGGCACAATTTCCAGTACTTGTTGGCGCCAATCGGTAGATACTTCTTTTGCCAAAGGGTTGCGATGTAATATATCCATACCTTGCACGGCTAAAGTTCTAAGCACTGCGGGATCTGCATCTGGCGGGCCAATAAACCGAGCTTCAAAGGTCCAAGTAATTGCTGGGCCAACGGAATATTTTCTTACTCGGGTCATCGCTTCGGTGACATTTTTAGCGAGCCACACTTCCAATTCATTGACCATGGTATCTATATCGTCGAAACTTTGCATATTGACAATAATTTGTCCATAGGCCGGATTGGGGTTTTCAGGGTCAACCGGTAAATAAAATCGTGGTGAGCCTTTGCCTATAAAGGTAGATACTGTGTTGACTCGTTCATCAGACAGTAACTTTTCTTCTATTTTTTTTAGTCCCTCAGAAGTTGCTTGAATTCTCATGCCTTCTTGCGCCCAATAATCTATGGTGATTTTTGTCATTGCAGAGCTAGGAAAGAAGATTTGTTTCACGTTGGAGAAAGTGCCTAAAGATATTACCAGTAAGGTCACAACCCCGATTATAGTTAATACTCGATGTTTTAACGCCCCTTCTAAACTCAGGCGAAAAAGTGATAATAACTTGCTTTCTTTATCATTTTGTTTGGCTTCAACCTTTAACATGAACATGCATTGTAAAGGGGTAATAGTCAGTGATACTAGCCAACTTACCATTAGGGATATGGCAACGACAATAAATAAAGTACGGCAATACTCACCGGCACTCTCAATGGAAGCAAAAATAGGGTAAAACGCCATCACTGCAATAATCGTTGCACCTAATAATGCCATCGACGGGGCTTTAGCTGATTGCACCGCCGCGTCTTTTTTACTCAAACCATTTTGAATTTTTACCACGTAACCCTCGGCGACCACAATGGCATTATCAACCATCATGCCTAATGCTATGATTAATGCGCCTAACGACATGCGGTGTAAATCAATGCCAAAAACTGCCATCAACATAAAGGTAGCTAAAATAGTTAAAATCAAAGCAGTACCGATAACAATGCCAATACGCCAGCCCATAGCCAAGGTAAGAATTACCAAGACAATTAATACCGCTTCGACAAAGTTAATTAAAAATGCGTTGACGGATTCATTAACCACATCGGATTGCCAATGAATTTGGTTTATTTCGATACCCACAGGTAAGATTTTTGTTATTTGTGCTAGTTTGGCGGCAACTCTTTCGCCGACTTCTACCACATTGATGCCATTTAAGGGGGACACTGATAATACAATTGCTTCTTTGCCATTTAATCGCATCAGGGCATCTGTTGGCTCTATATAACCTTCATTAACGGTGGCAATATCACCAATACGGATAAATTCCCCCATGTTATTTGATGACTGACCATAAACAACAATATCAGCTATTTCTTGTGGTGTTTTAATATCACCACTTGGATTGACCCTTAAGCGGTTATTACCCGACTCAATATGACCAGCATCTACCACCATATTTTGACTGGTTAACAGGTTGGCTAAAGTTGCATTGGATATACCTAGATTGGCTACTTTACTTGCTGAAATATCAATGAATACCGCTTCTTGTTGATTTCCCCAAAGATCAACCCTTGCAACCCCCTTGAGTAAACTGATCTTTTTTTGCAGCATTCTTACATAGTCATCGATTTCCGCATAGGTGAATCCATCGCCAGTGATGCCGAGCATTAAGCCATAGACATTACCAAAATCATCAACCACTTGGGTTTCACTTACCCCGTAAGGTAATTCTCGCTGCACATCACCGACTTTACGTCTTAGTTTGTCCCACACTTGTGGTAAGCGATCTGCCCAATACTCCTCTTTAATTTCTACTTTGATCAGTGAAAATCCGGGAGTTGAACGAGAATGTAATGAAGAAAGCTCAGGCATTTCTTGCAAGGCATTTTCAATGCGGTCGGTAACCTCTTGTTCTACTTCCTGTGCAGTTGCCCCGTTATACATAGTGAGTACTAGCGCATTTTTTACCGTGAACTCAGGATCTTCGAGTTGTCCTAAAGAAAAAAAGGCGAAAGTACCGGCTAGACTTAGTAAGACAATAGTAAAATAGGTGACGACTTTATTTTCGATAGCAAGTTCAGTTAGGTTCATTACTTACTCCCGTTAGCCAATAATGTTACCGCTTGCCCTTCTGTGAGTATGTGTATGCCTGCTATAGCAATAATATCGCCATAGTGAAGGCCCTTTGTTATCACTAAACCTTGATCGACTAAAACTCCTTTTCCTATCTTGTGTTTATTAACTGTTTGTAATTTCGCATTATATTTCCAAACATAGGTTGATTTAGCATCCGAAGAGCTAAAAACAGCCGATACAGGAATAATGATGTTACTTGCCTTGATGTTGTCCTTTATAACGTCCCCATAAGCGCGTCCGGTCATGCCGGGTAATACTTTAATACCGTTAGGGGGAGTCATAATCAGTCTTACTTGATAAGTTCTGGTTGATAAAGACGCTTCATTACTGACTTCTTTTATTTCGGCAGGAATGGTTATCTCGGGAAATGACTCAAAAATCACGCGAATATTTCTGACGTAGGGTAAATTGGAAATCAAATTTTCAGGGATATGAATATCCATCTCAATTTTTGATATATTGACTAATCTAAAAACAGCCTTATTGGGGATGACATCTTGAAAATTCTCAATATAACGGCGTACGATAATACCGTCAAACGGCGCCTTAAGGGTTGCATAACTTAATCTGTCTTTGGCTGCATCCATTAGCGCTTGGGATGAGGCATATGCTGCTTTGGCTTGTGCAAAATTGGCTAGGAGCAAATCAACAGTGGATTTGCTTACCACATCGGGATTGTTTTTTTGTACCTTGACTACGCGTTGATATTCGACTGTTGCATTGGCCAATTGGGCTTTGGCACTGGCAATGCTGGCCCTGGCGTTAGCAAGCTCAACTTCAAAGTCTCTGGGATCTAAATGCGCTAGTTCATCACCTAAGCGGACTTTTTGTCCAACCTTGATTGGCATTTTTGCCAATACACCGGCAATCCTAAACGATAAATCAACTTCTTGGGTGGCTTTAGCAACGCCGGGAAAATCCTTGCCAGCAAGAATGTCAGCATCCCCTATAGTTAACGCTTTTATAGGCCTGACAATTTTTTCCGCCTCCGGCTGAGCGGGTTGACAAGCTGATAATAGGGTTAATAAGACAGCAAGGGCTAGTAGTTGTTTTTTCTTATTGTGTATTTTAATCATATGTTGTTCCTCACATTAAGGTCTAATTAGCCGCTTCTCTATAGAGTAGGTTACTAATTGAACTTTTATCAAACGGGAAAATTTAGAATTCCGATGTAACACTCAGTGGCTAAATCATCCATTATTTTTTAGATGGACTAGTTTACGCTTGAAGAACTAGCTATTTATATCCTAAAATAGACATAAGGATACATATAACGACATCTGGTTTACAGGAATGATGAAAGATAAAAAGAATGAAGAATTTTTTGAAACTGAAGATCTCTTTCAGGCGAGCCAAAAAATCAGATCGTATTTTGGTTACCATCGCTTAGTCAATTCTGATCAAACGAACTTTTACTTTATAGAAAATACGCTGCATTTAGCGAACTTGTCACTCTTCGAATATACGCTGATGGGTGAACTATCGGTAGAGCACTATTCCCTTGGGGATGCTTATATTTTTCACTTTCCTCTCAAGGGGAGGGTTCTGGTTAAATCAGGGCTTGAAGTGAAACAAGTTAGTCCGGGACAAATGTTTATCTTGTCACCTAATGATGCCCCCCATTTTAGCATCCCAGAAGGGGTCAAAGTGCTCATTATCCATATAGAAGCTAAATACTTAGTTAACTTTGCCCGAGAGGTATTACTGCATCAACCTGCAATTGATTTAGTTTTCCCTTTAACGGGTCATCCTGAAGAAGTGGTGGTCAGTATTTGCGATTCAATATTAAGTATTTTGGCTAATAACAAACTCATTACCAAACAAAGTGTAAAAGAAATACATTTAAAGCAAGCCCAATCATACTTATTAACCTTGTTACTGACGCTTATAGATAACAGTTTCACCAGTTTATTACACTTAAGCCATAGCAAGTCATTACCTTTGGTTGTCAGGGAGGCAAGACGTTTTATGCTAGAAAACATTGGCGAAGTCATTACTCTTGATAATTTGTGCCAAGCAAGCAATGCCAGTAAAAGAATATTGATTTATCAATTTAAAAAATCTACTGGCGATACCCCGATGGTTTATTTATTAGGGCTGCGTTTGGAAAGGTTGCGCGAAGAAATTAAACAATCTCAAGCCAATCAAAATATTTTGGTAATGGCGATAAAGTTAGGGTTAAACCATCCGGGGAGATTGGCAAAGTACTATAGAGAAAGATTTGGCGAACTACCATCTCAAACGAAGCGTTAAAGTCGTGTTGGAATTGTTCAGCTCTATCACGCAACTGGGTCGAAATCGCCATAGAGTATATATCCGAATGTCAGCTATCCCTTGCAATAAAAAGTAGGAATTAAAATTCACCCATCAATCTCTTCTTTTAGCGATCAGTTTACCTAAAGAAAGGTAACTTTCGTTTAATACATAAAATTGTCAGTTTCCATCTTTATTTAGAAGGTTCCAACTTTATTCCGCTTTTACAGTAATACCTAACTCAATCATTTTTCTGGTGCAATGCTTGGTAATAGCCTGCTTTAGCGAGTAGCTCTATATGAGTGCCTTGTTCCACTAATTCCCCTTTGTTGAGCACAACAATTTCATCGGCACTTTTGATGCTTGATAACTTATGAGCAATAATCAGTAAGGTTTTGCCTTTACTAAGACGAGTAAAAGCTTGTTGTATATGTTGTTCACTATGGTTGTCTAAGGCAGAAGTCGCTTCATCTAAGATGATAATGCTAGCATCACGTAAAAACGCACGAGCTATGGCAATACGCTGTCGTTGCCCGCCCGATAAATTGCGACCATTTTCTCCTATGGGTGTATTCATCCCTAAGGCAAGCTCTTCAGCAAATTCTGTCACATTTGCATCTCTTGCGGCTTGCTCAACTTCTTCGTTTGATACCTGGCGATTACAGCCAAAACGGATATTGTTTGCTAGGGTGTCGTCTATTAAAACAATATCTTGTGATACAAAAGCAAACTGTGCTCTAAGTGAAGCTAAGCTATATTTTTCAATGGCAATACCATTGATGAAAATGCTTTGCTGGGGAGATTGATATAAACGTAATAATAAGCGGGCTAGGGTGCTTTTACCGCTGCCAGATTCACCAACAAAGGCAACACGGGTACCGCCTTTTATATTTACTGAAAACTGTTTTAATGCCGGTTGATTTTTACCTTTATAGGTGAAAGATACATTCTTGAAAGTGATGTTTGAACATGGTGCTAATAATGGCGTGCTGCCAGTATCATGTTCTTCTTTTTCATCTAGAAAATTGAATAAGCTGCTTGCTGCAGTTAAACCTTTTTGCAAGTGTTGATTAATATTACTTAATTGCTTTAATGGTTTGAGCAATGAAGCCATGGCAATTAAAACGAGGGTGAACGTGCCAGGGGATAATTGATTAAGTACTTGCTCATTACTGGCAAGTAGTAGTACCGCAGCAATAGCAAACGAGGCAATAAGTTGAATTACCGGGTTACTTACTGCAGTTGTCGCTTGTAACTTCATGTTTTGTTGGCGGTTATGATTATTTATTTTCTCAAATTGACTGCTTATTTGACCGCTAGTATTTAATAGTATTATTTCTTGTTGGTTTACAATTGCTTGCTCTGTTGCTTTACTGACGTCTCCCATACTATTTTGTAATCTGCGGCTAATAATTTTAAAACGCTTGGATACCTTCTTAATAATCAACGCTATTATCGGGGCTATAACAAGGAACGTTAACGATAATTGCCAACTGTTGTAAAACATCATAGTTAATAATACTAAGATAATGACAGACTCTCGGATGACAATAACTACAGCACTGGAAAACGCTTGAGCTAGTTGCTCACTATCATAGATTAATTTGGCAATAAGACTGCCACGGCTATTGTTATCAAAAAATGCTCTGGGTAAATATAATAATTTATTAAAAGCTTGTTGCCTTATTCGATAAGTCACCTTGCTGCTGACATAGGCAATTGCATAGTTAGAGCTAAAACTTGCCAAACCACGTAACAAAAAAATGCCTATGACTAATAAAGCGCCTAGTTGTAAGGTATTACTATTGGCTTTTCCTAAGCCTTGATCAATTAGAGGTTTGATGAAATAAATCATGCCAGCATCAACCAAGCTAAATAAACACAAGGCCAGCAAGGCAATGAAAATAAGCTTTTTATGTACTAGATAATAAGACAGTAATCGGCGATATAATATAGCGCTTTTTTTTTCTGCCTTATTTGAAGCCTTACTTGAAATAGTATTTACAGTGTTGCTTGCAGACTTATTTGATGATTTCTCTAAACTATTTATATTGCTTATCATGATGAGTAGTTTTTCCATCGGTTATATGACCAATACCATTGACTTGGGTATTGTCTAATTATCTGCTCGAAGCGTTGGTAAATTTGTGCCATCACTTGCTCAACAGTTTGCTCACTTTCTTGCGTTGTTTCTTGCTCAGTATTTTGTTCGGCCAATTTATCACTTGTTAACGTTTCAAAAAAAACTTGTACTTGGCCATCGTCTTGATAGACCGCATAGGCAAGTAATAATGGTTTTTTAGTCAATTTTGCGAGTAAAACTACGCCTGAGGGCGCTTTAGTTTTTTGTCCAAAAAAGGTTACTTCAGTTTGGTTGGCATAAAGATCGCAATGCAAAGAAATATACGCATTATTTCCTGCCCTTGTTACTAACTCGCTAAAAGCATTTTCAGACTTTTTGTTGATGGCGGTAATATTAACCTCAGAATAAAAGTCCATTGTATCCGCTAAAAAATCAGGGATGTTAGTTAAGGTAACGGATTGCTTAGCAAATTTAGCCACCGCAAGCGGAACTGCTTCGTAGCAGCCTATATGCATGGTAGCAATGCAAGCACCTGTGCCTGATTGTAAAATTTGTAAGGTTTCTTCATCACAAAAAATATCTGGTTCAATTTGTGATAACCAAAATGATTCGGCCACGCCATAGGCACAATTACCATAAGCGTCAAAGGCCAAGTCAGTTGCTTCTTTGATACTGAATTCTGGCATAGCGTTAATAATATTGTTTATCGCTCGTTTTCTCGTTTTATTGGCAAAACGTAATATTGTTTTACCAATGTTTTGGACCAATTTTTTTCTTCGGTTTCTAGTTAACTTCAATAAAGTACTCACTAATAATCTTATGCCAAGACTAATTGTTTTCTGCTTTATTAAGCTTCGTTTTGAGTTTGTTATATCTGTGGTTGTAGACTTGCTGGCGTTGTTAACTTTCATGGTGCAACTCAACCCAACAGATAAACTCATCTATTTGTCTTAAGTTAGTGCTAAGTGCCTGCTCAAAGGGCAGTTTCAGCTTGAATTTCTGTTCGAGTTCCAGCATAAGCATCATGAAATCGAATGATTTTATTGTGCCGAGTAAGTTGTCAGTTAGATCTATTAACGGGCTATGGGTCTTTTCTTCAATGAACTGAATGATACTTTGTTGTATTGACATTATATTGTCTCCTTATTCTTGCTGCTGTTATTGGTGTAACTTTTGTTGTAATTATTGTCGTCATTATGGTTACCACTCAGTAATGCTTTGATATCCACTTTGCCACTGATATTACGCGGTAAAATCTGCTGGAGATTAAACTCATCAGGCACCATATAAGCAGGTAAATGTTGTAAACAATGTTTTCTTAGTTCGCTAATAGTGTCTTGGTGATTGCCTAAGCCTAAGCCTAAGTTAGAACTTGGACTTGAACTCGACGCTGAACAAGAGGGTGAGTGTCGCTTGTATTCAATGAAAGCTATGATCTTGGTATTACCGCTCTGTTCAGTTTGTGCAGCAACAACACACCAAGATATATCGTTGGAAAAGCTAACAATGGCCGTCTCAATCTCAGCGGCTTCGACACGGTGACCTGATACTTTAAATTGGTGATCATTGCGGCCATGAAAAACAATGTTTTTTTGCTCGTCATAATAGACTATATCGCCGGTACGGTAGAAACGTGTTGGTGTCTGCGTTAACGGGCTTGATAGGGAGATAAAAGCTTGAGCTGTTTTCTCTTTGTCTTGATAGTAACCTGCAACAAGCTGATCCCCTGCTAGATACAACTCGGCTAAGGAGTTGCTGGTAGTGATCTTTTTGTTGTCCGTTACCAATATCGCCGTTAATCCAGGCAGCGCTTGACCAATGGGTACCGATGCAGAGGTGATTTTTTTCTTATTCGTCAATTCAAAGTAAGTGGCTGTAATTGTGCACTCAGTTGGTCCATAGAGATTAATTACTCGGCTTTTATGGGCACACTTTTGCCACTTTAGCGCCTGGTTGGTGAGCAACTTTTCACCACCAAAGCAGCTTAGTCTTAGGCTAGGTAATTGCTGTGGTTTTAGTAAACGCATTTTATCCATAAAAGATAAAGCTGAAGCAACGGCAGAAAAAACAGTTAATTGGTGTTTTTGAATAAATGCCATAGGACAGATAAGCTGCTCCGCTGGAATAATATACAGTGCAGCACCTTTGTGCCAACAACTGAACATATCATGCACGGATAAATCAAAGGTTAATTCAAAAAACTGACTGACTTTATCTTTTGCTGTTAACTTTAATAACTTATCGAGGCGATGAAGATGATTGATAATATTTTGATGACTAACGGCAATGCCTTTTGGTGTTCCGGTACTGCCAGAGGTAAATAAGATATAAGCATAGGGGTTCTGAGTTAGTGGCTTATTTTTCTCATTTGTTGATTTAGTTGATTTAGTTGATTCAGCTGCTGCAGAGGTAATCGGGCTTAAATCAGTGTTATTGATGGCAGCAGGCATTGGTGTATCTATTACTGAAGAGGGTGTCATTGAGTTGGCTGTGATTAAGTTAGCATCGTCAATATTAAAACACTGATGATGTTTGTTATTAGTTAACCAACTAGGTGTATCTGTTCCTAAATAAAGCACAACTAATGGCTGTTCAATCTGTTGCAATATCTCGGTTGGGTCTTCGTTATCAGCAACCAAAAGTACTTGGCTATTAATTTCAGATAATACCTTGTTATTACGCTTAGCCGGTTGTTTGATATTTAGCGGAACATAGGCGTTATCACTCGCAAGAATGGCTAGTATGCCGGCGTACATCTGCCATTGTCGGCCACCATAAATAGCCACTGGGCAATGTCCATTATTAAAATAACTAATGCTTTTTGCCCATTGTTGACTCAGTTCAAATAAAGCTTGGTAAGTAAAAGTTTTTACTTGTACTTTATTGGCTCTTACACTGTTATTTATTGTTGCACTTGCTTCAACATAAAGTGCGATATTATTGGGGAACTGCTTTGCGGATGTTGCAAAGCTTGCTTGATATAAATTCATTAGTTGTCGTTTGGCAGCAGATTTGATGAAAGCTAATGTAACCAATAAGCGCATTTTCTTCGGTGACTGTTTTGTTAACAAAATGTCGAAACAGTGTGTGATTTTGTCAAAAAGTGTAATCTAGCGCGAAATAAAAGCATTTTTTTCCTTAGATAAAGAGTTAATACCAAGTCCATTAAGTTTGTTCCCACTCAGAGCTTGCCAGCGTTTTGAGAACAAATAGAATTTTTTGCATATAGTCACTCTATATGAAATGAATTCTGTGCGGTTATCGAATCACTGTTAAGCTCCCAAAGGGCGAGTTTAACAGACTTATACGCAGCGTTATTGACTTTGAGAAGGGAATAACCATTCTCTACAATCAATGCCTTGCCTCTAAGACTTTTAACTCTCGCTGAGTGAGAAGAAACTTATTGGAATTGGTATGATTTAACTCGTATTCTTTAACGCCTTATGGTTAAATTTAAGGTAATTTTATTGCTTGTTTTCTTATATCATCCTCAGTGTTTTTTCGCCACTGGCAAGCAGAGTCATTTACAATTAAGGCATTATCTTGATCCATCTTTATCCTGCCAACAAAATGGAAAATTTGTTGCTCTTGCTCAACAAAATATCGCAACTTTCCCCCCTAGGTGTATTTAATCAAGAAGTCATTGTTGTGCAAAATGCCGGTATGCAGCATTGGCTTAACTTAGCTATTGCCAAAGAACGGGGTATTAGCATGAATATGCGTTACGCGTTACCGGCGCAGTTTTTATGGAAGTTAATACGCTCGCTAGCTAGCGAAGATAAGGTGCCTGATCAGTCACCTTACTCAAGAGAGGTGCTTTGTTGGCGTATCCATGCACTTTTAGCCTTAGATTCTGTGGTTGAGGATGAAGATTTCAGCCAAGCTACCCACTATTGGCGTGGTGAAGACTCAGCAGAGACTAGTGGTAATATCGCAAATAAAGAAAGTAAACATGCCCAGTTAAAACGCTATCAACTAGCGACACAATTAGCCGATCTATATGAGCAGTATTTAATTTTCAGACCTCAGTGGTTAGACAATTGGCAAAAAGGTATTTTTGAGCTTAAAGGTTTAGAAAAAGTAGCTAGCAGTGAACACAAATGGCAAGGCAAATTATGGCGCTTGTTAATTGACCAGCTAGCTTATAATCCGGTTGAATTACTCAATGATGCTATGGCTAATATAGCCAACAAAAAAGACCTTATTCCGCCACGCATTAGTTTCTTTGGTCTGAATACTATGGCACCAATGTGGTTAGATTTTCTTAATGCCTTGAGTGAACATGTTGAAGTCCACTTTTTTCACCTTAATCCGTGTTTCTCTTATTGGGGAGACATCATTACCGATAAACAAGCAATGACTGCAAAGCATGCGCTGAATAAGTTATCACAATGGTCGGATGGTGTTTCAGCAGATGAGAGTGATGTACAAAACTTTGTCGGTAATCCACTATTGGCTAATTTAGGCCAGCAGGGTCGTGAATTTATCTCAATGCTGCAAAATTACAGTACTATAGATATTGATTTATTTGAGCAAGCTAAAAGTGCTCAACCAAGTAATGAACTTGCTGAAAAGACCAGTGTTTTACATCAGCTGCAAAATGATATTCTCTCACTCTCTGATGCCAGAAGTTACTCCAGAAATGACGAACAAAATGATGTTAGTAATGATGAAAATGAAGCCAAGAGAACTACTGGCCAAGACGACTCCATTGTTATCACCAGTTGTCATAGCGCCTTACGGGAAGTCCAAGCCCTACACGACTACTTATTGCATCAATTTAACGACGATAAAAGCTTAACACCCAAAGATATTTTGGTGATGTGCCCACAAATTGAAGAATACGCACCCTATGTTAATGCTGTGTTCACCCGTGGTTGGCAAGATATAGCCGGTGAAGTACCGCCACTGCCTTGTTCAATTGCGGACCGTAGCGCTAAAGATAGCGATCCATTAGTTGCCGCTTTTACTGAGTTACTAAGCTTACCCGACAGCCGATTTGGTGTTTCACAATTGTTAGCGTTTTTACGCTTACCAGCCATGGCGAGCAACTTTGCTATTAACGGTGAAGACTTAGTTAAGATCACTGCTTGGCTAGAGCAAGCAACGGTGCATTGGGGTTTAGACTTAACTCACAAGCAATCATTGCTGGGACCACAAGCCAACGCTGCTTTTACTTGGCAACAAGGTTTGTCACGTTTATTACGTGGCTTTGCTTATGCCGACAGCGAACAAATTTATCAAGAACAATTGTTGTTGAGTAATGTTGAAGGCAGTGATGGCGTGTTACTGGGTCAGTTGATGCTCTTTATCGAGCAATTACATTATTTTAGTGAAAACCTGCAGCGCTCTCGCACCGCTATACAATGGCAAAGCTTTTTGCTTGAGCAATTGAATAGCTTATTTAGTCGAGTTGATGTCGACAACGTTAGCAATGAAAATAGCCTGATGGTGATTGAACAAGCCATTTCTGGTCTGGTTGAACATTGTCACCATGCGCATTTTGAAGATGACATTTCCTTGTTAATTGTCGTTGATTATTTAAGCCAACACTTTAGTCAAGGTGATGCCAGTAAGCAGTTTATGGTCGGTCAGGTGACTTTTTGCTCTATGTTACCTATGCGCAGTATTCCTTTTAAAGTTATCGCGGTATTAGGTTTAAATGATGGTCACTTTCCTCGGCAACGCCAAGCGTTAGGCTTTGATCTTATGTCGCTTTCTAAGGCTCAATTGGGCGATAGGTCACGCCGCGGTGATGACAGGTACTTATTCCTTGAAGCGATTATTTCCGCTAGAAATTCGTTATATCTGAGCTATCAAGGGCGAAATATTAAAAATAATAGTGAGAAACAACCGTCACTGGTAGTAAAAGAGTTGATGGAGTATTTAGCCCAAGGCTACGATTGGAATTTCTCAGAAGGCAATACCGAAAATGCCGACAAGTTAGACAACAGTAGTGATGGCGGTGTTCAGCCCCAGGGTATCTACCAATTAGCCATGCAAGCATTTAGTGTCGACAACTATCAAGGTAAATGGCCAAGTTTTGATGCCAATTGGTTAGCACTTGGACAAAGCAAAGCTGATAAAGACAGTTCGGCTGTTAATTATAGCTCAGGCAATGACTCTGCACAGCTAGCCATGCAAACATCAGAAAGACCGACAGAGCTGAGTTTATCTGGCCAGCAATTAATCCGTTTTTATCAGCACCCGACAAAAATGTTTGCTCAACAGCAGTTTAATTTATATTTCGATAATGATCATAGTTTACTCGAAGATGTTGAGCCTTTTAGTGTTAATCACTTGCAAAGCTACTTATTACGCCAAGACTTACTCAAAGCCGAATTAGAAGGCGAGGAATCTGCTGAGGCATTAACCCGGGCGCAGTTATCGGGTAAATTCCCCGATCTACCGACAACAGCAACGCTATTTAATGATTATCAGCAAGATGTGCAGCAGTTTAGCGCTGAAATAAACAAACTAAGCTGTGATAACCCGGAGATCATTAACTGTACTTTAGACCTTACTGTTGATGGCATAGGTAGCGATAGAGTAACTGTCGCTTTAACCTGCCAATTAGCCGTTAAGCATAATTTGTTGGTGCACTATCGTAGTTCCAGTGCTAAAGCTAAAGATAAATTCACCATGTACTTCAATCAACTCGTGGTACAGGTTTGGCAAGATCAACTTATTGCTAATGAACTAACGAGTCCAAATGATAAAGGTGTTGCAGACAGCGATGGGAAAAAATTACAACAAGTCACTGAAACTATTGGCTTATATTTTAATACCAAAGTGCAGAAAGTAGAGCAGTTTGCTGTCGCTAATATTAATGATGCAAAAACAAAGCTGGTTAACCTTATAACGATGTTCTTTAAAGGCCAACACCAACCCTTGTTGTTAAACGGCGAATTGGCAGAGAAGGTATTTACTAAAAAACGAGGTCAACTAACGGAAATGACCCAAGCTCGTTTTGAAGGCATTTGGTTAGGGGATATGAGTACACGCGGTTTAAGTGATGATGATTATCTGAGTTACTTTTGGCCAGAGTGCCCGCAGTACGCTATGCATCAAGCTGACATTGAATTTATTTATCAGGATTTATATCAAGTGGTCGTTAAACAAGCAGCCAAAAAACCAAGTAAACCAGCAGCTAAAAAAACAGCTACTAAAGCTGCTCAGGAGAAAAAATAATGACACAAGTTAATACTCCTGACGCTAACCAAATATCTAATAAACAGGTAGTTAACAGCCTAGATAACAAGGTAGCCAGCGAAACACTAACGCTGAAAAACCTTGATGCCGCCTCCATTAGCTTAAGTGGAAAACATCTGATCGAAGCCAGTGCCGGAACCGGCAAAACTTATAATATCACCCGTATCTATTTACGTTTATTGCTTGAACGCGAATTAACGGTAGAGCAAATATTGTTAATGACCTTCACCAAGGATGCCACACAAGAGTTACGTGGTCGTATTGATGTTTTTATTCGCTTAGCGTTAAGTGACTGGGATCGCTTGTGTGAAGATGACGCTTATTTTGCCGTACTCGATACACGTATTGAAAAAACGAAGCGAGAGTTTTTATTAAAACGCGCATTACTGTTTTTAGATGAAGCAGCAATTTTTACTATTCATGGCTTTTGCCAACGGGTTTTAAATCAATATGCCTTTACCAGTGGTTTACCTTTTAATGCCAACATGGCTGCAAACTCTACTGAGATAATCTTACAAGTTTGCCAAGATTGGTATCGTAGTTTAGCCAAGTCAGATGATGACAGCTTTATGTTACTGGCGAGTTTTTGGGCAACACCCCAAAGCTTTCTATCCAGTTTTAGCAAGGCTATAGGACACACCAGTACATTATCTGTTGTTGATGTTGAAAGTATTGGCGCTGAATTTATCGCGCTGGTACGTCTAGCACAGCAGAACTTAACGGCGAACAGTGATTTATTTGAAAATGCCTTAATATTGGTGAAAAAGGGCGCCGAGCAAGATAAAAGGCGCAGCGAACTAGCTCAGCTACTATCATGGCTTGAAAGCATTATCAGTGAAGAAATATCTCTGATGGATGTCGGTCAGGGTAAAGTAAAAATGCCCGATGGTTTTTTTGATGGTAAACGCTATGCCAGATCCACTTATAAAACGGAGCTACTTGAGGCGTTTTCAGCGGTAAAAGAAGTTAAAGAGCAAGTTAAGAAATTAGCCAACAATATTAATAAAGCTAAAGCCTACGCCATTGTTAAATCAGCTATTTACAGTATCAGGCAGCAAGTGATTGAACAAAAACAAGCGCTTAACTTACTCGATTTCGACGACCTTATTAATACCTTAGCCTATTGTCTTAGCCCAGCTTGTTTGAGTGATAATAGTTCCAACGGTGAAAGTTCAAGCGATGAGAATTCGAACCAATTAGCTAAGCAGTTACTGGCGCAATATCCAGTGGCATTAATTGATGAGTTTCAAGATACCGACCCTAAACAGTTTGGTATTTTACAAGCTATCTATTATGGCAATAGCGCGGTAAAAGCGAATGCCGGCTTGTTTCTCATTGGCGATCCTAAGCAAGCTATTTACGGTTTTCGTGGTGGTGATATTTTTGCCTACTTAAATGCCCGCAGTGGCTGTGATTATCATTGGTTGATGGATACCAATTGGCGCTCCACGCCCGAAATGATTGCTGGCTATAATCGACTCTTTGATAAAAACGCTAATGAAGCCACTGCTGAAGGCGCCGTCAGTAAAGTCAGTGAGAGTGTCTTTGGTTTTGGTATTCCTTATTTACCGGTACTGGCCGGAAAAAAACCGTCTAATGTAAACCTAGAAAATCCTGAGAGCGGACAAGTGCTGCAAGACAGTGATAAAGCACTGCAGTTTATTCACTTCACTGACGATAACGGCGAAAGTGACCAGAAAAATGACAAGGTTAGCCAAGGGTCTCGTCCTATGTTGGCTAACTGGTGTGCCAATGAAATAGTGACCTTGTTAACCTCGAATGAGCATCCG
>NZ_JABSOV010000159.1 GCF_013215345.1 Colwellia sp. | reverse complement strand
GAGCATGCAGCTAACGAGACTAAGCCAGCTAAACTTACCGTATATATTGCAAAAAAAATTATTACTATGGATAACAGCCAACCTTACGCCACCGCTGTTGCGGTAGCCGATGGCAAAATCGTTTCCGTGGGTAGCCTTGATTCCCTACAAGGTTGGATTAAAGAGCGTGGCGCAACCATAGACCCTACCTTTAAAGATAAAATTATCATGCCGGGCTTAATTGACCCGCACGTACACCCTTCTTTACCGGCGGTATTAACACAATTCCCTTTCATCGCCCCTGACGATTGGTCTCTGCCTACTGGGGAGTTTCCCGGTGAAACAACGAATAACGGCTATATTGAGCGATTAACTGAACTGGTTAATAAGCATTATAACGATCCAAACCATAACCCTGCTATCCCGTTTGTTACTTGGGGTTATCATACTCTTTGGCATGGGGATGTTTACAAGCAAGAACTCAATGCATTATTCCCTAACAAGCCGGTCATGCTTTGGCATCGCTCATTTCACGAATTAATTGCCAATGATGCCGCACTTAAATTATTGAAAGTAGATAAAGCCGCAACTATTGCCCATCATGAGGCCGACTGGGATAAAGGTCACTTTTGGGAGAATGGCGCCATGCAATTAATGCTCCCTAAAATGTCATTTATGTTTGCACCAAAGCGTTATGGTCAAGGTATGAAGAACTTCTTAGAAATGATGCACCAAAGTGGCACCACCACAGCAATGGATATGGGCATGGGCGTTTTTGGTGACCCGGTTGGTGAAACCGCACTGATCAGAAAAGTTGCCGAAGAAAGTAAAGCGCCAGCACGTTTAGTCTTAACGCCTTTCATTACTGATTTCATTGCTCGTGGGATATCCCCTGAAGATGCGCTGAAAGAAGTTGAGCAATGGACTGAGGGCAATAGTCATAGAGTTGTTTATGATAAACACTTTAAATTAATGATGGATGGCGCGATTTATTCAGGTGCTTCACAAATGGACTTCCCAGGCTACAAAGACGGCCATAAAGGTATGTGGATGGCGCCACTTGAAACCACCTATAACTATGCGAAAGTATTTTGGGAAAATGGCTATCAACTTCATGCTCATACCAACGGCGATGGCAGTGCCAAAGAGTTGATCAATTTAGTTCGCCGCTTACAAGCTGAGCACCCAAGAACAGATCACCGCACCACGCTCGAACATTTTGCTTATGCTACCGAAGCGCAAATAAAACAGATGAAAGCCCTCGGTATGATGGTTTCGGCAAACCCTTATTATCAGTATATTTTAGCGGATATTTATGCCGACCAATGGCTTGGTGAAGATAGAGCCAGAAAAATGGTGCCTTTAGGCACAGCTAAAAAATATGGTTTACCTATAACTTTACATTCAGATGCACCTATGGCGCCACTTAGCCCGTTAACGCTGGCATGGACCGCAGTAAATCGAGTAACCATCAACGGTAATAAAAACATAGCAGGAGAAAAGTTAACGGTTGATGAGGCGCTTCGAGCCATAACTATTGATGCCGCTTGGACTATGCGTTGGGAAGATAAAATTGGCTCTATTGTCGCAGGAAAAAATGCAGATTTTGCTATCTTAGAGCAAGACCCGTATCAAGTAGACCCTAAAAAGCTTAAAGATATTAAAATTTGGGGTACAGTGTTTGAAGGTGAAAAATTCCCAGTAAAGCATTAAGCAGCTATATTGCTGATATAAACAAGATAACGGCTGATAAAACCGTCAGCCGTTTACTCAGTTCAACG
This sequence comes from Colwellia sp., assembly GCF_013215345.1. GTDB lineage: Bacteria > Pseudomonadota > Gammaproteobacteria > Enterobacterales > Alteromonadaceae > Colwellia. The sequence goes on along the minus strand of NZ_JABSOV010000159.1, from coordinate 5,523 downwards.
CTAAAAGCAAAGAGCAAATATTTAAGAGTTAGTACTTAAAAATTAACAACTAAAAAAATAATAAGGAGATAATTATGAGTGGTACAACTATGGTGGTTGTTATTGTCAGTGTGGTCTTTGGCGTTTTATATAAGATGTATAACAAACATCTCGAATTCAAAACCAAAACAATTGCCCACAATCATGATGTTGACGGAAAAAATGATGAGCTTAGCAAAGAAGTCCTAGCTCTAACCGAGCGTGTACAAATACTAGAGAAGATTGTTACCGATGAAGGCTATCAAGTACAAAAAGATATTAACAAACTATAAGCTCAGTTACTTAGGTACATTATAGATTTTATCCATGAATGACGGAGTATTTAAGCGATGAAGCTAATAATGAAAACCGAGTTTGATAATCTTAGGCTTAATAGTAAACACGATTATGAAACCGATAGTAATGGGGATAAACAAGTCGTTAAAATTTATTGCGATGAGTTACTGATTGCCAAAAAAATAAAACAGCATAAATCCATTCGTTTTTTTGGCATTTCAGGCTATGAAAAATATCTTACCCAAGAGGAGCATTAACAGGCTACTTCTTCAACATAGACTTTAAATCTGCGAATGGATTATAGGTAGCGGTATCTTGATTGGTATCGCCCGCTTTAACTTCCCTTTGATACCTAGCCTGATCAGTATATTTATCATGTTCGTTATCGTGACAGTAAATGCATAGTAGTTCCCAGTTGCTACCGTCGTTAGGGTTATTAGTATGGTCATGGTCGACATGATGTACTGTTAATTCTTTTAAGTTAGAGAATTCAAAAGCACGGGCACAGCGGCCACATACCCAAGGAAACAGTTTTAGTGCTCGGTCACGATAACCTTTTTCTTGTTGCTTATAATTGGCACTAGTACCAAAGCGATCTGAGGACATAATAATATAGGACGATGGATAAATAATGTTGCTAGTGTATTGCTAAGCGCTAGGCTTAGCAATAGCGGTTTATATCCTTTACCATGCAAAATTCAGCTTAATTGGTAACTGGCATTTGATGTGTGCTACACATTAAGAGTATTTATTTCTACTTTAGTTTGCTGAGCTAATATTTCCAACGTTTTTCCATGGGGTATAGGTAAACGAGTTTTCGCATCAACTTGTACAAAAACAATATCATCAGCCAAACAAATGGTTTTTTTAGTGGCTTTGTTACGCACCAAACAAGTTACGGTAATAGAAGTACGACCTACTTTTTTAGTTTCTAAACCAAACTCAACTACATCTCCCTGCATAGCAGCAGACTCAAAACTAATCTCACCAATATGCTTCGTTACTAAACAGTTAGTTTCTAATTGACAGATAGCATAAATAGCGGCCTCTTCATCAATCCATTCAAGGGCGCGGCCGCCAAATAAAGAGTTGGCGTAATTTAAATCATTGGGCATAACAAGACGACGGGAAAGAAAGCGCATAAAAGCCTTAAGGTAAATGTAGGTTTAACTGGTATGACCTATTATAGCACTTCCCTCACCAGTTATTGAGTATTAACTCTACTAATTGTTTGGTTATTTGTCCAACAACCATAAGTAGTGCATTTTGGAATATTTATAGAAGTTCCTACTGTAGTTAAGCTTAGCCGTGTCATCATTTAAATGGCTCAGCTTAAATTATTTTTAGTACTCTGTAATTGCTGTGATCTCGACAAAAAAAGTGTTTAACTAGCTCAGTATTACCAAGTTAAATATTACAAAATCACCATTAACACATTACTCTGCTACATTGATTCAGTTACTTTTGTAATAAAAAATAATAATTGGAGACTATTACTTTAAGTGGTAAGTATTTTTATCAATTAATAAGGTAAAGTAATTACTTTTAAAGCAGTGTTTACTTTATATTAAAAGAGGAAATGTTCTCCTTATATTATAATAACTAGTTTTTAACTCTCTATTTTAAATTAGGAGTAGTCAACTGTGAAGATAGTGTATAGCGCCGAAAATAGTTTTCTTGTCAACAATGTAAGAAATCTCCTTGAAACTAAACATATTGAAGTCATGATAAAAAATGAATACGCGCAGGGAGCAGCGGGTGAAATATCGCCCTTTGACTCTTGGCCTGAGCTTTGGGTTGTTAACGACTCCGACTTTGATCCTGCGATGGCAATCGTAAAGTTATCACAACAAAGTAATGATAGTGTTGAATGGAGCTGTAAAAGTTGTTCTGAAAAAAATGCTTCATCTTTTGAAATATGTTGGAATTGTCAGACTGAAAAGACATAACAAAACAGTAAGACAGAACAAAATATAGTTGGTTAGGCTACACCTCTTACTATTAGGATCTTGTGCGGCAGCAATGACAGAGTTTTCATCTCTACTCAACGAAATAAGACATTGCACCATTTGTGCATCGGCATTATCGGATGGGCCAAGACCTATTGTGCAGGCTCACCCAAAGGCAAAGCTTTTGATTGCTGGTCAGGCTCCCGGTCGCAAAGTGCATAATTCAGGAGTGCCATTTGATGATGCCAGCGGTAAGCACTTGCGTGAATGGTTGGGATTAACTCGAGAAGAGTTTTATAATCCACAGAAAGTTGCTATTTTACCTATGGGATTTTGTTTTCCTGGCACGGGTAAAACAGGTGATCTTGCGCCACGAAAAGAGTGCGCACCAGCTTGGAGAGATAAAATCCTTGCCCACCTTAAGCATATAGAACTCACTATTGTACTCGGAAGTTATGCTCAGAAATATCATTTAGCTGGCACGAATTCTTCAGTGACAGAATTGGTAAAGTCATGGAAAAGCTATTGGCCAAATATAGTTCCGTTGCCACACCCTAGTCCTAGAAATAATATCTGGCTTAGGAAGAATCCTTGGTTTGAAATAGAACTGCTGCCAAAACTTAAACTTCGTGTTGCCGAATCGTTAAAAGACAGTAATACCTAACAAGAACAGCTAAAAAATACGGTAAAAATAACCTATTAGCTTCGTTTAGTAGTGTAAACAGGGGCTGTCGGGTGAAAGTCGGGGCATGCGGGGCTAATGTCAGGTATAAATCGTCACCGACAATAACTAATTTAATGAATACTTGTGATTCTTAAGTACAGAGGTAAATTTAATGATTCTCAAAGAACTGCGTATTAACCGCCATTTTTCACAAGAGCAATTAGCTCAAATGTCTGGACTAAATGTTAGGACAATCCAGCGTATAGAAAGCGGAAAAAAGCTAGCCTAGAGTCTATTAAATGTATTACTGCTGCACTTGATGTGGATATAACAACCTTGAATCAGGAGAAATTTATGATAGATAAAAAATCAGATAACTGGAAGACTTTACCTTTGTTATTGAAGTGCTGGTTTGTTTTTAACTTTTACAAACCAGACCCAGTAGAAAATCAGCCTATCGAATTGAAATTATTGGCCATATAAGTGGCTTTATTTTTTGTTGTTTAGGCCTAATTAGTGAAGCTGCACTCGTGGGCGGTATACTCATGCTTGCTACTGCTTATTTATACCACGGACTTATATGGCATGGTGATCAGTATGGCATTTGGTATGACCATGAGCCAAGCCAAAAACATGAACCGAGCTAAAGCAGCTAAATTTAACCAGTAGAGTGTATATGCGTATAACTATTGTATTTTTACTTTTCTTCATTTCATTTTATGTAAATGCAGAAAACATTAAGCCCTTCACTTCGGACGGATGTAGCTCATTTCCTGATGGAACATTTGAGCATAATCAATTATGGCTATCGTGCTGTACCGCTCATGATTATGCTTATTGGCAAGGAGGCACATACCAAGAAAGACTGGTCGCTGACAAAGAGCTGCAACAGTGTGTTGCTAAGGTTGGCGAACCTCACATCGCCAACCTTATGCTAGCGGGTGTTCGTGTTGGTGGCAGTCCATATTTGCCAACATCATTTCGGTGGGGTTATGGCTGGTCGTACCCTAGGTGGTATAAGGTATTAACCGATGCAGAACAAAAACAGATAAAAGCTATGGAATATGACAAGTAACAAAACAAAAGTAATCGCTATCAGCGGAGTATCTGGTGCAGGTAAAACTGCCGCGGTTAAATTTTTGGCAAATAGCTTTAATTGCCCATACTTACTTTTTGATGATCACACAGATATTCATACTTACCCCCAGGATATGAAATGTTGGCTTAACAATGGCGCTAACGTTTCTCTTATCCAAACACCTAAATTTGTTAGTGCTTTACAAACACTAAGGTCAACGAACAACAGCTGTTTCATTTTCATTGAAGAGCCTTTTGGCAGAGAGCGAAACTCAATGGCTTTATTAATTGATTATGTTGTTTTATTGGATCAACCTCTAGAGTTATGCCTAAGTCGTATTATAAAAAGGCATACTGATAACCTCCCAGGTGAGAGTTCAGCTTCATTAAGTTTAATTGCAAGTTTCTTAGATAAATACCATGACCACTTTAGAGAAATTTATATCCGTGCCGCTAACAAAGTTAGCCTGAATTGTGATTTAATCATCTCGGGAAACATATCTATTAAAGAGACCACAATTTCTATTAGTGACTGGTTGAAAAAAATGTAGCTTACGTAGAACCCAAGTAAACAAAATATCGCTATTTATAAATATTAATAAAACTTAAGGGATTATATGTCGTATGAAATACTCGTCGGTTTGCATGTTTTAGATGATCTAAAATATGAAAATTACCGCAAAGCTATGAAACCAATACTTTCTGATTATCAAGGTGGATTTGGTTATGATTTTAAAGTGTCAGAGGTATTAATTTCACCAGACAATAACGATATCAACCGAGTATTTACTATAAACTTTAGCAGTAAGAATAAGATGGAAGGTTTTTTCTCAGACGCTCAATACTTAGTGGTTAAAGAGAAGTATTTTGTTGAGTCGGTTGGTAGTGCCACCATAATAGCGAGTTATGAAAAGTAGATTGCTGAATTCGGATAATATGACGCGCAAGAAAGTTCATACATAGGCATTAATATTGAGATTAGCTCTTTGCACCTTAAAGCTATGCAAGCGCTAAAGAACGACACTAGCGTAATCTCATTATTAATCATTTACTATTTATAACTCTCAATATATTACTCACTATCTAAAAATCACTAAACAAGTTGATATTACGAGAACATTTTTTTAAAGCTATCAGCCATTTTAATGAACTTCTCTTTCATGGTGCGCTTTAAATCGATATCGACACTACTAAATATCGAAAACCCTTCAATAATAATAGTTGGTACTGGTGTTGTAGCCCTGACATGACTAACGCCGTTATTTGGTGCTGAGTTATCAATACTGGCAAAAATACAAAAAGCTTTAGAAGCTACATTCACATTTTCAGGCACATAAATAGTATCACTACTAAATAGGCTAAATATTTTTATGCGTACTTCTTGTTGACTAAATATGGCATCAGTAAAGTCGATATCAGTGCTACTAAACAGACTAAAATAGCGTATTTCATTGGCAACTCTAAAAGCACCACCACGATTGCTACTGCTAAAGACATTTACCATGGTATCAACTTTTT
>NZ_JABSOV010000158.1 GCF_013215345.1 Colwellia sp. | reverse complement strand
GTTTCCTGCGGCAATACTACAACCACCATATTTTAACCTAAACGCTGAAGATGCCGTTAATTATGGTGCTATCGGCGCAGTTATTGGTCATGAAATTGGCCATGGCTTCGATGATGCGGGTAGTGCTTTTGATGGTGATGGCGTCTTACGTAACTGGTGGACAGATGCTGATAAAGTGGAGTTTAAAAGCAGAACTAACAAGCTAGTCGCCCAATACGATGAGTTTGAGCCACTTAAAGATGTGCATGTTAATGGTACTTTCACCTTGGGTGAAAATATTGGTGACCTTGGCGGACTAAGCATTTCACTGCTGGCATATAAAATGTCATTAGCGGATAAAACTTCGCCCGTTATTGATGACTTTACCGGTGAGCAGCGTGTCTTCTTGGGCTACGCGCAAAGCTGGAGTAAAAAGTATCGCGAAAAAGCATTAAAACATCAAATCAGTACCGATCCACATTCACCGGCGATGTATCGAGTGAATGGTGTTGTGCGTAACGTACCTGAATTTTATCAGCTTTTTGATGTGAAAGAAGGTGATAAACTTTACTTAGATCCAAGTCAGCGCGTTAAAATTTGGTAGTTGTACTTTTCATCTAAACGCTAATTAAAGTAATACCAGTTTCATTAAGTTTGTGATCTTGTTGTGCATAGGAAAAATAAATCAGGGCAAGGCGCTCGATTGAGCAATAGCTGGCTATTGGAATTGAGAACAACGCTGGCATGACGTATTTTAACCAGCACAAGTGAGCAATAATTTAATGAAATTGGTATAAGTACTAGTTAAAAAAATAAAGCGCTGAGTTGTTTTAAACAACTCAGCGCTTTTCTTATTTTACCTTTCGATACGCAATAAGTGTTTTAATACCTATTGATGCTCTGCGACTGCTGCTTAAACTTAGCTTTAAACTTAGATAGAGGCTTAGCTTTAGGTTTTAAACTTTTCGACTATTTGTTGTAATTGCGCAGCTTGACTATCAAGGTTGTCAGTAATACCTTTTATATTACTAATGCTTTTGGTACTTTCATCAATAGCTGTCGACATATGCTGAATATTTTGATTTATCTCTTCAATTGCGCTCGACTCTTCTTCTATAGAGGTAGCAACCAGTGAGGTTTCACTGGCAATTTTTTCACTGGACGCTGTGATGTTTTTCAGTAATTCAAGTGACTCCTGCCCCTTTTCAACACTTTCTTGAATTTTTGAGTTTAGCAGGGTGATATGTTCATATGATTCATTCGATTGCGACTGTACTGTCTGAATCAGCTCGGCAACTTGTGTCGCAGCACTAGTTGTTCGACCTGATAACTCTCTTACTTCATCGGCAACAACAGAAAATCCTCGACCGGCTTCACCCGCCCTTGCTGACTCAATGGCTGCATTTAATGCTAATAAATTTGTTTGATCAGCAATGCCGGTAATAAGTTTAATTATTTCATTAATTTTCTCCGAGGATGTTTGTAAATTATTCAAGGTATCTTTCAGAGAGGTCATATCATCGGCGACACTGCTCATTAACGCGATAGCTTCAGAGATAGTTTTACCGCCAGCAATAACTTCAACTTTTGAATGTTCTGCTAAGTCTTCAGCACCTTTTACCGTGGCTGATATTTGCGCTGAGGTAGTAGATACCTCATGTAACGCCGCAGCCATAGTATGTGATTGAGTATTTTGTTCTTCGGTCGTAGTTGCTAAAGAGTCACTTGCTTGTGCTACATGACTAGACAGTTGGTTAACGCTATCGGCATTACTTTTAACCTCGATCACTAGCTCTCGAATTTTTTCAACAAAATCATTAAAGGAACACGCTAACTCGGCTGTTTCATCATTTTTGCTGCGAACATTAATCCTGATGGTTAAATCACCATCACCCGAGGCAATTTCTCTCAGGTTGTCTTTTATTTGGATAATAGGGTCAGTGATCAATTTAGCCACCTGCCAAGAAGCGACGATAAAGATGATTAACATAACAATTTCAATCATCATCATTCGAGAAATAATGGCATTACTCATCATTAATATTTCATCTTTGGGCACGAAGCCAACAAACTTCCATCCCAGTTCTGCTGAGCTGATGACATTCACTTCATAATCGATATCACCTAATAATATACTGAGTTGCCCTGAGTTTAGTTGTGCTATTTTCTTAAAAGCTTCTCCAGGTAAGGTATTGATATTTTTGAAGGTGTTTTGGGTATTGTTGGGATCGACTAAAATAGTGCCATCATCTTGTAACAGCATAATATAACCTTGCTCGCCCAGTTTAATTTTCCTCACAATTTCTGTTAAGCCTTTTAAGCTTACATCCATGCCTTGCACACCAATAACCTTGCCATTAGCATCACTGACTGTGGCAACAGTACTAATGATTGAGGCATCGTCTGAGGCAAAATAATAAGCACTGGTTCTAGTGATTTCACCACGGCTATTCAGCGCTGACTGGTAAAAAGGCCTTTTTCTGGGATCATAGTTAGCGCCAATATTCCCGGCAGGCCATTGTAAATAACCGCCTTCATGGTTAGCAAAATAAACATAGGCAAGGTTTTCATGGCTATTACCGAAATTTTCAAACATGGTAAAAATTGATGACTCTAAACCACCATTTTTTGCTGGCGTCATTAATACGCTACTAGCATTAGCTTTATAACTGGTGATATCTTTATTAGCCGAAAGTATTTTTGGATGATTGATAAGATACTTAACATTATCCTCTATGCCTCTAAAGAATATTTTCATGCCATTTTCAACTTGTCTGATCTCTCGTTCAGAGACATCATAAAATTGCTCATAAGCTTTTTCAGTAACAAACATGGCTAATATAACTGAAATAACAATACCAGGAATAACTACCGCCGACAGTACACTTAGCTGTATTTTCACTCTTATATTCATATAATTAAAACCTTTCCCTTAACTTAGGTTAATTTAACAAAACCTAAAAACAGCTTAAAAACACTTTAAAAATAATAACCAAAGTTAATATTAAACCTTGTTTGCCAGTCATCACTATCCCCTGCCATGGTGCCGCCAACGAAGGGTTGATTTTTTGCTCTGACTAAATCGACATAGGTATAAAGTCCACCCGCTGATATAGCGACCCCTAACACATTCATAATAGTGTCATTATTAAAGTCGCCTGATTTATCAGTCATCATGTTGTAGTTGTTATAAAAATTTAATGAGGTGATGGGACCAAATTCGACTGGTTTTAAATAGGCAAGATTAACGGTATAAAGTATAGCTTCGCTGGGAATAGAATCATAAAAACTATAAGCACCAACGGCTATTTGTGGTGAGTAACTATCAAAATCGTATTCGTAGTCAGTATATTGTAGTTTTACATTCCAACGATCAAATTGCGCGTCAGTGTGTATGGCAAAGGCGGTACGATCACCTATCGATGATGTCGCATCTCGTATATCTCCTGACAACCAAGAAAAACCCAGCTCAACATTAGCTAACTGATAGGCATAGCGTAAATTGAAGGTGTTGTGCTCAGCAGCTTCTAGGCTAGGTTGATCATAAATCCCCTCATCACTTGCACGCACACCAACTATATCGTAAGAATATCTATCAGTTCTATTATCCACATAACCATCTATGCCGCCCATTTCATCTGTGAAAAAGAAAGCTATCCGTAAATCATGGTTTTCGTTTTTTCTAATAAACTTAATACCGGCATCATAATCATCTTCTAAACCAACGTAATAATTACTACTAAAGAAATAGTTGTGAGAGTTATAATTTAAGTTGCCAAAGGGCACACGTGTTATGCCTATTTGTCCTTGCCATTGCTCGTTAAATTCATAACCAACCCAGGCGTGATGAATGACATTCATATATTGAAACCAGCGATATTGCGCCGATAATATTACCCCGCCAACCTCACCATTTAAATCAAGGCGAAATATATCAAAGTCTAGATCGCCACCACGGCTGGAGTTTTCATCATTGTAGTCTTCATATACATATTGAAAGCGAACGGCTCCACCCAAAGTAATGCCAACATCTTCTTTTTCAGCAGCTTTACTATCTGCAGTATTTTTTTCTGCAATAATGTTATCAGCTGCATTTACGGCCTTTTTTAGTTGCTGTATTTCTACTTCAAGTTGCTTTACTTTGTTGCTTAGACTTTCTTGTTCGGCAGAAAAGCATGTCTGAGAAAAACACAAGGGTAGTAAAAGCATTGTTAAAATTTTCATAATATCTACCTAATTACTTTCAATAAAATGATTTTTAGCTAAAAAACGTATAGTCTTTATGCTTATTTATTTGATTACTTGAATTAATTTAATTGCTCTCAATGGGCCACGTTTCGCCGTTACTATCAGGAATATAATACGAGATTGACCGCAATTTTTTTAACTTAGTGAAGCCTTGATTAAACTTGTCTCTGAAGTACTCGGCATTGGGGTGATCTTTAGAGCAGAGTAAATAGTTTAACTGTGACTTTAAGGGCTTAGGATGGGTGGTAACCTGCTTTATTGCTGCTTCACTATAAAGGTTCCGTAATTGATGCCAACCGGTTTTTACACTGGGAAAAAGATCAATTCTACCTGACATTAGTAGTTGCCAGTTTTGCTTATCTCTGGCAACCCAGTGCACACTTAATTCTTTTTCGTCAGCTAGTTTGTGAAATTCTTCACTATAGGTGTAGCTCAATGTTGCGCCAATGATATATCGAGATAAGTCAGTTAATTTTTGCCACTTAACATCGGTACTTCTTAAATGGAAAAAAAGCCACTCTTCTTCAAATAGTGGTTCACTAAATATAAAAGATTTAACTCTACCGGGTGTTTTTCCGTAATACATAATACAAGCTTCATGGCCCAACCTTACCATTCTCAAGCCTCGGGCCCAGGGCACAAAGATAAATGACACCTTAATTCCTTCTAGCGCAAAAGCATCGGCAACAAGTCTAGATACGTAACCTTTATCCTCATCTGCTTCATTGATAGCTGGCGGGTAAGGACCTGTAACAATAACCACGGAAGTTAAATCATCATTTTCAGCGGCCATCGTTGAGGTGAACAGGCATAAACAGGTAGAAAAAAAGCAAAGTTTAAAATAATTAATCATAGATAAACAGCCCCTGTTCACATGACTACTAAAGAGCTTTTAATCTACTTATACCAATTCCAATACGTTTCTTCCCACTCAGCGAGAGTTAAAAGGCTTAGAGGCAAGGCATTGATTGTAGATAATGGTTACTCCCTTATCAAAATCAATAACGCAGCATGTAAGCCTTTTAAACTAGCCCTTAGGGAGCTTTACAGCGATTAGATAACTGCACAGAATTTCTTTCATATAGAGTGACTATATACAAAAAAATTCTATTTGTTCTCAAAACGCTAGCAAGCTCTGAGTGGGAACTAACTTAATGGACTTGGTATTATCTAAAAGCTCTCAACACGCTTAACTTAGTTTAAGAGTTGAATATATTTTATAGCTTATCTAAGGGATTATGCAATGTTTCACTGCTAGGGGAATGTACTTGGCAGCGGGGTAGACTTACTTTTAGCTAAAGATATTTACTCTAAGTTTCTTTGAGCTAATCTAAACCCGCAAACGTATTTCTTATAACACTTTTGCGATTATCAAAAAAACCTCTCCCCCAACTTTCGATTAGCTTTTATCGCCGAATAAAAAGCAATAATTTGAGAGTGATATTGAGATAAAATAAATGATTCACGCTAGTGCTTTCCTCGCTAAGGTACTAGTGAAAGTACCAGTACCATTACTGAAGATAGTACTAGCGTGAAAAGAGGCTGAAAAAGAAAGACTAGCTTAGTGCTTTTTCAACTCATTGGCTTTTAACAACATGGATTTACTTTCTTCGAGGAAGTCTCCGGCATAATCGCCAAACCAGTCAGAAACATGATTAAACATATCAACAAAGGCATCTTTATCATCAAGGCTAACATCTTCAAGTAATTCTAAGAATCGATAAGCAAAACGTTTCATCATGCCAACGTTTTCTTTGTTAGCAAAGATGATATCAGCATAAAGGGTAGGATCTTGGGCAAATAATCGACCTACCATAATTAGCTCTAATCGGTAAATGGGTGAGCTCATCGCCACCAGTTTTTCAATATCTGCGCCTTCAGCCATTAGATGGTAACCGTAAGCAATAGTAGAAAAATGTCGCATCACTTGTACCATAGACATAGCTTGATCATGTTCATGGGCTTCAACCGGATAAATTTTAGCGCCCCATACTTCAAACTGCTCAAGTAACCACTGATATTGTTCAGGGAGGCGGCCTTGACAACTAATGATGGTTTGCTTAATTAAGCCGGTAACATCTGGGCCAAACATAGGATGTAAACCCACCACCGGACCTGCATGTGCCTTTTTCATCTCAAATAATGGAGACTCTTTAATACTGGTTAAGTCGGCCAGAATGCAGTCTTTTGGTAAGTTATTTAAGTGATGTATAACCATAGTGGTTAAACGAATAGGCACTGCGACAATTACCACTCCAGCATCAGCTAATATAGCCTCGCTGTTAGGCCAATCTTCCTGTTCAATAATGGCAACCTGATAATCAGAACGTTGAAATAAATCGACAAAAATGGCACCTAACTGTCCTTTACCACCAACAACAACCACTTTTTTACAATCAACATTAACACAGCGATAGCCGCTAGCATCTTGACTAACGTATGAGTCACGCATTAAACGCCGTAAAACATCTTCAATTAAATCAGGGGATAAACCAGCCTCACTAGCTTGTAAGCGTCTTTTAGCAAATAAACTCGCTTCACGTGCGCCGTCATAAATAGGTTTGCCGACACTACTTTTTAATTGCCCCACTTTACTGGTAACGCTAAGTCGCCGCTGTAATAGCTTAACTAAATCACTGTCAATCTCATCAATTTCATCACGCAAGCTGGTTAACTTTTTATCAAAGTCGGGATCTGAATTGGTCATTACAATCTCTTATATAAAACATCTTCTCTAAAGCACCTTGTCTAGAAAAAGAATATTAAAGTATTTTTCTTAAAATTATTTATCAAAGCCTTTAAAATAAAAAACGCGACATAAGTCGCGTCTAATACTTTACCTACATAGATTAGGTAAAGAACCGGTAGGTAAAAACCTTTAGGCAATACGCGAGGTTAAACAACCTGATAATTGTGCTTCGACATCGGCTAATAACTGCTCGGTTTCAGCAAAATCAATGCAAGCATCGGTAACCGATACACCGTAAGCTAAATCTTCTTTGGCTAAATCGCTGCTTTGCTTACCAGCATTAATATTACTCTCTAACATTATACCAATAATAGACTTATTACCCGCACAAATTTGCTCAACAACATCAAGTGCAACCAATGGCTGACGAGTGTAATCTTTGTTCGAGTTACCATGACTACAATCGACTATGATACCGGCATC
>NZ_JABSOV010000157.1 GCF_013215345.1 Colwellia sp. | reverse complement strand
CAAGATTCAAAATTAAACGGGTATTCAGTTGGTTATGGTACGGATTTAAATGGTAAATATGTTTTTAATGAAAATATCGCAATAATTTTCTCTTTAGGCTTTGTAAAATGGGATGAAGAGAAGCTAAAAAATAAAGATGAATACCGTTATTCTGTAGGCGTACAAGGCAATATAGTAAAAGATCTTACAGCAACGGCTAGTTATACTTACCGTGATTTGAAAGATTTTAGCCAAAATGATGCGCATGAGGTCAACGTTGGTTTGAATTACGCCTACAGCAAAAATACTGATATCGGTGTGTTTACTGGCTATTCAAGTTTTGATGCACAAGAAAATGGTTATAAACTTGATAACAGTTTTGATCGTGTTGCTGGTATTTACGCCACATATCGTTTTTAAACGTTTAACCATCAGCATTAATGGTAGAAATTAGCTCAACAAAGTGCCTTAGAAGTATACAATAGGCACATGTTCTGAACATCCAAATATAGGTTTATTCAGACTGAAAGGACTATAATGCGCACCAAGAAGCCCTTAACAACATTGCTGTTTCATTTGGAATTCACTAATTTTTTAAAGTGAGGTGTTAAGGCCAGAAAGTACCAAATGCTGACTTTCATCAGGTACTAAAAGCCGTCGCAAGAGGATGGCTTTGCGCATTGAAGACATAAAGACTTCCCTAATGTTAAGGTCAAAATTCAGATCATATAGCGGACATAAATTCATATTTCTATGGCGTTATTGGGCACTTAGTGCCTTAGAAAACATGAATAATTTCACCCTAAATTGGTGGCTAAAATCACTTAGCTACAACACTGTCAACGGGGGGCTAAATACCGAGGTAAAATAGACGCATTACTCGCAATCATTATTTATAAGAAGCCATAAAAAACGAATCATATAGATTCGTTTTTTTGGTATCGTTAACTATTAAGCAACTACATTGCTCATAAACTTTATGAAAATTAAAAACATTACTTTTCTTTTTGTAAAAATTCCGGCAGGGAATGACCAGAAAGTACCAATAATCCCGCAAAAATGCCTAAGTTCTTAATGAAATTTTGCATTTCATGTGCACCATCTAGACCCGAAAAATTCCAAAAATCATGCAACGAAATATTAATGACTAACACCAAGCCAGCTAATAACAATGCGACGATTCCGGTAAATCGATTTGCAATAAGCATCAAAGCAGCGACTATTTGGAAAATACCCGCCAATGCTAATAACACAGGGACAAATGGCATATTGTGTTTTTCCATTAGCTGTATATGCATATCCCAAGATACAAATTTCATGATACCGGGAACCAGAAAATATAATGCGAGTAAAACACGTCCAACCGTTAATAACAGAGTGTTCATTTTATCAATCCTTGTTTGTTACTGTCTAATGACTATCTAAATAAAGCGAATTATAATGCAGTGCCATTGACGGTCAGTTTCACATCAATATTACCATTAACGGCATTTGAGTATGGGCAGACTTGATGTGCAGTTTTAACCAATGCGATTGCTTGCTCATCATCCAGTTCTAACGTTACCGCTAATGAAACGCTTAATGCAAAACCACCCGCTTCATTAGGGCCAATACCCACTTCTGCAGAGACAGGTGCTGTCGCTAATTTTAATTTTTGCCCTCCCGCTACATGTAAAATGGCATTTGAAAAACAAGCAGCGTAACCCGCTGCAAATAACTGTTCAGGGTTTGTTGCTGCGCCCGTTCCCCCCATCTCTTTTGGGTAACTTAGTGCAAGGTCGAGCATATTATCATCTGTGCATACTTGTCCGTTACGTCCTGCAGAAGCAGTTGCTGTTGTTGTATATAGCGTTGTCATAATGATTTCCTTTTGAACATGTTTAATTAGTTAGGTATTTACTATAATCTTCCGCAATCAGCTTGCGCGAAACTCAATTGCGCGAAACCTAATTGCGCACAACTTAATTTCGGTGATTATAGCTCGATTCAAAAGCAAAATACAAGTATATTGTGCACAATCTTTTTAGTCAGAGGTATAATATGAGCTTATCAACAACAACAGCATGCAATCAAAGTGAAGCAGAAACGCCTCAGTTATTATTAAAGAATCAAGTGTGCTTTTCACTTTATAGCGCTTCAAATGCGTTAATTCGTTCTTATCGTCCGCTACTGAGTGCACTCGATCTGACTTATCCTCAATATTTAACCATGATGGTAATTTGGGAGAAAAGTGGTATTAACGTGAAGGATCTCGGCCATGACTTACATCTCGACTCAGGTACATTAACCCCTTTACTAAAACGTTTAGAAGCAAAAGGCTTTATAACGCGCGAACGTAGTGATGAAGATGAGCGTGTTAGATTGGTATTTTTAACCACTCAAGGCCAACAGTTAAAAAGTCAGGCTGAATCAGTACCAGAAGCGATTTTCTGTAAAAGCCAACTTCCAATGACTGAATTACAGCAACTCAAAGCAAGCTGTGAAAAGCTATTAGCCAACTTAAAAAAATAAGAACCATAGCGCTTGGTCTTTAATTTTGAATTTTCACAAAACGAACATTGATTTTAGAAGGTGCTTTGGGGGCGTTAGCGAGATAGGGAAATACTGCTAACGTCAGCTATCCTTGAGGATAGCTGACATAAAAGTAGAGGTAATTATTCTAATAATTTAGACCGCTTTGTGGTAATAGTTGTCAAAACGGATTACCTGATGCCATGACGATAAGTGAAATTTCTTTGTTTACACTAAATCGACCACACATATTAACCTCAACAGTTTATTTTAGGGATTTCTGACCAGTTACTCGTAGAGCGAGGTGATAAGAAGTTTCGTCTCATTACCCACTTTTCATTTTTTTCAGCGACTGCCACTTCAACAGCACCTCTTCCATAGCGATGGTTTATTTGGTCATAGCATTTCATTAAAGGCGAGTTATTCACACTAAGACTAAACATATCTTGTTGTTGAAATTGACTATTATCTAGTTCAATGCCACCTACTCCGCAGCGATAAAAACTAACACCTTGCCTATAAATACTATCAAACACATAAGAAATAGCACCTACGAGCTTTAAGGTATTGTCAGTCGCAATAGGAAACTCATAAATGACAGATTTTTTATAGTAACTGTCATCATGTGGCGAGCTTGATGCAAAAATAACTAGTCGTTTAATTAAAGAGCCTTGCCTTCTAACTTTTGCCCCAACAATACTGGCGTGACTTGATAGTGCCGCTTTAAGCGCATGACCGTCGGTTACTCGTTGCCCAAAACTACGTGTAGAAAATATCTCTTGTTTGTCTTGCCCTATTTCATCCCAATTTAAGCACTGCATGCCGTTCAGTTCATTCACTGTACGCTCAACGACGACACCGAACTGACCTCGCATTGCTTTAGGCGATTGGTTCGCTAAATCCCAGCCATTTTTAAGCCCTAATATACTTAGCTTTTTACCCAATTTAGTGCCAATACCCCAAACATCGGTGAGTGACATTCTAGAGAGGATTTCTTTACGAGAGGCTTTATCATCTATTACAGCAACACCATCAAAACCTGACAGTTTTTTAGAGGCATGATTAGCGGCTTTGGCTAATGTTAAGGTTGCGCCGAAACCTACACCAACGGGTAATCGTGTTTCTCGCCAGACAGCCTTGCGTATTACATGGCCGTATTTGTGCCAGCTATCAACACAGCTAAAGTTCTTGAAATGTAAGAACGATTCATCAATAGAATATACATAATGGTTATCAGAGTACCGGGCAATAACGTTCATCATTCTTTCGCTTAGGTCTGCATACAGCTCATAATTTGAAGAGCGAACTACAACATTATGTTTTACTAAAAAAGACTTTATCTTAAAGTAAGGAATGAACTTAGGTACACCTAGTTGCCTGGCAATAGGACACACTGCGCAAATACAGCCTTGGTTATTCGTTAAGACGACAACGGGTTTATGCCTAATGCTTGGGTCAAAGACCTTTTCCGCACGCGCATAGAATGAAACGGCGTCAACTAAACCAAACATGACAGCAGTACGGGTAGTTTTTTATGCAGTCTAAAGGATACATTTACCACCCCTTCTATTTGAAAATCATCGCTTTCTGTTATTTTAATGGGCTTGTGTCTGTCAGATGCAGATAGCAATAAGGCATTATCCGTATCAATGATTTTACAAACAAAGCAGCCATTAAAATTTGCCACAATCACAGAGCCATTACTAACACGCTCCACTCTATCAACGACAAGCACATCCCCATTAAAAATCCCTATCCGTTCCATTGACCTTCCATTAGCTAGGCCGAAGAAAGTCGCATTCGGGTGCTGAAGGAGTAACTCTTCTAGTGATAGATTAAGTTCTCTGTATTCTGCTGCGGGTGATTCAAAACCTGATATCCCTGCTTCAATATAAACGGGTATTACTTTCATAAAAAACCAACGTAACTGTACATAAACACAGTATAGTGTTTTATGGGAATATTTTGAAGTGGGATCATCAATTAAAGAGCACTAATAACGATAGAACGTTAGCGTATTAGTCATTAATAAAACGTAATGCTTGATGTTAAAACTATTAAGGTAAGTTCGGCATTCTTTGGTAGGTAGTGTTCATTGAAGGTTTATCAGAGTAAGCTGCTTGGCTTCATTCGGCCCCTTTGTGAATTTTTTTTCACCCACATAATATGAGTCACGAGTAGTTTCTAACTTTCAGTCATTTAATCAATATGACTAGAATAAGTTCTAACTTTTACTGAGTTTCAATATGGGAGGTTGTACCTATGATTCTTTGATGTTTAAGGATAAGGCAACAGCTATTAATAAGCACAACCCCCTATAATACATAAAAACCCCGCTACATTTAGCGGGGATTATTTTGTTGTAAGTAACTTCAATTACTTACTTTCATGGTGGCTAAGATCCATCTTATTTTGAAGTTTTAACTGCTTCCCGGACAAGTTCCTTATTGGCACGGCTATCTGTTTTAAATATAACTCCTCATCTGTTCTTTGCACTTATTCTAGTACCTTTTAAGTTTTTTGTGCCTTTTAGAGAATAATCAACTTAACTAGGTGCATGTGAGCATTATTAAGAAGTGGTATTCATACGGAGAGAGCACTACAAGTATGTTATTTTTTTGGCTCTATCGAGTTGCCCTATATGTACGCTGAACAGAATAAGTTTCATCACAGAAAAGCGTCATAAGATAACAAGTTTCTAGTCTGTTTTAGTAATGTTACTTTCCGGCCGTTGATACCACTACTGACATCTTTAAGGTACTAAAAAACATCAACAAACCGAGTACTTTTATAATGTTTAATTAGACAGTGTGGTTGGAATTAAATAGCAGTATTTCCTTCACAAATAAGGAAAAATCTCGCATTACAAAGGATAATTAAAAAATTACAAATTTATAACCTATTGATGATGTGTTAGTAAAAAGGTATTCTTGCCTCTGTACTTTCTAAGGATCATATTGTAATGCAAGAAAAAATCACCTTGGTAGTTGATTACCTGAACAGAGTTAAGACTCGCTGCACATACAATGCTGCTGCGAAAGCATTGGGTGTTACACCAAAGGAACTAAAAAAACTGTTGGGTAAGCGTACGCCTGAAAACTCTTGGTTTGTTAATACGGGAACTGGTAGTCCAGTTGGGT
The DNA here is from genome assembly GCF_013215345.1 of Colwellia sp. Classification (GTDB taxonomy): domain Bacteria; phylum Pseudomonadota; class Gammaproteobacteria; order Enterobacterales; family Alteromonadaceae; genus Colwellia. The sequence goes on along the minus strand of NZ_JABSOV010000157.1, from coordinate 1,842 downwards.
ACACTGACGAAGAAAAACATCCTGAGCTTCTTCGTACAAAACTTATTATTAAATCAGCGGAAGTTTTGACACGAAATCTAGATTTAAAGAAAAGTTAACAAGTTGCTCAAGCAAGAAGATTAAAAGCGGGGGCTCGCCCTAAAACGCCCCTTAGCAAAGCTAGATTTTACCAATTAGATGCACCCCTAAATTAATTCAAGAGAATTCAAATGGCGAAAAACAATTACAACTATGAGAAGCGGCAAAAAGAACTCGCGAAGAAGAAAAAGAAAGAGGAAAAACGCCTGAAAAAATTAGAGAAGACTAGTGAAGAAAGCCCATCCGAAGATCCTCTATTAGCTGATGATCAAAATACATCCATATAATTATGTCGTCTACTGTGCTCGCATAAAGGAGCAAGTATACCGGCATCCAAGTGGTAGCAGATGTTGATAGACTTACGTTTTCAACCCAAATAGTAGAGAACGTAAGTTATAGGAATCGTGTATCAACTCATTTTTCATGGGGCGATACTACCAATTAATAAATTTAGTAAGTAAGTAAGTAAGTAAAATTAGGAGTATTGTATTGCAAACTGTAGTCAAGAAATGGTTCCGAGATAAAGAGTCTGGATTTCTGGATAACGGGAATGGCCCAGATATAATGGTACGTAAAGCCGACCTTGTTAATTGTGCTTTCTTAAAAGTTGGTGTCACTGTTGAGTTTGAATGCCACGCAGATAAGCGAGGATTAATAGCTAAAAAGGTTAAACTTTCAAATCAGAAGCGCTCGCAACAAGGTATTCGAGACAATAAACCCTACCGTCCAGGTGTCATGACTTAAGTAATTAACTGTCATTAAGCGGATTATGTCCCCGCAGAGCAAGACGATGCAATCTGACCATAAAAACTTCCAGGCAAAAAATGGCTGCCAACCTTTGTTGCAGCTGAGCGTGGCGTTATCAATAAAAATCTAATCCCAATCAGCTTGAAGTGCCAACAACCTAATGTCTGCAAAGTGGCTTGAGTTCAAATGGTGAATGCAACGCTAGCCTTTATATCACAGCCCAAAACGCCTGGTTTTAGCGAACAGTTGACCTTAAGAGCAACCTATTGCTAACTTTTCCTGTCCGCTGTCGACAGCCAGCTTATATTGCTAGTCACTTATTAAAAGCAAATTTTAAAGATTGGCTGGGTGTATTAATAAAACACCTTTTGTAATCGCAACTTAGTCAGTAGATTCAACATGAATCATTTCATCGTTGACATGCTGAAGTAATGGTTCGACTTCTTGATACGAAGATTTAAACCAAAAGTCTTTATCTTCGTTAGTAATAAGTACAGGCATTCGTTTATGGTACTGACCACACTTAATATTAGGCTTTGTCGTTAAGGTGACTAATTCAGTAAATTCATGCTGAAACAATATACCTGCCATATACAAAGGTACTTTGTCAGTGTGCTCAAATAGGTACTTAACTTTTTTACCCTCCTCTGTTCGCCATTCAAACCAACCGTTACATGGAATTAAACATCGTTGATGCTGAAAGGCTTGTCTGAATGTAGGCTTGCTAGCAACGGTTTCAGCTTGGGCGTTAATAATAAGCTTCTTTGACCATGAGGGTTTTATTCCCCATAGCGCATTTACTTGATGGTAGGTTGAGTTGCTATTTACTAACGTGGCAACTGATTGGCTGGGACTTAAGTTAGTATTGGTTACTGCATTGAAGTGGGTATTAAATAACTCACTCACGATAGGTGAAATGGCTCTGTTTACACTAAATCGACCACACATACTTACCTCTACATTATTTTATCAATATGACTGCATCAATAGTTTATCTTAGGTATTTCTGACCAGTTA
>NZ_JABSOV010000156.1 GCF_013215345.1 Colwellia sp. | reverse complement strand
CAGCGATTCGATAACCGCACAGAATTTCTTTCATATAGAGTAACTATATGCAAAAAAATTCTATTTGTTCTCAAACCGCTGGCAAGCTCTGAGTGGGAACTAATTTAATGGACTTGGTATTATCAAACAGAACGTCAGATCACAAAAACGCTAAAGCAGGGGCGCTTTAACGTTTAAGTATTTTAATTGTGTTAGCGTATTAACTTATGCCTAAGCGTAGGCCTTAGTAAAGCTATCAATGCCAGCTTGCGCACAGCTTAAATCTTGCTCTGGCGAACCTGAACTAACGCCAATGCCACCGACTACGCTACCATTGAAGCTTAGGGGTAAACCACCACCAACGATACACATACGGCCACCTAAAGCGGTATGAATACCAAATAAATTATTTTTATGGCCTGGAATACAGGCTTTATTAAATTCATGGGTACCCTTACGTGCCGATGCCGCGGTAAACGCTTTATCTTGCGAGATGGTAATACTGTGTACTTTACCGCCATCCATACGTTCAAAGGCAATTAAATTACCTGATTCATCTACAACAGCTATACACATAGGTACGCCAAGTTCAGTGGCTTTTTTCACCGCGCCATCAATTATTGTTTTTGCTTCTGTTTGGTTTAGTCTACTTATTGTCAACATAGTTTCTACTCTTCTAATTTTAAAACTGGTACAGCGCAATGGAGGTAAACATATTGACGGTGAGTTATTACCTCGGCTGATGTAATCTGTTTAAAGATTACAAAATATCTTTTTATTAACTGACTTTTTTAACTGTCTGTTCGTTTTTAACAAAACCCAGCTCAATGGAAATGGACTTACCGGCTTTAACTAAATCTTTAATCCACTCATCTTTACGTCGTTCAATTGGCGCTGACACAGATAGTCCGGCGACAACTTCGCCATATCTGTCATATAAAAGTACGCCAATACAACCTACGCCCATTTCGGCTTCTTCGTTGTCGTAAGCAAAGCCTTGTTCGACACAGCGCATACATTCGCGCTCTAAGCTTTCAATCTGTGAAAATGTTTTACGGGTATAGGTTGGTAAGTTTGTCCGTTGCGCATAGCCACAAATACCTTCATGACCTTCCATGCCTAACATCATTTTGCCAACACCGGTGACATGCAATGGCGCGCGGCTACCTATAATCTGTTGAACATGCATCATTCTATTGGGCACAGCTTTTTCTACGTAAATAACGACATCACCTTCACGCGCAGTAAGGTTGATGGTTTCACCAAATTTATCACGCAGCTTTTCCATGTAGGGTAGTGCTACTTTACGAAAATCAACATTTTGGTATTGATAATTACTTAGCCTAATAAGGCGGCCACTTAACTGATATTTACCTGAATGGTCACGGTCAACAAAATGATTGTCGATAAGAGAATGTAATATACGAAAAGCAGTAGACGGCGCTAAGTTAGTATCTGCACTCAATGCTTTTAATGTTACTGGCATGGTATAGCGTGAAATCGCATCCAATAATGTGGCTGCTCTATCGATTACTTGAATGCGAGATTCTGGTTTAGGTTTGTTCATAATATTACCGCTTAGTTTACAGGCTTATTTCTAAGCTCAGTTTTATAATCTATCTAACATCTCTTTTCTTGACTCTTGTGTCAACTTTTGATTTAAATATAGAACTAAAAGCGACATAACCCCTAGTTAATTCTAGTTTGTCCATTCCAGATTGTGAAATATTAAATTTAGACTGGTTTTATTTTTGTATAAATCTAGTTAATTCAATTGTTTGTGCTTTTTTATTCCGTGGGATTTTATCGGTGTTTCACATTGTGGAATTTGTCTTGTTTGCCTGACTTGGCTATTTTTCATAAGGTGAAATCAAGGTGAATAAAACAAAATATTCTACAAGTTAACACTGGCATTGAGACTCATTATTGAGAAAGAGCCTCTAGTTAGCGGACTAAGTTGAGTAAACAGCCGACCTATATGACAGAAAATACCCGGCAAGCTGACGATAGAGACTACTTATACCGCGATTAATATCACGGTTTATACCAAATGAAAGATTAAGAGGAACATATGAGCAGTTCAACCAAACCGACTATGATCATTCCAAGCTACGAAGATGTACTCGTTGCCCATGAACGCATTCAACCTTACATCCACAAAACACCAGTACTCACGTCAACTCGTTTGAACGAGATGACCGGAGCTGAGTTATTCTTCAAGTGTGAAAACTTACAAAAAGCCGCGGCATTTAAAGTACGGGGTGCCTGTAATGCTGTCTTTGGTTTAACTGACGAAGAAGCAAAAATTGGTGTTGCCACTCACTCTTCAGGCAACCATGCTTTATCACTTTCATATGCAGCTGGCCGACGTGGTATTCCCGTTACCGTAGTAATGCCTCGTACAGCACCACAAGCGAAGAAAGATGCGGTAATTGGCTATGGTGGAAAAATCGTAGAATGTGAACCATCAACATCTTCTCGTGAAGCAGTATTTGCTGACGTTGTTGCCGAATCAGGTGCTGATTTTGTTCATCCATATAACGACCCTCGTGTTATTGCCGGTCAAGCAACTTGCTCTAAAGAATTGCTTGAGCAAGTTGACAATCTTGATGCCGTAATAGCCCCTATTGGTGGTGGCGGTATGATTTCAGGTACTTGTTTAACAATTTCGAGTATTGCCCCTGACGTTAAAATTTACGCCGCCGAGCCTTTAAATGCTGATGATGCTGCACGCTCTTTTAAAGCCGGTCACATTATTGCTGATGATGCGCCAGTAACTGTTGCCGATGGCCTTAAGGTGCCTTTAAAAGATCTTACTTGGCACTTTGTTAGCAACCACGTAACCGATATTTTTACCTGTACCGAAGAAGAAATTGTTGATGCGATGAAACTTGTTTGGAAAACAATGAAAATTGTTATCGAACCAAGCTCTGCGGTACCAGTAGCCTGTATTTTGAATAATCCTGAAGTGTTCAAAGGCAAGCGTGTTGGGGTAATTATCACGGGTGGTAATGTCGATTTAGACAAACTGCCGTGGATGAAGTAAATACAGCGATAGCTAAGAATAACAATTTGAAATTGGTTAAATTTCAAATTAAGAATACTCAAATTAAGCACAATTAATTTAATAAATTCGAACTTTTAATTTTGGAGAAAAATATGTCAAATGTAAGCGATTTAGAAGTAGGTTATGACGTTCCGGCACTTCCTGGTATGGATGAAGCTGATATTCAAACACCATGTTTAGTAGTTGATTTAGACGCATTAGAGCGCAACATTGTTAAAATGGGCAAAATTGCTAAAGAAATGGGTGTTCGTCACCGTGTACATGGCAAAATGCATAAGTCTGTAGACATTGCTTTATTACAAGAAAAACTTGGCGATAGCTGTGGTGTTTGTTGTCAAAAAGTTTCTGAAGCTGAAGTTTTTGCACGTGGTGGCATTAAAGATGTTTTAGTTTCTAACCAAGTTCGTGACCCTAAGAAAATTGAACGTTTAGCGAAAATGCCTAAACTTGGCGCTCGTGTAATCGTTTGTGTTGATGACATTGACAACGTTGCTGACCTTTCTGCTGCTGCAGTTAAAGAAGGTACTCAACTTGAGTGTCTAGTAGAAATTGATTGTGGAGCAGGCCGTTGTGGTGTTCAAGCTGGCCAGCCAGTGGTTGATATTGCTAAAGCAATTGACGCGGCACCTAACTTGAAATACGCGGGTATTCAAGCTTACCAAGGTGCTATGCAACACATGGAGCATTACACCGATCGTCAAGAAAAAACTAACATTGCCATCGAAATGGTTGCTCACACTATTGAGATGCTTAAAGCTGAAGGTCTTGAGTCTGATATCGTTGGTGGTGGTGGTACTGGTTCTTATTACTTCGAAGGTGCTTCAGGTGTTTTCAATGAATTACAGTGTGGTTCTTACGCATTTATGGATGCTGATTACCAAACTATTCGTGATGAGTCTGGTGAGAAAATCACTGACTTTGAAAACTCATTATTTATCTTAACTTCTGTAATGAGCCACACTAAAGCAGACAAAGCAATTTGTGATGCCGGTCTTAAAGCACAATCAGTAGATAGTGGTTTACCTTACATCTTTGGTCGTGACGATGTTGAATACATCAAGTGTTCAGATGAGCATGGTGTTATTGCTGATCCTAAAGGCGCATTAAAAATTAACGAGAAGTTAAAACTTGTACCAGGTCACTGTGATCCAACGTGTAACGTACATGATTACTATGTTGGTGTTCGTAACGGTAAAGTAGAAACGTTATGGCCTGTATCTGCACGTGGTAAAGCTTACTAAGCAATATTGTTAGTAAGTAACCACTACCCTCGGTGTTTAGTCGAGGACTTATACCAAGCGCACTATGTGAATAATAGATTAGTTCGCTTGGTATTATCATTTTTAGAGGATATAAATTATGAGTGATTCACAAAACACTTCACCCGTTAACAAGGGCATATCAGTTGTTTCTGAAGAAATCTGTCAAGAAGTTATTGGCCGTTCAGATGCATTTACTGCGGTAGAGAATGTATTTGCTGCTATGGCAAAAAACACTGCTTACAACTTCCCAGTAATTCGTGAAGACATTGGCCACGCTGGTGCACTTTACGGTTTTAAATCTGGTTTTGACCGTGACGGTATGGTTTTAGGTCTTAAGTCTGGCGGTTACTGGCCAGATAATATGGCACAAGGACTAACTAACCATCAGTCTACTGTTATTTTATTTGAACCTGATACTGGTAAGTTAAAATCACTTGTTGGTGGTAACTACTTAACAGCGGTACGTACTGCTGCTTCTTCTTCAGTTTCAATTGCTCATTTAGCGCGTAAAGACGCTAAAGTATTAGGTATGGTTGGTGCGGGTCATCAGTCTTCTTTCCAATTACGTGCTGCGGTTGAACAACGTGATTTTGAAAAAGTTGTCGCTTGGAACTTCCACCCTGAAATGCTTCCTAAGCTTGCTGCTGTAGCTGAAGAATTAGGGTTACCATTTGAGTCGGTAACTTGTGAAGAGTTATGTGCACAAGCAGATGTAATTATTACTATTACTTCTGCATTTGGCTCACTAATTAACAAAGACTGGATTAAGCCTGGTACTCACATCGCTTGTATGGGTACAGATACTAAAGGTAAACAGGAAGTTGATGTCGATATATTAGCACTTGCTACTGTTTTTACTGATGAAATTGCTCAGTCTATTACTATCGGTGAAGCACAACATGCTGTTGCTTCTGGCTTGATCAAAGAGTCTGACATCACGCCAATTGGTGATGTCATCAACGGTACTAAGCCAGGTCGTACTTCAGACGAACAAATTACTTTGTTTGATGGTACTGGTGTTGGTCTGCAAGATTTAGCGGTTGCTTCAGTAGCTGTTGAATTAGCAGAAGCTAAAGGTTTAGCTACTTATTTCCAACTATAACGTTGGTACTTTAACTACTTACTTTGAATTAAGGTTTTCCCAACCAGTTAGTTAAAAGTAAGCCTCTTGGTAGGCATCACTTACTAAGCACAGGCTCAATGGCTGTTTATTCATTTAAACAGCCATTTTTTTGTGCGATTAATTAACATTTACACGCTTTGTCGAGCTATTAAGAAATTAAGATCAACCACTATACATAAATAGTTACTATGTGCACCTTGCTGTGTGAGTTAGCGAAGGTATAGTGAGGTATTAGTCTGTAATCATCATTAATAAATTAGCTGGAGCAAGCCGTATCATGGTTATAATTAGAGAAGCACATTTAGGTGATTTGGCGAATATTGCCCAGTTACATGCGCAAAGTTGGCGTGATAATTATCATCCAGTTCTTTCTGCCGATTATCTTGATAAAAAGGTTTTTGCTGAAAGAGAGGCGGTCTGGACAGCGCGATTTAACAAACCACAGAGTAATCAATTAGTGCTCGTTGCTGAGTTAGCGGGTGTTTTCTGCGGCTTTATTTGTGTATTAGGTGCTACCCATCCTGAATATGGCACTATCATCGATAACCTTCATGTAAAAGCGAGTAGTAAGGGGCAGGGCACTGGTTCTCGTTTATTAGCGGCTGCGGCATCATGGTCAATGGCTAATTACAGTGGTCATGATCTGTATCTTGAAGTGTTAGAATGCAATAGCAGGGCGATAGGTTTCTATCAAGCGAAAGGGGCGAAAAATATTACCACAGCTTATTGGCATACTCCTTGTGATAACAAGGTCAAAGAGTTCATCTATAGCTGGGGAGATCCTGATAACTTGGCTAAAGCTTTAGCCAAGAACTTAGCTGAGACTTCTTCATGAAAGAAGCTATGAAAAAGTCGATGGCAGAAGTGAAGAATGAACTCAAAAGTGAGCTGAAAACCAAATGGTTATATTGGCATAACCTTAAAAGTAGAAAAGTAAAAGCGGCGGTAATCCTATTGGGCCTGACGATAATAGCGTTAAAAATATTTACTACCGTTTTAACTTTTGATTGGCTTAGTGGATTATTTAGCTAAGTATTAGAAAACCTTTAATCTTAAGGTGATGTTATCTTTACCTAATCAAAAATATATAAAGGAAATAGATATGAAGACGATGACTTGTAAGCAGTTAGGTGGTGCTTGCGATAAAGAATTTCATGGCAACACTTTTGAATAAATGGCCGAGCAGAGTAAGCAACATGCTATGGAAATGCATCAGCAGCCAGATAAAGCGCATTTAAAAGCTATGGCTGATATGAGCGAGTTAATGCAAGACCCAGCAGCCATGCAACAATGGTTTAACTTGAAGAAAAAGCAATTTGATAGTCTGCAGGACAAATAAAATAATGACAAGGAGTGCCGTACAAAGTGTTAGCTGAAAAATATAGTCTTAAATTAACCAGCCCTGCAGTTGCAGACTTTTTACAGTTACGCAGTAAAGTAGGTTGGGGTGAGCTTGATATCAATCTTGCTGAAAAAAGTCTAAATAATAGCTTATTTCACGTAACCATTTTTCTTAACCAACAGCTTATTGGCATGGGGCGTGTGGTTGGTGATGGCGCTATGTACTTTTACATACAAGACGTTATCGTTGAGCCAAGTCATCGAAAGTTAGGTATTGGCGCAGCATTAATGGATAAAATCGAAAGTTACTTAAATGACGCTACTAAGCAAGGTGCTACTGTTGGCTTATTGGCTGCACAGGGAAAAGAGGCCTTTTATACTCGCTATGGCTATATGCAAAGACCTAATAGTAGCTTGGGACATGGCATGTGTAAATTTGTCTAAAACTGTAGTAAAATTACCTTGTCGTGTATTAAGTAGTATTAGGTAGTTTGTTTAAATGAAAAATTCAGGATTTACCCTGATAGAGTTAGTGGTAGTTATTACCACTCTTGGTATCTTAGCTGCTGTAGCAGCACCCCGGTTTATCGATTTGTCGAGTGATGCAAAAGCCTCAGTGATACAAAACATTTCCGGTAATTTAAAAACCGCTATTAAGTTTACTGTACTTAAAGATCAAATAGCCGGCGGCAATAGTGATTCA
>NZ_JABSOV010000155.1 GCF_013215345.1 Colwellia sp. | reverse complement strand
TGCTGCACCCGCTTATACTGAAATGAACCTATGCAATATTCACTTCCATAAAAATGCTGAACATAAAGGTGGTGAGTTTGCTAAATACGCAGGTAATGGTGATGGTCATGGTTTTCAAAGTGGCTATGTATACTCTGGTAAATTAAGCTCAAGTGAAAAAAGAGCAACTAAAGCAGCTGTATGCCCAAGCAAACATGGTGCTTTAAATTCTGGTGATACCATTGAAGTTCATTACGTGCATTCAACAGCACAAGTAATGCCAGGCCCAACATTAGGCGCTTGTTTAAGTGAATCGATCATGAACCCACAATTACGGGTAGAAACGCAAGTATATGTATTGGTTAATGATAAAAATGCGCTAGATTTTGCTAAATTAACTAAACATGGTGCTAAAAACAGCTATCAGCAAGCATTTAATATTCCAAACAATACCGGTAGTGCCATTCAATATGCGGGTTCCACTACGGGCCCTGGTTACAACGAAAAAGGCTCACCGTTGCAAGTTTCTTGGAGCGTTCGCCCTGAAGTTGCCAAAGTAAATATTGCAACTGTTGCTAAGTGGTGTGAAGGTAATACCTTTAATGAAGATCACGCTCACGGTGTAAGAAACCTTGTAACTAACCCTAAATTGCTTTCTGCTAAATAGTAGAGGTAGTTAGTAAAGCGATTTATTGGGCAAGTAGGACGGTAGCAATACAAACTCGCTATTGTCCTACTATTGAGTATGCCAAATATTATTTTTCCAATACTTGGTAAAGTGCCGTCATACCGGCAGCAATATGATCATTAACATGACAGTGATACATCCAAGTACCCGGATTATTAACCGTCATATCTAAGGTTTTCATCGACGCTGGTAATAATTCCACCACATCAGTTCTATGACCATTGATCAAACCTGTATGACCGTGCCAATGCGGGGTATGTAAATCAACTTCCGTGCCTAAAGCAATTAAATGCCAACGGACTTTTTCACCCTCAACCATGGTTAAACCAGGTAAGTTAGCAAACAGGTAACCGTTAATCATATGCATCAGATTACCTTCAACAAAATCTTCATCTTCAGTGATATCATCGCTGATCGGAGCGGTCAGATAATTTTTAATGTTATCAGCTAAAAACCAACTTTCATTTTCATTCATCACGGTATAAAGATTGATAAACTCACGATCAACATCTTTAGGTGAGCCATCGGCCTTAGCCATACCTTTCGCGGTAACAACAATAGCGCCAATCAGGCCCGTATTAGAGTCTCTAATACTGTTAACATGAGAATGATAAACCCATACGACCGAGCTAGTATCTGCCGGCCCTGGACCTGCGGTATCTGGCACTTGCCAGTTATAAGTATAAGTTTGCCCCGGCATAACCCGATCATCTAAATTATCTTTACCCGAGGTACCGTCATTGGTCGGAGAGCCTTCATTGGCCTTGTTGTAAAATACGCCGTGCGGATGAATGGTATACGGACGTGTGCCGTTATTTTTAAACACTACTTTGATGGTATCGCCCACTTCGGCACGAAACAATGGCCCCAATAAACCCAAATGCAGCTCACTGGCTGGTCGTGCTTTCAACTGACTAAATGAAGCATCAGTATATTCACGGTAAAGTGCTTTTTTATACTTGCTGCCAATAGTATTTTCACTGGCTTTAACAAATACTTGCTGCTCTGCCATTAACGGCATATCCATCATTAAATTATGATGTTTTTCTGCATATTGCCATTCAATTTCATCGGCGGCGACATAATAAAGTCGCTCAACAGCAACGGATTGAAAAGAAAGGAACGTGGCTAATATCACTGTCAAACGACAAAGAAGAGATATGATGGTATTCATCTATTTATACTGCTAGTGGATAAGAATTGCCCTATAATAGCAAATACGAATGATTATCAATAGTAATTTATAGGCAACCTTTGTCTGTCTATACTGTAAAAATGATCTTTTCAAATGCTGTAACGGCTTGCTCTGGAGTTATGCCGTGTGATTGTTTTACTTCAGTAATCGCAGTAACTACAGCAATACTATCTACTCCTGTTGCGATAACTTTTGCTGCCCGCTCGAGGGTAATACCACCAATGGCAACCACTGGAATCTGCTGAAGTTTATTTTCTGGACGCAAACCTAACACTTGCTTTAAGTTATCTAAGCCTTGAATTTGCCCGGTCATGTCTTTAGTTTTGGTCGGGAATATTGCGCCAATGGCTAAATAGGACGGCTGTAACTGTTGCGCCAATAGAAACTCATAACAGCCATGAGTACTTATGCCTAAACGTATGCCTGACTGCTGAATAGCAACCAGATCAGCATCAGCTAGATCTTCTTGACCGATATGTACGCCATAAGCACCATGTTTTATCACTAGCTGCCAATAATCATTAATAAATAGGCGTGTATCATAGTCTTTCGCTAATTCTACGGCCGCAATAATCACTTGCTCTAATTCTTCTTCGCTTAAGTTTTTCACCCGTAACTGAATAATTTCTAAACCTAGCGGTAGTAATCGTTTAAGCCAATATAGTGAGTCAATCACTGGATAAAGCCCGAGTTTTTTACCCTCTAAATCAAGAGGCTTAAAGGCTGGTAATTCTTGGTATTGCACATTTAAGTCATCAACAACGTCGACAGAGTGTTGCGCCATATCTGTTGGCTTAAGCGGCCAGCCTTGTTGCTCAAAAGCACCATAGTATTGATGACCGTATGATTTACTTACTTGCTCACTAGCGCTTAAACCTTGGTTGATAAAAGCCTTGGTTAACATAAAAGCATCACGCATTAGGTAACCTTGGGCAAGAAAGCTCGCTAATGCTGTGGCAAAACTACAGCGGCCGCCATGACTGTAATGTGTATTTATACGAGGAGAACTAAGTTGATAACTAATGACTTGATGCTGTTTTTCTTGGTTATCTTGCTTCTCTTCACTGAGCTGATTAAGTTGGTGGTAGCAGTAATCAATTGCTAAGCCATTATCTTTATCACTATGGCCACCTTTAACAATAATGCTGGTGATCGAAAAATCATCATAGATTTTCTTAGCAAGTTTTTCTGCTGCTGTCTCGTTAGCTAACTGCGCTAAACTTTTTGCTTCCATCAAGTTAGGTGTTATCACGTCAACTTGTATTAATAAAAGCGTAAGTTGCTCGATAGTCAGAGCGCTAAAACTACCGCCAACACTGGCTTGGCCAACGGGATCATAAATACTGATTAAGTTTTTATTTGAATGCTTAACTTGCTCAAGTAACTTAGCTAACCATTGCACTTGCTCGACATTAGCCACTAGGCCAATTTTAATGACAGCGGGTGGTTTGTCAGCAATTAATGCGTCAAACTGTTGCTGTAAAATATCAATAGGGACTGGGTTTACTGAGATTAATTTCGAGGAATTTTGCACAGTATTAGCGGTGATAAGGTGACAGACTTCCACACCTAAACCATGACCGGTTTTAATATCGGCAGCAATGCCAGCGCCACCTGAGCAGTCACTGCCAGAAATGGTCCAGATTATTGGTTTTTTAGTCACTTTCAGCTCAGTCATCATTTCATATTTCTCTTAAATACTTCTTAATCATCAACAGTAATAGTCAAGACAATGGACTCAGGACAATATGCATCCTGCATTGTCTAACAAGTAGCATTCATGCCACGTCCGACTAAGACACCACGGGAGTGACGATATAAAGGTTGGCACAAAAGACCTAACACGTAGTGGGAATGCCGAATAATAAGTCGTCATACCTGAAGTGTTTACTCCGGTACCAATGTTCCATAAAAATACTCAACTAAGAGTCGTCATACCCGAAATATCTGATCGTGTATCCATGCACTTTCACTATTTCTTAATACTTCAAATCAATCACTAGCAACACTAAAAATTAAAGAGCTTCAGGACAAGGTTAGTTAGCCAAAATACAAGACGGAAGCGCGGAGCCTAGTTACTAATATAAGCACCTAGGTGAGCACTTCCAACGAAGTAGTTAGGTTAAGTAAAAAGTCATTTAGCTATTTTGGTGCCAGAATGGAGTATCGAGAGTAGGCGTTGAAGGGTGAGCTGTTTGTCTTTGTTGCATTATACCCGCAACATAACCATGTTCACCTGCTTGTAACGCTTGACCAAAGGCTTTTGCCATCAATACCGGGTTATCCGCCAGTGCCACAGCACTATTTAGCAGTACGCCGTCATAGCCCATTTCCATAGCCAAACAAGCATCGGAAGGTTTGCCAATACCGGCGTCTAAAATCAAAGTCGCATCGGGTAAACGTAAGCGAATAGTTTCTAGGTTATAAGGATTCATTAGTCCTTTACCTGTTCCGATTGGTGATGCCCAAGGCATAATCACCTGACAACCTAAATCATAAAGGCGCTGACATAACACAAGGTCATCGGTGCAATACGGTAGCACTTTAAAACCATCAGCAATAAGTTGCTCAGCCCCATGCAGTAACTCGATAGGATCCGGTTGTAAGTTATAATCGTCGCCGATAACCTCTAACTTAATCCAGTCAGTTTTAAAAATTTCACGACTCATATGTGCCAAGGTTACCGCTTCTTTAGCTGTTTTACAGCCCGCAGTATTTGGCAGTAAGTGGCCATTAGTTTGCTTCACTATTTCTTGTAAATAGTGCCAGATTTGTTGACCCGACTGCTCATTAGGGTTCTGTCTTTTTAACGACAGCGTCACTACCTGTGAACCACTAGCCAAAATAGCCTGTTTCATCACTTGTGGCGAAGGATACAAAGCGCTGCCAATAAGCAAACGGCTATCCAGATTTTGTCCGTAGATATTCAATGACATTAAACTTAGCCCCCCTGAATCGGTTGTAAGACATCAAGGCTATCGCCATTTTTTACCATGGTAGTGTCGTAATCGGTTTTACCGACAAAATCACCATTAAGCGCCACCGCAAAAGTACTCTGTTGTGGCTCAATAAAATGCAAAGTTAACGCTGAGCTGACACTAATATGGATTTCATGGCTTAGCGCATAGGCTTTGCCGTTAATATGAATGTTCATAAGATGACTCTTTTTTATTTATGTCCACAGGTAATAAGTCGACATAAGGTAAAGTACTATTACTAGAGTTTAGTAGATTAGCGATAACAGCTAAGGTTTGTTCAAGTACCACTGGCGCTATTAAAAATCCGTGACGAAACAAACCATTTACTTGAATAAGGGAACCTTGCACGGTAATTTTAGGCTGATTATCGCTAAAAGCAGGCCGACATTGACTAACATGTTGACGAATATTTGCTTCAGCAAAACCAGGATGCACACTATAAGCGGCACTGAGTAATTCCATGGCTGAACGTACTGTCATCGGTGCATCATCATCACTTTCAATTTCAGTCGCACCAACCACATAAAAGCCTTTGCCCTTGGGGGCTATATAAAGCTGATACCTAGGATGCATTAACCGTACTGGCCGAGAAATATTGACGTCTGGTGCAAACAGTTGAAAAAGCTCACCGCGTACCGATCTTAAATCGGCCAAAGGCGCACAACTGCTATGACTGTTTTTGCTCGTCGCCCCTGTGCCACGACAATCAATGACTAACTCAAATTGTTGACTGTGCTTAACTCCATTTTGCAAGTAAGCTACCGTGCTGCTCTTTTCACTGGTATTGATTTCAACAACTTCACACTCAGTTAACCACTTAAGTTGATTGCCTGAGCTATTATTACCCGGAACTGCCCGCTGACCTTCTTTTTCAAGTTGTTTGCGTAATGCCACTAATAAACGGCGGTTACCCAGCTGACCTTCTTGTGGCAGATACAAACCTTGATTAAAACTACGGCCTATTTCTGGCTCTAGTGCTAATAACGCTTGTCGATCTAACCGGAGTAACTCTTGCTCAGGATAATTATTGCTAAGGTGTCTAACAAAACGCTGATAGTCACCTTTATCTTGTTCATGACTCACCATGATGGCGCCAGTTTGTTGGAAAAAGGTATGTTCATCCAGACTGTCGAGCAACGTTGGCCATAAACGTAATGACTCAAAACCCATGCTAACGATATTAGGCTGACAATGCAGTGATTCACCTAATGGCGTTAATAAACCAGCAGCGGCATAGGCCGCACTGTTATGGGCGAGTCTATTATCTTTATCAAATAAAGTAATAGTTACGCTTTGAGACTGCTTTTGTCTAAGCTCTTCACCTCGAAGCAAAGACAGGGCGAGTAAGCGCCCCATCAATCCTGCGCCAACAATGGCTATGTTCATTTTTTGCAGCCTAAAATTTTATTCTATCTAAAGCATAATATTGGATCCCCGAAATTTCTTGTCGGGGATCCAATATACTACCCGCTTAATACATCACGGGAATGACAAGGTTGAGCTAATCAGCGAGTTGGTAGATTTCGCTACCCGCTGCTTTAAACTCAGCAGACTTTTCTTGCATCGCTTTTTCAATAGCGTCATCAGACGTTATCGTTATTGTCTCATCAAGCAATTGAATTTTTATGGCGTTTTTATCAAGATTGGCAGCATACTCACGTACTTCTTGTGAGATTTTCATTGAACAGAACTTAGGTCCACACATAGAGCAGAAATGCGCAACTTTGCCAGACTCTTGTGGCAAGCTTTCATCATGATAAGCTCTAGCGGTTTCTGGGTCTAAACCGATATTAAATTGATCATACCAACGGAATTCAAAACGCGCTTTAGACATGGCATTATCACGAATTTGTGCGCCAGGATGGCCTTTAGCTAAATCACCAGCATGAGCAGCAATTTTATAAGTCATCAAACCTTCTTTTACGTCTTCTTTGTTCGGTAAACCTAAATGCTCTTTTGGTGTTACATAACAAAGCATGGCACAGCCATACCAACCAATGTTAGCCGCACCGATGCCAGAAGTAATATGATCATAACCTGGAGCGATATCTGTGGTTAATGGGCCTAAAGTATAGAAAGGCGCTTCGCCACAATGTTTGATTTGCTCTTCCATATTTTCTTTAATCATATGAAGCGGCACATGACCAGGGCCTTCAATAATCACTTGTACATCATGCTTCCAGGCGATTTGAGTTAGCTCACCTAAAGTATGTAATTCCGCAAATTGCGCTTCATCGTTGGCATCGGCTACTGAGCCTGGACGTAAACCATCACCTAATGAGAATGACACATCGTATTGCTTTAATATTTCACAAATGTCTTCAAAATGGGTGTAAAGGAAGTTTTCTTTGTGATGCGCTAAACACCATTTCGCCATAATTGAACCACCACGCGAAACAATACCAGTGACACGTTTAGCTGTCATAGGTACATAACGCAGTAAAACGCCGGCATGAATAGTGAAATAATCGACACCCTGCTCTGCTTGTTCAATTAAAGTATCTCGGAATATTTCCCAAGTTAGGTCTTCTGCTACGCCATTTACTTTTTCAAGTGCTTGATAAATAGGTACTGTGCCAATAGGTACTGGCGAGTTACGCATGATCCATTCACGGGTTTCATGAATGTTACGGCCAGTAGATAAATCCATGACCGTATCTGCGCCCCATTTTGCTGACCAAACCAGCTTTTCTACTTCTTCTTCAATAGAAGAGGTTACTGCTGAGTTACCAATATTGGCGTTAACTTTAATTAA
>NZ_JABSOV010000154.1 GCF_013215345.1 Colwellia sp. | reverse complement strand
AACATGAATCACCTTATAACTTAGTTATTAATACCTTGAAAAAGATGAGTATTACTCAAGGCACCTTTGCCATTGATGAATCTACCGCCTTTTTCGCCGTTGACGGTATGATTAATGCTGCCAAAGCACAAAACCTATCGTTAAACTTCACCAGTAGCAAGAGTGTTACTGCCGGCTGTAGAATGATCAAATCTGCCAGTGAAATCGCTTTATTACAGCGCGCTAAAGACATGACTATGGTTGTACATCGCGCCGTAGCCAAAATATTAACAGTGGGTATCAGCACTGCAGAAGTAACTGCTTTTATTAATCAAGCACATATCAAATTGGGCGCAGCTAAAGGCTCCTCTTTTTGTATCGTATTATTTGGTCAAGATACCGCCTACCCACATGGGGTAAAAGTACCAAAAACCCTAGATACAAACGATATGGTGTTAATCGATACCGGTTGTCTAGTGCAAGGATATAACTCAGATATAACCCGTAGTTATGTCTTTGGTGAAGCCACTGAAAAACAACGCGCAGTATGGTTACATGAAAAAACTGCGCAAGAGCAAGGTTTTGCAGCGGCCAAGATTTCTTTACCTTGTGAGTCGGTAGATATTGCGGCGCGCGGCTACCTTGAAACTCAAGGTTATGGTCCTGATTATCAAGTACCAGGGTTACCACACCGTACTGGTCATGGCGTAGGTTTAGACATTCATGAGTGGCCTTATTTAGTGAGAGGCGATAAAACGCCATTAGCTGCAGGCATGTGTTTTTCTAACGAACCTATGTTGTGCCTTTATGGCGAATTTGGTGTGCGTTTAGAAGATCATTTCTACATGACAGAGTCTGGACCAAAATGGTTTAGTGAGCCTGCTCACACTATTGACAATCCTTTTGGCTATGAGGAATAGCTAAGCTGGATCGCTCTTTTGAAGTTAGCTCTCAAGAGAGCAATGCAGACAATGCCAAAATAGTAATAATAAGAAAAAGACAAAAAAATTAATAACTGCTTTGAGCTATACCTTTGCTTTGGCTGCTTACTTCATTGCTGATGGGGTTATGGCAAGTCAGGCGCCAATCACAGCGACCAAATGAATTTCAGATGATTTATCACTTGCCAGTATTGAGCAAGTACTGACACAAGTTCAATGTGCACCAATAAGTAATTAGCAGTGAACTATTTTTCACTATTCAATGGTTAAAAGCTAAGGATCACTTCTACCAAAAGACGAAATTAGGGATTTAGGTGGAGAAGCTAATTTGAGTTGGTTTTTCTATCGATAACGTACAATTAAGTAAGTGAGTGCGTGTAACGCACCCGCTTACTTACTTTTTATGTGCTACGGCTTAAACAGCAACAACTTTATTTGCACATGGGCCTTTCTGTCCTTGACCGACTTCATATTCAACTGCTTGGCCATCAGCCAATGTTGCATAATCACCGCCAGACTGAATTTCTGAATGATGAACAAACAAATCTTTACTTCCGTCTTCTGGAGTAATAAATCCGAAACCTTTATCTGCATTAAACCACTTAACTATACCTTTACTCATAACATTCTCTTTATTTTTGGTGAAAATATAATTCTGATTTGCTATCACCATTACAAAATCAGATTTTGAATGTAATTATGCCACCTTAAGCTGCAAATTGTATTGCTGATTAACGATGTTTACCTTGTTTACCTTGTTTATTTTTCATATTAGCCACCTTTTGCGCAATAACAAGTAACTCAGGTGAACAATTCTTCACTATTCATTGGTTAAAAGCTAAAGATCACTTTTACCAAAAAGCGGTCATTTGGTTTTAGTGAGTTGTTATGACAACTTCTCGCTAAAAGCAGACGTAGCTTTTGAGTTACTAACGTCATCTTTGAGCCTAAAATAGACAAGGCATACAACAGGCATCAATCACTTAACGCATGGTGTTTATCTGCAACCCAACCACGCTGATGTTCATAACTTTGCCCAGTGTGCTTATCTTCACCACAAAGAAAGGCACGTCTAACGCATCATAAGATGAGGTGATATTTGTAGTCTTGCTGAAAACATTTAGTTGGCTAATTTATGCCTGCCTTATCTGTGTTTTGTTCTTGTTCTATTTGTTTTTATAACCTTTTTCTTTTTCTTGACTTGTATAGGCGCTTTTGAAAACTCTTTATGGAAAGGCTGTTCAATCACAACAGGAATGACTTGCCCTATGCTATTTTCAATATTCGTTAATTGCCTTATATCATTTTCTACAGCAAATGAAATGGCCATGCCACTTTTCCCAGCACGAGCAGTTCGCCCTATACGGTGTATGTAGTTTCTTGGATCTTCAGGAAGGTTATAGTTAATAACTAACGTAATATTATCAACATCAATACCACGAGCAGCAACATCAGTTGCAACTAATACTCTTAAATTAGAATCTTTAAAGTTTTGTAACGCTTCTTCCCTAACTGCTTGTGTCTTACCACTGTGAAGGCTAGCGGCTGTTATTGATGCTTTTTCTAGTGCTTTAACAATGATGTCAGCGCCATACTTTGTTTTACAAAAGATGAGCACTTTTTCATAGTCAGGTTTTTCCAGAATATTAAATAGCAAAAATATTTTATTCGATTTATCAAGATGGTATACACTTTGATTAACCAAATCGATAGTAACCGTTTCAGCCGTAATTTGAATTTTTGTTGGATCCGTTAATATGGCTTCTGCAAGTATTTCTATTTCAGCAGGCATAGTCGCTGAAAACAATAGTGTTTGTCGGTTTTTTGGCAATTTAGATATGATGTTTTGAACATCGTTAAAGAACCCCATATCAAGCATGGTGTCTGCTTCATCTAATACAAATACTTCTAACGCCGCAAAATTTATATCGCCCGTTTCAATTAAATCCAATAACCTGCCAGGGGTGGCCACTAAAATATCAAGTCCAAGTGCGATAGCATCAACTTGAGCTTGTCTGCCTACACCACCATAAACAACCTTAGTTTTAAGCCCTAACCCCTCAGCGTAGTCATCAATGTTTTGCATTATTTGCGAGGCAAGCTCACGTGTGGGCGTTAGTATGAGCGAACGTGTGCTCTTAGCGTTGATATCTATTTTATTTCGCCCAAAATTATTGATAATAGGCAATGAAAAGGCCGCAGTTTTACCTGTTCCCGTTTGCGCTATGCCAAGAAGGTCATTGCCATTAATAAGAGCTGGGATACATTCTTTTTGGATCGGTGTCGGCTGTTTATAGCCTTTAAGATTAACGCGGTCAATAATTGACTCTAAAAGTGAAAATTCTTTGAATTCTGACATGCTGCCTCGGTATTCTTTAATCAATACCTATTATTCTAACAGAATGCTTTAACATATTTAAGACGTATACAGCTGAATATTTCTGACGAATACCCACAAAACATCTCACAAAAAAACAGTTCCTAATCAAGTATTCTGCTCCCTTGATTTTACTTTAATCGGTGGTTCTTTAAGGGAATAGATAATTAAAAAATGGATGTATTGATAGTAAGCCTTGTATCACCCTATAAAAGAGCAAAGCATGTAGATTGAATTACCTTCGGCCTTAGGTCAGCTTTAGTATTTAAGTGGCCGCCTGTGGGGATGATTTTGACTTGTAAGTAGCGCCCATAGCGGTAATATTTAATCAATACCTAACAGTAGTAATCAGCTATGTAGACAAACCTTGTTCAATTCAGGAAATTAGATTTATCATATTAATACAAATGAAAAAGGCTTTAACTTTATTTATAAAATTAGCGCCTTTTTTGATTACTATGAGTATTAGCATTATGTATCGACAGGTAATATTTAGCTATTTAGTTAGTAAGTTTAATCAGCCAATTTCTGGACTACACGATGTGCAGCTACTAAATCACTAATTGCTGTGCCTACCGACTTAAATAACGTTATTTCATCATTTGACTGACGTAGTAATGATGGTGTTTTACACATATCAGCTAACTCGCCCACAATATCGCCTTTGTTAAAAACACCTTCGGCAATAGGCATCAGTAATTCACCGGCTTCGTTTAAGGTATTGGTTAGGCTATCGACAAAAACTCGCGCCCGCGTGACTGTGGTGGTGTCGCATTCTCGGGCATCTTTCATGTGATTACCTAAACAATCGATATGACAACCGGCACTAACAAGGTTACCGTCAAATAATGGTGTTTTAGCGCCTGTGGCACAGCAAATGATATCGGCATTAGCCACCTCAACATTGACATCAACGCTGGCTTTAAAAGTAACGGCTGGATACAAGGCGGTAAATTCGCTAATCAAGTCATTCACTTTTGCACTATTACGACCCCATAGAGTCACGTTTTTAATATCTCGAACCGTTAAATGTGCTTCGACTAAAAACTTAGCTAAATTACCGGTACCAAACAACATTAAATGTTGGCTATTATCTCTAGAAAGTAACTGACTCGCTAAGGCCGAAATAGCCGCGGTTCGCCAATAAGTAACACTGGTACCATCAACTAGCGCCAGTGGCTCACCAGTTTGACGTTTAAACAACATGATTTTAGAAAATAATCCTGGCAGGTCGTGCTTAGCAGCATTTTCTGGGAAATAAGTGAACATTTTATTGCCAATCACATCTTCATTCCATGAAGGTAATAAGGCAAAAGCATCATGATTATCACTTTGCTCTGGAGCAAGTAAGTGAACCTGACGTTGCGGCATACTAAATGGACGACTAAAACTATTTTTTAGTAATGGAATTAACTCGTCAAAGTTAAGGTGTTGGTGAACGTGTTCGGCGCTAATTATTTTCATGGTGATCTCGTTTTACGGTTAATTTAAATACTTTATGCTTAAATACTTAAACTCTTAATTATTAAAATAGGGCTTTGAGGCAGTTTTAAAACTAGCCTCTTAAGCGCTAATTCAGCTAACAAACCTAAAGTTCAATCAAACCTTTAGGTGACTTGGTAAGTATTTTTAAACCATCGTCAGTTAACACCACGTCATCTTCAATACGCACACCACCCCAGCCAGGGATATAAATGCCTGGCTCTATAGTAAAAACGCAGCCTTTTTCAATTGGGGTATGACAATCTGGACCGATAAAAGGTTGCTCATGTAAAACTAAACCTACGCCATGACCTAAGCCCTCGCCCGCGTATTCTTTATA
Organism: Colwellia sp.; assembly: GCF_013215345.1. Classification (GTDB taxonomy): domain Bacteria; phylum Pseudomonadota; class Gammaproteobacteria; order Enterobacterales; family Alteromonadaceae; genus Colwellia. Next base: position 2,609 of record NZ_JABSOV010000154.1, on the reverse strand, counting down.
TTCGCTATGAAACAATATTTTAGCCGATTGCTGATAGAGATGACTGCCTAAGACGCCTTCCACCACCGCATCAATTGCCGCTTGTTGCGCTGACTGTACTAATTGATAGATATGTTTTTGCTCTGCACTTGCCTCACCAAAAACAAAGGTACGGGTCATATCAGAGCGATAGCCATTAACCACAGCGCCAAAATCAATTAAGATAATATCGCCGAGTTTTAATTGCCGATCTCCGGGAATACCATGGGGCAAAGCGCTGCGCTCGCCAAATAATAAAATGGTAGCAAAAGACACCTGCTCAGAGCCAAGTAGCGCCATTTGATAATCGAGTTCAATGGCTAGCTCTCGCTCAGTAACACCTGCTTTAACTGAGTTAAGCATGGTCGATAGCGCCGTATCACCAATTTTTGCAGCTTGCTCCATTGAGGCTATTTCACTGGCTGATTTGATAAATCGTAGCGCTTCAACCGCACCTGTTACTGGCATGATTTGCCCAAGTTTAGTTAATTGACTGACTTGTTGATGAATTTGTTGCCATTGCATTACGCTAATATGTTCACTTTCAAAAGAGAGACACTGACAGTCATCTTGAAATAGCAGGTCTTCAATGAGTGAAGCTAAACTTTGGTTGGCTCTATCGCGGCAAATAACTTTAAAGTGGCTTGCTTGCTCTTTAGCTTGCTCAAAATAACGGTAATCCGTCAGTAAATAGTTACCCTTACTGGTTAATAATACTGTTGCCGCATGGCCGGTAAAGGTAGAAAGATAGCTGATATTAATATCACTAAAGATCAGCATAGCACTGTAAGGCTTGTTCAGTACTTTATCTCGTAATGTTGCTAAGTTCATAATACTCCTCAAAAATTCGACTTGAATTTTACTATTTATGCTAAGTTAAAAAATCGCTTGTTAACTGTCTGTTATCTCAATAAAAAACCATATTTCAATGGGTCTTCGCTGTTAATAAGCCACTGACCTTTGCCACAAACATACGCATCGCCAGTCACTTCGGGGATCACGGCAGCAAAGCCAGCAAAAGAGAGTGCCTCAATGGCTTGCACACTAAAGGGGCTAGCTAAAATACTTTCAATGATAATCGCTTCATTTAATGCGACCTGCCCTTTCGCATGATGTAGGGCTATACGACCACTTACACCGCTACCTGTAGGACTTCGGTCCAATTCGCCATCAGCAAAGATACAAACATTGCGAGAGTGCACCCCTTGGTTAGGCGAGTCATCAATAAAAATCACCCCATATAAAAAGCTTAATTCTGGGGTTGTTGGGTGAGTAATACTCAGCTCAGGGGCTGTCGATTCTATAATGGCTTGTTTAATTTTACGGCCATAATCAATAAGCTTTTCTTGTTGCTCAGGCATAAGTGATAAGCCAAGAGGTGATGCCTGTACATAAGCATAAAAAGCGCCGCCATAGGCAATATCAAACTGGACAAGACCTATACCCTCAACTTGAATTTGTTGCTCTTTGGCATAAACAAAGGATGGTACACATTTAAAGCTAACTTGTTTCACCACATCGCCTTGGCTATAGGCCAAGGCATGTATTTGACCACAAGGTACATCAATAACAACCTTAGTCACATCACCGGTTCTGGCAACCACACCTGACTCTACCGCAGTTTTTGTTAAGGCAATTACCGCGTGACCACACATGGTACTATAACCTTCGTTATGAATAAATATTGCGCCAAAGTGACTATCGTCTCGCTCCGCATCGGTAATAATAGCGCCGTACATATCTGCATGACCACGTGGTTCAAACATTAATGCTCGACGAAGATCATCATAGTTACTCTTACATTCTTCTACTTTCGCTAAGATACTCTTGCCTTTAAGGCCAGGAAAACCGCTAGTGATAATACGTAATGGCTCACCGCCGGTATGACATTCAAGGGTATTAATAGTTAAAAAACTCTCTTGGCTGTTATTAGGTTGCCACTGCTCAAATTTTTCAACGGCTTTGCTTATGTTTTTTGTCATTATTTATACTCTTTAAGTCTCTATTTTCTTGTCTTGATTTTACTCGCCGCTGTTGTTCTTTCGAGCACAACAGCGACTTATAGCCGTTACCAATCAAGATGCTTGTTTCAGAGTGCACGTTGAATGGTAATGGCTATATAGCTAAGACCTTAAGCTATAGATGTTGATTGCTCTGCTGACTGCTCTTTTTGTGCTAACTGTTGCTTGTTTATATCTTTGATAAAGTGTTTATTAAACAAATAGAAGGCAATACAAGTGACAAAACCTAAACAGCCAATTATGGCCCACATCACTTCCGGTTTATTTAATTCAACAGCGAAGTAGCTATATAACCAACCCGACAGTAAACCGGCAAATAAGCTACCTAATGCCATAGAAACAAAGTAGTAACCCATAAACATGGCCGCTTTGTCTTTAGGGGCAAAAGAGGCGACATACTCTTGGCTCTTAGGTGTCGCTGTCATTTCGCCAACAGCAAAAACAATAACGGCACAACTTACCAACAAACCGCCAAAGATAATACCATGGGCAAAACCTTGCATTAACATCGATAGGGATAAAATTGCAGTACCAACAATTAAGGCAGGTAAGGCTTTAAACTTATCGATA
>NZ_JABSOV010000153.1 GCF_013215345.1 Colwellia sp. | reverse complement strand
GCGCCCTTAGTACCTATTTTCCATCAGGATCTATTGCCAGTAAAAGGTGATAGTGCGCAGATATTTTTAAATATTGGCGGCATTGCAAATATTTCAATTGTTAATCCGAAACCGCTGAGCGGATTTGATACCGGTCCTGGTAATGTCTTATTAGATCTATGGATAGATAAAGTACAGGGTTGTCCATACGATAACAACGGTGCCTTTGCAGCTAGTGGTCAATGCAACGAAGATTTACTAGCGTCTTTATTCAGTGAAAATTATTTTACTTTGCCACCGCCTAAAAGTAGTGGCCGAGAGCTTTTTAATCTAGATTGGCTGCAACAAAAACTCAGTGATTTTGCACAGCCAATCAGTGATGCTGATATTATGGCGACGCTAGTACAGCTGACCTGTAAACCTATCGTTGATGCTATTGATCATTTTACGCCTGGGCAGTTATTGGTTTGTGGTGGTGGCGCTAAAAATCAGAGTATTATGCAGGTTTTACAACAAGCACTGCCGCAGTGGCAAGTTTGCAGTACCGATGACGTTGGTATTAGTGGTGATTTTATGGAGGCGATGGCATTTGCTTGGTTAGCGTATCGTTGTATGAATCGCTTACCGGGTAATGATCCTCAAGTGACCGGAGCGTCACGTGGCGAAATTTGTGGCTCTGTAACCCGAGTATTAACTTCTCAATAAATTCTCAATAACGGGCAAGAACGTCTTAATAAAAAGTATGTGCATATTTTGTAGCGCTGTGATTGTTAAGTCACAGCGCTAGATGTCTATTTTTACTTAATATTATACCAATTACACTAATATATTGATCAACTTAGAGTTATATTAGCGAGCTTAGAACAAGCAAAATTACTTAAACATAGTTATTCTATATTTCTTTAATTCTGTGCAGTTATCAGTTTGCTAATAAGCTCCCAAAGGGCGAGTTTAAAAGGCTTATATGCGTCGTTATTGAATAACCATTCTCTTCATCAATGCCTTGCCTAAAGGCATTTCTAATTCCAGCTGAATCCTGCATCTTGAGGTGGCTTGGGTATTTGTGTAAGGGTAGATGAACTATAAAAAGGCTTAGGGATAAAGTAGGTATTGTTGACGTTGTTGTAAAAATGCATTTAGTTCACTTTGCCAGCTGCTGCGAATTTCAACACTGCTTAACCCTGAAATTATTTGTTTACGCAATTTGTCGGTACCGGCAAGTTTGTCGAAAAACGGGGCTAGGGTAAAAAACTCCTCGTCGTTTTCAACAAATAAATGATGCCAGTCTACCAAGTGATCTAGATTAACGCCACGGATTGCCGATTGTCTTAAATCAACGCCTTTAACTAACTTTCCTTTTAGCTTAGGAGTCATCGAAGCTCCCTTAATGGCTCTTGGCGTAAAGGTGAAATCACCTAAGCCAAACTTATCAAAGCCGATCACTTGAAAAGGAAAGTCAGTACCTCGGCCTATGCTCACCGGCGTACCTTCAAAAAAGGTCAAAGAAGCATATAAGGCAATTGATACATCATTAGGCAGGTTAGGGCTAGGCTTTACCGGTAAATAATAACTCATATGGCGATCATAGTTGCTGACAGGAATAACGGTTAAATTCACTTTTACCGCGTTTTTTAACCAGCCTTCGCCATTGATCATTTTTGCCAGTTCACCTACGGTCATGCCGTGCATAAGGGGGATTTGATGCATACCAACAAAAGATTGGAACTTAAGATCAAGTACTGGACCGTCTACGGTAAAACCATTGGGGTTAGGGCGGTCAAATACAATAAATATTTTATCATTCTCAGCGGCGGCTTCCATCATATAATGCATTGAGCTGATATAAGTGTAATAACGTAAGCCGACATCCTGAATATCAAAAATTAATACATCGACATCGTTAAGTGCCTCAGCCGATGGTTTTTTATTTTTACCATAGATTGAGACAATTGAAATACCTGTTTTTCCATCAACACTGGAATTGACCTTAGCGCCGGCATCATGATCACCTCGAAAGCCATGCTCAGGTGCGAAAATTTTATTAATCTGAAGACCTTGTGCTAATAAAAAATCGACTAAATGTTGGTTATTGACCATAGACGTTTGATTAACAACGAGCCCTAGCCGTTTTCCTTTTAATTGTTCAAGGTATAAATTTGGCTGTTGTGCGCCCGTAACTATGCCTGCAGTTAAACTTAAAGCTGAATTTAAGTCGCTATTCGTCTGCTTAATGGTTTGACTGGTTTGCGCACAAGCAGTTAACAAAAACAGCATGGATAAAAAGAGAGTTTTAAAAAAAGTCATTTTCATTTCCTGATACGGGGATGTTTAACCAATAGCCTGACGTAAAAAACCATTGTTGTTATCCAATAACTGCTGAGCTGTTTTGGCATCTTTACCTGTTAATATCATTAAAATAGCTAGCTTGGCATTATAGTTCGCTTGCTCTAGCGCACTTTTGGCAACGTGGTGCGGGCAGTTTTCTGCCGGCATAACAATTTTGCTGGCGCGGGCATAAAGTTTATCATTGCTGGCATTTACATCAACTATAAGGTTTTGGTAAATTTTCCCCCAGTGGCTCATGCTGGCAGTAGATAACATGTTTAGCATGAATTTTTGTGCGATACCCGACTTCATTCGGATTGAGCCTGTTAGCGCTTCAGGGCCGACAAAAGCACAAATGGCAATGTCAGCGATTTGTGAACTAATTGCACCCGGAATACAGGTGACACTCGCCGTGGTACAGCCAAGCTTATTGGCGTAATTGAGGCCACCAATCACTACATCATCGGCCGTTAAATTAGCATTTTAAGATCGGCAACGCCAAAATATTTATTGTCTTCAGCACCCTCAATCGCTTTATAAATAGCATCTTCGCCACCAGCAATAAGGCCGATAACCATTTTTCATAAACTGAATACATTGGAGGACACTCAACGGCATCAGGAGTTCCGAGACGGCCACTGGTACCTGCACCAATGTAAATTAGGCCAGCCACATTTTTAAAGGCTAAAACGATAGCATCAACGGCTTTACTGATCTCATGAATTACCGCCCGTGGTCTCTACATCGAAAAACTACCTATGGTAATCAACTTTAACTTAAAGTCCATCAGGCTAGATGCATGGTATTGGTCGAATAGGCTGTGATGGTGAAGTAGACTTAGCAATATCGCTTATGAAGATTATCATCATTTCAAAGTGATAGAAAAGAAGAACAAGATCAGGCCTGAACGTAAGAAGGTATCAGGTAGCAGGCTTAGAAGTTGATGAAGAGATCACAACAAAGCTGTTAAACACAATTTATCCATGGCAGCACCTAAATGTTCTGGAAAGAAAAAGGCTAAAAAAGCTTAAAAAGAAAAAGTCATTGAATGCCTATATTGGGGCAGAGTATTCTAAACCGGAGTAAGTAGTTGCTAATCATGTAGCTTTTACTTTACTCAATTGATAGTAAGTTGATGATGTATAGTGGAGTGAGTCAACGCTATAGCTCCTTGAGGTTTAGAGGATTTAACAGCGGTCGGAATAGACGCTATGCTATGTACATAGCGCTGATTATGAATATAGTTACCGCTAGACTTTGAACTTCGATGTTGTTTCTTGTAATTGCGCTGAGTTATTATCAAGCATTAGAGCAACTTGACCAATCTCTTCAATCGAGATCTGTGTTGCACCAAAGCTACCGTGCATTTGTTCTATATTATCAACAACAATTTTAGCAACACTTGATTGCTCTTCCGTCGCGGTTGCAATTTGACTGTTCATTGAACTAATATGGCCAATTTGAGCTTTAATTTTAGTCAATGATTTATCCACTTCTAGCGATATTTTTTCATTACTGTGTGCCTGCTTGCTTGCTAACTCCATAGTCGTCACCGATTTATCTGCTGCAGATATTAATTTATCTAATAACTCTCTTATTTCGGTGGTTGATAAGGCCGTTCGAGAGGCGAGGCTGCGCACTTCATCAGCAACCACAGCAAAACCTCGGCCTTGCTCACCAGCTCTTGCTGCTTCTATTGCCGCGTTTAAAGCAAGTAAGTTGGTTTGATCAGCAATACCATTGATTACATCAAGAATTTTGTTCATGTTTTGCGAATCTTTTGCTAACTGATCAATAACATGGGATGCATTATTGATCTCTTGTGCTAGCGCCGTAGAAACCGACAAAGATTTCTGAACATTTTCCATGCCTAAATTAACCTCAGACTCACCTTCATCTGCAGCTGATGCGGCTTCGGCCGCAGACTTAGCAATATCAGTAACACTAAATTGCATTTCAATCATCGACTGTTTCGTTATTTCGGCAACATCGGCTTGCTCTTGCACATTTTCATTTACATCCCGTACTTTATTCGTTAGCTGCTCAGCACATCGAGTCAGTGGCGGTACAGTATCAATTACCTCTTTGACAATACCTCTTAGAAATTGAGTAAAAGCATTAAAGTTTTTTGCAACACTGCCAAGTTCATCTTGACTAGCGACATTAATTTGATTGGTTAAGTCGCCGCCACCTAAGGCTAGTTTTTGTAAAGATGAATCAATAATAACAACAGATTGACTTACAGAACGAGCAATAATCACACTAAGAAAAGACATCACTAAGAGAAGTGAAATACCTAATAGTATGCTTAAATCTCTAGACTCATTGGCATTGGTAATCGTTTTTTTAATTAACGATTTAAATAAATTAGCGGCACTTTCTTTATCTTGCTTTAACAACGTTTCAACGTGTTCAAACAGATTGGTTTTTTCTTCAATTTTAGGCTTAGCCGATTGAAAATCTATTTCGTCATTAATAAAAGCCAAAGATATATTTTTACTTATGTTGTTGTATGCTTTACTTTCTTTTATCAAGTTATTAATCCCAGTAAAGCTACTGTCCAGTGACTCTATACGCTTATAATTAGTAATTAAACGGCCAAACATTTCTTCAGCTTGTTCAATCAAATCTTCATCACCAAAAGAAACGCTTTGAGTATAAACTTCATCAATACGTTGCCAACGAGTCACATTTTCACTGGTTAAGTTAACCAAATGTATGGTGGTGTTTTCTATAGTATTTAATAAGCGCTGATTGGTAGATATGGCATTTATATTAATAATTAAATTAACGACAAAGCTTAATATGGCAATAGCTAATATTGCCAAAATTTTATAAAAAATAGGTAACTTTTTAAAAATGCTCATACTGACCTCTAAGACTAAATAGACTACTACTCACTACTATAATTTGTTAATTAAAGGCCACTAAGGTCAAAATAACCTTAGTGGCTGACCTTTATAAAGTTGCTCGTTAGTAATTGAGGACAACTCTAACTTCATCGTTAACGTCATTACTGTTAACAAAACCAATGGCTTTAGGATCCTTTTTTATTGCCGCAATAATTTCTGCGGCAGTATCAAGTTCGGTTGCAGGTGTTCCTTTGCCAGTAAAGGCAAGCTTAGACCAATAAGACTTAAATTGGCTATTGGATTTTTTCAACGCTTTTTTGCGAAAGTATTCAGTATCGTCTTGGCTACTAGGCAAGGTATATACTTTTACTTTGCCACCATCAGAAAACGCTTTTGTTTTACCTAGGTATATTTTTTTAACCAATTTTCCATCAATATTATTGTTATTTGCAGAATTTACAATAACAGCAACCTCAGCAAATGCACTTTGGCTTAACACCAACATGGTGATGACTAACATTTTATAAGCATTCATCTCAATCTCCTTAAAAAACCAGATCTACGCCAAAAGAAAGTGATTTGCTGTCACCTGCTACGGCAAAATCATGGGAGTTGTCTTTTACATCATCGTATTGAATTTTAAATGCAGCCGCATCATGGAAATCCCAACGAAGTCCTACTGAAGTCGTGTTATGGTTTTCACCATCAATAACACCATCACCTTTTTGTTTCATGCTTGAATAAACAATAAATGGAGTGAGATTATTGATTCTATAGCCAAAAGTAATCATGTTTGTATCTAAGTTGCCATCAAACTCCAAATCTAAACGATTAATTTCACTTAAGATAAACCAATTATCAAAGTCCACATTAAAAGCGGCACCAAAGAACTTACCATCTCTACTATCTTTACCGCCCCACATTACCTGCTCACCACCAATATCGCGTTCGTTAGTGTATTGCATATAAGTAAAACGTGTTTCAAACCAATCTTTGCTGAGGTTCATTACACCACCCATCATGTCCTTCCATATTTCTTTGGTGGTATCACCAAAAAAGAAATCCCCTAACAGTTTATTTTCTTTATCCTCTTCTTTACCTGCATAGAGATTAGTTGCCAACGACCAATCACCCAAATCGGTGTTATACATCAAATTAATACCGTTATAGTTAAATATTTGCCAGGTATAGTTATCAGCCGGAGCACGCATCCACACATAAGCGTAACCAACATCATAAAAATCAGAATAATAAAAAAGTGGTAAGCGCTTTCGTCCGGCTTGCACGGTCCAATTTTCATTTATGTCATAAGAAAGGTAAGCCCATTCAAATTTAGGTGAGTAATCATCAACACCCCGACCAACAAGTTGAGCTATGGCAGTCAACCCATCGTTAAGATCGGCAGTTATCTGTAAACCAAATAAACTTTCAGGAGCCATATCCCACTCTTCACTATAAGCAGAGACAATGGGATAGTCAGCTAGAAAAGTTGGTGGCACACCATAATGTTCTACACCCGTACCACTTAAAACTTTGCCAGCATTAATACTGGCAAAACCAGACAAATTAATTTCAGCCAGACTTAACATACTTATCAAGCATGAAGTAGCTGCCGCTAATTTGATAAATGAAATAAATTTCATGGCATTCTCTCTTAATATTTAAATGACTAAAGTTAACTTCATAACCCTATAAATAATCACGCTTTTAATATAGTTATTATCAAGCGATGATTTCACGATATATGGGCTTGCAACCAAAGGGGATAAGTTTAATTTACCTTATCAGTTAAGTTGAGAAGTATAATAAAATCAAGGAAATGTATGAGGGGATAGTGTTTTTGATAAAAGGAATATTTGTTGTTTTCTTTTTGCTTGGTGTAACCTAAGCCTTGGTCAGAATGTTACCTAGTGCTGTTTTGAGTTTGCCAATGAAACAAGCTAGGGCTAAGGTACTTTTCTGATTTAACTAGACAATTTGTAATTCAGAAAAGTACTTTTGCTGATACTTAACAGGTGAAAAAAGTTTGTTTAGGAGCTAGACGCTGGCGATATAACGCCTTTTTTTAACAATAGTTATTGTTTTTCATGCTGGATCATTGGCCACTTTGTCAGTACAAACCAAGATCCAGTTATGTTGCTCTTTGACTAAGGCGCTAATCTAGCGGTGCCAGCAGCGCACCTAAAATATCATCGGTTAAACTCAGTTTTTTATCACTCACTTCTTCAGATAACAACGCCTTGGCTAGCTCGGCTTTATTTTGCTGTATTTTAAGAATTTTTTCTTCTATTGAATTTTCAATAATATATTTGTAAACAAATACCGGTTTATCTTGGCCAATACGATAAGCTCTATCTGTGGCTTGGTTTTCTACCGCTGGGTTCCACCAAGGGTCAAAATGAATAACCGTGTCGGCTGCGGTTAAGTTCAAACCCACACCACCTGCGCGTAAGCTAATTAAAAACACTGGTACGTCACCGCGTTGAAACTTATCAACTACCTCTTGTCGCTTAGTGGTTGCGCCGGTTAATTTAACAAAACCAATATCCGCTGCCACCAACTCTTCCTCTATCAAAGCAAGCATGCTGGTAAACT
>NZ_JABSOV010000152.1 GCF_013215345.1 Colwellia sp. | reverse complement strand
ATAGAACCAGTAGCACTTCCTTCAGAAGAAGGTTGTGGTGCAGCCATGGCTTGACCACGACTGCGCGCTAGCATCATATAATCGCTATCGTTTAATACACCAGCAGCCCAAAGTGCCGTTAATTCGCCAAAACTATGTCCGGCGGTAAAGTCAGCTTTAAAACCTGCATTAGTGAAAGTTTTATAAAGGCCAACACTTAAAGTGCCGATTGCAGGTTGTGCATGTTGTGTTAAACGTAAGGCTTCATCTTGTGCTTTACGAGCATCATCACTAAAGACTGGAATTGGGTAAGTTGTTGGCGTTAATTGTCCTAAACCTGCATTAGCAAATTCCACGTCCATATCTTGCGCCGCTTGCATCACGCTTGGGAAATTACAAGCCAACTCGCGACCCATATTGACGTACTGTGAGCCTTGACCAGAGAAAAGTGCCACCACTTTGCCTTTGGCGGCTAACGCTGATTTACGGTAATAAATTCCGGTCGGTACCGACCATTCTTCACAAGTAACGTCACTACCCGCTTTGCTGACAAACTGTTTAAGCGCCGCTTCAATCATCTTAATGGCTTCATCAGCATTTTTAGCAACAAAACCACAACGCGCTAGCTCATTGGCAGGTGTTTGCAATGCGCAGTCTGTAACTAAGGCGTTAAAGACATAAGGTTGAGCATCTGCAACTGTGCTAAGTTTTTCTTGCCACTGCTTTAACTCTGCAATAAGTGCTGGTTCATCTTTCGCCGTCACTAAAATTGTTTGTGGCACGGCGTTTAAACGGTATTGCCCTTGTGCCGTTGGTGTATATTCTTCTAATACCATGTGGTAGTTAGTACCACCAAAACCGAATGAACTAACACCGGCACGACGTGGCAAGCCATCTTCGCGCGCCATCCACGGACGGGTTTCATTGTTCAAATACATTGGGCTATTTTCGATGTCTAGCGAAGTATTTGGTTGGTCGATATGAATGGTCGCTGGCAATACTTTATGATGTAGTGCTAACACGGCTTTAATCATACCAGCAGAGCCGGCAGCAGCTTTAGTATGGCCAATTTGTGACTTAACCGAGCCTAAAGCAATGTGCTGCTTTTGCTCGTTATCTAAACCAAAGTGCTTAATTAAGCCACCAAACTCTGCGGCATCTCCGGCTTTAGTGCCAGTACCATGAGCTTCTATTAAACCACAGCTTTTTGGATCAAAACCGGCGTCATCATAAGCACGCTTTAATGCTTTTGCTTGTCCATCTGGACGTGGCGCATAAATAGATTTAAAACGACCATCGCTTGATGTACCAATACCTTTAAGCACAGCATAAATTTTATCGCCATCACGCTCAGCATCTTCTAAGCGTTTAAAGGCCATCATGCCAATACCTTCACCAATCATCATACCTTTTGAGTCATTATCAAACGGACGGATATCTTCACCTGTGGTGAACGCTGGCGTTTTTGAAAATGACATGTACATAAATGGTGAGTTATCACAACAAACACCACCAGAGATCATTACTTCAGAGCGGTGCTCTAACAAGTCAGATATTGCTAATTTAATTGCTGCTAATGAACCGGCACAAGCCGCATCAACCACACAGTTAGTACCACCAAGATCAAAACGGTTGGCAATACGGCCTGAAATAACATTACCTAACATGCCTGGGAATGAGTTCTCCTCCCAGCCAATATAAGCTTTCTTGAATTTTTCGATGATCATCGCGCGATCTTCGGCGTCAACACCCGATGCCTTTAATACTTTTTCTAAAACAGGGCCTTGCAGACGAGACGTTAATGGTGATATTTGTTTCTGACCACCACCGACACCTAAAGTAATACCGACTTTATCTCGGTCATAACCTGAGCCATCACCAATACCAGCATCATTTAATACATCACGAGCAACCACTAGTGATAAGAGTTGTGCAATATCGGTTAATTCTAAAATGTTTGGCGGTAAACCAAATTCCATTGGGTCAAAGTCAATTTCTGGTAAAAAACCACCACGTTTACAGTAGGTTTTATCTGCGGCTTTTGGATCGCTATTATAATAGTCATCAATCGCCCAGCGATCACTTGGCACATCTTTAATTGCATCAACAGATTCAAAAATATTGTCCCAGTAATCTTCTAGGTTTTTTGCATCGGCAAATATTGACGCCATGCCAATAACGGCGATTGGACATTCTTGCAAACGAGAGTTAAACGCTTGCTCTTCGTTATCAATATTTGTTGTTTTTGCTACAGTTTCTAATGCTTTTTGCTGCTTTTTAGCCATTTTAATTACTCTACTGTTAATATTGGTTTGCATCTTCGCTATCGATATCATGATCATCACCAGATGAAGACAGCGCACTGGCTTCATCTGGATTTTCATTTAATAAACGAAAACGACTTAAAAAATCGGCATAATTCCCCGCTAAAATGCGACGAATATGAAATGGGGCTTTGTTGAGTACATAACTCATGTAACGACTGGCGGCTTCTCGCTCATTGCCATCGTAAATATCCACATAAACCCAATTGGAACTGGGATCATTGGCAATTAATAAACGGCGCTGTTGTGAGCTGTTATCTTCATCGGCCGTTGCTGATTTGACTTTGCTTTTATCGGCAAAGTGCGGTAATTGGGTCACTTTTATCTGCACTACTTCATCGGCTGATAAATTATTACTTTTATTTAATACCTCACGCATAGCTGAGGGTGATAATTGAGAGACTAGCAATTTGTTTTCTTTGGTATCTTCAATCGCCACTGCCACTGTTGCATCACTGGCACTATCAGCATCGTGCATTTCGCCACTATCTTGCATATCCGCAAGACGAGAAACGCCATGGCGTTTTAAACAGCGTTGTAGACCGGCACGGGAGACATTGACATTGATAAACTGTTTGCTCACCGCGAGTAATTCATCAAGAGACAGTAATAAACGTGTTCTAAGCTCTACCACAACATATTCTTGCGCTTCGCTTAACGTGGTATTTAACTGCTTAGGTACGTGCGATGCATCAGCGAGGGATTCTCTTTTACGCCATTTTCGTACGGTTGATTCTGAAATTTTTAATAAACGGGCGAGAACAGCTGTCGGTAAGTCCGACTCATGGATAAACGCCCTCATCTCTGGCGTAGTAGTCGCATTAGCGTGTTGCTTAGACATTTTTCATTCCGATATCGCTTAAGGAAAAATCCGCATGAATAAAAGCGATCAGCTCATGTTCAAGGGACGTAGTAACTGCATTAGCGTATTGCAGGGTAGTAGTTTTAGGTTGCTTGCTCATTTTTATCCATAGACTCTTATCGGTAAATTTTCATGAGTAAATAGGCATAATCAATAACTTATCGCGGCTAATATACACAGGTTTCAAACCCAACACAATCACCCGATACCTAATTTTTATTGAAATAAGCTGAGGTCTGACCTCATCTGTTCGACCAGTTGGCAAGATATCTGTACTATTAATAGCTAATTACGTTAAGTTGTTACCACTGTTAACAACTAGCCATTTCCCCATGGGTCAAACAAGTTTAAATAAACTGATAAAAACAAATCCCCCCGTTATTCTTTGTGATAAAATCACACCTCATTGGACATTAATCACCCGTCAAATAAACAATACAAGCTACCGATACTTTTATGACCTCTTTTTCTCAAGCTGACCTTGCAACTCGGTCAAAACAAAAGCTCACCCTAGCAAACAATGAAATTCATTTATGGATGACTAAGCCAGAGGAGTTACTGGGCAATGATGAGCTGTTAACAACTTACGCAACATTACTAACCAGTAAAGAGACTGCAAAGCAACAACGATATAAGTTTGCTAAAGACAGGCACGATGCTTTAATCACGCGCGCTTTTATTCGTGATTTATTGTCTTATTATGCTGATATAGCGCCACAAGATTGGCAGTTTGAAAAAGGTGAGAAAGATAAACCAGAAATCGTTAATTGTTCGTTACCACTGCGTTTTAACATCAGCCATACTAAAAACCTCATTATTTGTGCAGTAACCCTTGAAGATGACATTGGCTGTGACGTTGAAAATACCGGTCGTAACAATGATATATTAGCCATTGCCGAACGTTATTTTTCACCGACAGAAAGCAAGGAACTTTTTGCCTTACCTGTTGCACAACAACGTAATCGATTTTTTGATTATTGGACCTTAAAAGAGTCTTACATTAAAGCGTGGGGTTTAGGCTTAGCCATTCCGCTTAAAGATTTCAGCTTTAACATCGCTGACACAGAAGACAAACATAAAGAGCTATTGACCATCAAGCATAACATTAGCTTGAGCTTTGCCGAGCACAGAGTTGATGAACCTCAAATTTGGCGCAGCTGGTTAATTTACCCAGGTACTGAAATAGATGAAAAACAAGAGCACCGTATTGCCATCTCTTTAAGGTCTAAAAAGTCAGCAAGCATTAATGATAATCAAGAGGCTGATAATCAAAAGACTGATTACCAGTTACGCTTTTTCAATACCCTGCCCCTGCTTGGCTATGTGGAAATATAAGCATTAATTTCTCTCACCGATTGATATAATCTGGTGAAAGAGTGCAAGTATTTCTGCACTCTTGCTATATCTGAGCCAAATAATAGCGTTAGCCCCTAAAAAGTAAAACCGTTTATGGCTAACGTCCGGCATTATAAATTAGAGGGATATTCTACTATTGAGTATCCTATTAACTACCCTACTGACTATTGTATTTATTGTTGTTTATGATAATTAAAGTAAAAAATTTACCTGTTTCCGAAGTTACTTGTGCAAACTGTCAAGCATGTTGTTGTAGTTCAGAAGTGATGATAATTTCCGAAACAGGTGTACCTGATCGACATATTTTTGTTGATTTATATGGCAATGAATCTATGTTGCGCTTAGATGACGGCTGGTGTTCAGCGCTGAATCGAGATACTTTACTGTGCTCTATCTATGAAAATCGACCATGGATTTGCCGAGAGTTTGAAATGGGCTCAGATGAATGTATAGATGAACGTATAGAGAAAATGTAATGTTTTACCTATTTACTGATTTAACATAGTAAATTTCCTTCTATTTTTAATAGCCCAAACGAATAAATACAGCTAGCTGCATTCATTGGCTACTAGTTTAAACCACAAGTTAGCCAACGATTTAACTAAGAATTTAGTCAACACTTTTTGCCTCTTATTAGAGGCTAAACCCAAACCAGGATATATAGTTATGGAATCCATTTTAGTCTTTTTAATGTTATTTTATTTAGTGGCGTTTACTTACGACAGAACCATTGATAATGAGATTAAAGGCAATCAGTCATTAACCGCTAAGTTAACCGAATTCAAATATTTTCATTCATTTCAATCACGACCTAAAGCACTTTCTTGTGTGTTGACTTTCCAATTTTTTGGTATATCAACGGCTTTAAATATTGTTGGTAGTGTTTTTGCTTTAATGATGTATTTAGGTTTAGGCTTTGGGCTCTATTTTCTAGCTCAATAGCTAATGCCAACTATCTTTTAAATAAAACATACCAAGTCGTTGGCTATTTTTGTTCGCTGTCTTGGTATAGAATCCGCCCTATAATTTTACTTATTAAACCTTTAAAAACGACTACTCCGAAATGGCAAAGTCTAAAGCAGTAAAATTTAACTAATGTACCCTCTTATCTCTTTCTAACGTGACACAAAACAAATGAATGATAAAACGATAGCAACTCACAACGGTAATTTTCATGCGGATGATGTTTTCAGTATCGCTGCACTAAAATGCATTTTCCCTTCTTTTAACCTTATTCGCACCCGTGATTTAGATATTATCGCCAAGGCTGATATTGTCCTTGATGTCGGTGGTGTCTATGACCCGGATACAGGCCGTTTTGATCATCATCAACGTGGTGGTGCCGGTCAGCGCGAAAATGGTATTCCTTATTCTTCATTTGGTTTAATTTGGCAGAAATATGGCGTAGAAATATGTCAGGGCAACCAAGAGCTAGCAAATTCCGTTGATGCTGATCTCGTCTCAACCATTGATGCTATTGATTGTGGTCATGTCGAAGGCGTTGCTCAAGGAATTAGCCTTAGCCAAACTATTTCAATGTTTAACCCAACTTGGCAAGAAGATAGTCATTATGATACTTGTTTTGATGAAGCCGTTGATTTTGCCTCGCGGGTATTAACACGTTTCATTGCTTCTGCTAACGGTGGCATTAGTGCAAAAGCTATTGTTGCTAAAGCTATTGAGAATGCCGCTGATCCAAGAGTGATTGTTTTAGAAAAATATACTCCGTGGAAAAGAACCGTTCATGCGTTATCAACAGAAGCTTTATATATGGTGTACCCATCTGGCTCTGGTCCATGGCGAATTCAAACAGTACCCGTTGAACCAGGCTCATTCGAAGACCGCAAGTCGTTACCTAAACCTTGGGCTGGCTTATCCGATAAAGCACTTAAAGAAGTTACCGGCATTGATGACGCTATGTTTTGCCATAATGGTTTATTTATTGCCGGTGCAGAATCATTTGAAAGCACGATGAAAATGGCAGCTATGGCATTAGAAGCATAATAAACGACACTCAAAGGAAATAACTATGCCAATTAACCTAGATGTTTTGTCAGGCTAGAGTCGACAAAACTCCAGTTATTTGGCTAGTTGCTTTTCAGCTTGCCCCACAAGTAGTGGAGACCTTCTCTAGTTAGTTTGTACAAAATAATATAGGAGGAAAAGCAATGAGCTTAGCAGATATATACCCAAGCTACTTCAATATGCTCGTTTCAGGACGCCTGAGCGATTCATGATCAAGGCCTGTATTTCATTAATGGTTGTTCCCTTAATGAAATATTCAACGATGAGCATGATTTGCTCAGACGTCCCAGAAAGTCTGGCTTAGAAACGCTTTATCCATCGTTATTGGTTTCGACAATAACGCTACAAGGATGTAGCTTAATAGAGAATGCAGGAGCAGATTCTCCTGAATAACTATTCTCTCAATCAATGCCTTGCCTAAAGACGTTTCTAATTCCAGCTGAATCCTGCATATTGAGGTCGCTTGGGTATAATACAACGTGGTTGGGATGCCGTTGGCGCTCAATATTTCGATGCCTTAGTGACTGACTACACAGAAGAGATGACCTTCATCATGCTCGGACAAACTGACACTTTAGTCGGGCGGCAGGAGTTTCGTTCCGCCTTAAATGGTCTTGGAACAATTCTTCCTCCATCTTTTGAAATCACAGAACTTCGGCAGCTTGAAGGAAAAAATGAAGTCGTCTCTATTATTGAATGGAAATCAGACAAAATTTCAGCCTCACAGTTGTCTGTATTGTTTAAATTCGAAGACGACAAAATCAATGAAGAACGCTGGTTTATAGACACTGAACAATGGAAGAATGCCTTCTAATTTAGCTGATTTTTCCCATAAAAAGTAGTCACTGTTTATGGGCAACATCCGTATTAGCAAGTATGCTTTGACCTCCTGCAATAACTAACACATCAGATTAATCACTTTATTTTCCTTATTGACTTTAACAGCTTAAATGAATGCCAGCTATGTCGAGTTACAAGGTAAACAAGACATCACTACGGATGATGTACTTAACGCCATTAGTAATTGGCACTGAGCTATGGATACAGTGCAATGGATGCATACCATGAGGAAAACATAATATGCTACCCGCTGGTGTTCGAACATCGACGTTTACCACAGCATCACCCGCTTTTGCTGGCAGACTTGGCTCGTTAGCATTCACTAAGAAACGCGTTGCTCCACCTTCAAAATCGTCACTGAGGAAGATTAACAAGGTCATTTGGCTATATCGGTCGGGAAAAGCATTAGCAATAAGCTCATTATCTATGATGCGGCTACCTGGCCAAGCCCCATCAGAATGAGGTTTAAAGAAATCATTTTGGCCATAACGATAAAATCGAAAACGCGCGTTAATGCCGACAGCTTTGTCGCCGTCAAAAACACCCTGTCTATCATCCATTAACGGCGCAATAC
>NZ_JABSOV010000151.1 GCF_013215345.1 Colwellia sp. | reverse complement strand
CTGCAAACCAGCCACGCCAGCTAAAAGCATCCGCAGCATAGAATTCAATAATTGCTCTGTTGTCTTCATTTGGCGCCGTTGCGATACCGGCAGGCTGTCTACTTGCTGTGCGCCAGTCATTATTCGAACAAGTGCTGATAAGTAATACAACGCAGAGTATACTCAAAACTCTAAAAACCCTCATATATCTCATAGTTCATTGCATACACAGCTTAGGCCTAATTTGACTTACTTTACCTTACTTTAAGAAAGGCTAGCCGGTATTTAATGAACCGAAAATAATGAACGGCAAATAAATTTAGCTTATCTCTTTGATTGCCCGCCCGATACCATCAACCGTTAGCGGAAACATTTTACTGTCAATCAACTCATTGATCAGCCCTATCGAGTGATAATAAGACCATTGCGCTTCAGGTTGCGGGTTTAACCAGGCGACCTTAGTAAAGTGACTCGTTAATCTATTCATATAATCAGCGCCTGGCTTTTCATTCCAATGTTCAACACTGCCACCAGGATAGGTGATTTCGTATGGCCCCATAGTAGCATCACCAACAAAAATCACTTTATAATCTGAGCCAAAGGTTCTGATGATTTCTTCAATATCGATGGTTTCGGTGCGACGTCTTTGGTTGTCTCGCCAAACCTTTTCGTAGACGCAGTTATGAAAATAAAAGAATTCTAAATATTTAAATTCGCTGTGTGCGGCTGAAAACAACTCTTCGCAGGTTTGAATGTATTCATCCATAGAGCCGCCAATATCAAAAAACATCAATACTTTTACTGCGTTATGGCGTTCTGGCTCCATATGTACGTCGAGCATACCGCCATTTTTTGCCGTTGCACTTATGGTGGTATTGATATCAAGTTTTTCACTGGCACCTGTACGAGCAAATTTCCGTAATTTTTTCAGTGCTAGCTTTATGTTTCTCGAGCCTAGTTCGCGGTCTTGATCGAAATTTTTAAACTCCCGTTTATCCCAAACTTTTACTGCACTGTTATTGCGGTTTTTATCTTGCCCTACTCTAATACCTTCAGGGTTGTAACCATAAGCACCAAAGGGTGATGTACCACCAGTACCAACCCATTTACTGCCGCCAGCATGGCGCTTCTTCTGCTCTTCAAGTCGCTCTTTTAGCGTCTTCATTAGCTCATCAAGACCGCCTAGCGCCTTGAGCTTTTCTTTTTCTTCGATGCTTAACTGCTTTTCAAATTC
The DNA here is from genome assembly GCF_013215345.1 of Colwellia sp. Taxonomy (GTDB): domain Bacteria; phylum Pseudomonadota; class Gammaproteobacteria; order Enterobacterales; family Alteromonadaceae; genus Colwellia. The sequence goes on along the minus strand of NZ_JABSOV010000151.1, from coordinate 6,795 downwards.
TTTTCTTAACCAGTCTTCAGGTAGAAGCTTGTCAAAGATATCAATTTGTTCGATACCTTTGAAATATTCAGCAAAGGCACGATCGTATTTATCATAATGAATTTCATCTTTAACCATGACTATTTTGGCAAGGTTATAAAATTCATCGACATCAGCAAAAATTACCCCTTGCTTTAATACTGCGATTAAATCTAACAGCTCACGTAAGCTACACGGTACTTTATGCTTTTTTAGTGCGAGGAAAAAATCAATAAACACAGCTATGTTACCTGTTTCTTCGGCTCATAAAGGCGAGCCTTTCGATTAACGAAACGTCTTGCTCATTTTTCAATAAGGCGCCAAATAGTGGAATAATATCTGATTTATTATCCATTAATACCTCTTGCGAAATATCATCAGCCATCAGCAGTTTTAACCAATCAATTAATTCTGACGTTGACGGTTTTTTCTTGATGCCCTTTAATTCTCTTAACTCAAAGAACACGTCTAATGTCTGTTTTAAAAGATCTTGTTTAACATGGGGATGGTGAACATCGATAATTTGCTGCATTTCAGTTTTTGTTGGGAACTTAATGTAGTGGAAAAAACAGCGTCTTAAAAAAGCATCAGGTAGTTCTTTTTCATTGTTTGAAGTGATAATGATGATCGGTCTTTGTTTTGCTTTAATAACCTGTTGGGTTTCATAAACAAAGAACTCCATTTTATCGAGCTCTTGCAATAAATCGTTTGGAAACTCAATATCCGCTTTATCAATTTCATCGATAAGTAATATAGGTCTTTGCTCTTCTTCAAACGCCTGCCACAACTTACCTTTAATTATATAGTTGCCAATATCGTTTACCTTTTCATCACCAAGTTGACTGTCACGCAAGCGCGATACCGCATCGTATTCGTATAAACCTTGTTGCGCTTTGGTAGTCGATTTGATGTGCCATTGGTACAACTTACAATTGAGTGATTTAGCTAATTCTTCCGCTAATTGTGTTTTACCTGTGCCGGGCTCGCCTTTAATTAATAAAGGTTTTTCAAGGGTGATTGCGGCATTAACGGCTAAACGAAGCTCGTCTGATGCAATGTAATTTTCAGTACTTTTAAACATGTTGTTACTACCTATTGAGAGCCTGATGATAATCTATGAAATGACATGTTATACCAAGAGACTTTAAGTAAAATCTCATTGATATTGTCATTGTAAATTAACTTATGATTTATTTGTTCCAAAGAAAAAGACACAAGCTATTCGTTAACCGTCTTTAATTTCAGAACATTTCTGCAGGAAATAATAACACCAATAAATGCCAGTAAAAACATCAAAATCAAACAATCGTTTTAATTAGCTGTTTTTATTTAAATAATGGGTAAGTTGAATCTGCAGGTTTAACCTGTATGGTGAAGTACAAAAGTTGTGCCGTTGTCGCAGTGTTTTAGCAAGATTTATTACCGCAGCTATTGAGGGGCAGTCCTATATTGCCTACAATAGCGGATAATTTATTTACTACAGGTCACGAACATGAACGACACTACATCAAAACCAACTTTACCGGATCACCTTTCAGGTAATCCTCGTAGCCCTCACCATGATGAAGAAGTTTTCGAACACGAAATTGGCATTACGCTTAACGGCAAAGAGCGTTTCGATGTTGAAGAATATTGCATCAGTGAAGGTTGGGTAAAAGTGCCGTCGAAAAAAGCATTAGACCGTCGCGGCCAACCGCTTATGATGAAGATGAAAGGTACTGTTACAGCGTTTTATCGTTAAGAATTAGCTAAAAATCACCTAACAGCTATCAATGAAAACTGGTTAGCCCTTTCCAGTACCGTTTACTAGGTATTAATCTGTTTTAGGTAATCGGCATTAGTTGCTACCAGCTGTATTTAGTCAGAGTCAGATGAGGTTTATCGAAATTCATCTGACTCTATTTAAACGGCTATAGCTGCTTAATTACTTACTTAGCCCTTGTTTTTATAAACTCAGCATCCGCTTTTTCAATCTTGCTAAATCAATCGCATTTGATCTAACCGTAAGCTTGATATGATCACTTTCATATTCTTCCTTGGTGACACTCATTCTTGAACGAATTTCACCTATGATACCGTTAGCGGTATAAGGGACAATAATTTCTTCTTCGATCATCTCGTCCTGTGCAATGCCAACGATATATTTATGCAATTTTTTTACATCTGCAGGATTTCGAGCAGATGTCATCATGGCTTCAGGAAATTCTTCCATCAGTGCTTGTTGTTGTTCAGCACTTAGTAAATCTGATTTGTTCAGTATCAGTAATTTTTTACTGTCCTCAACACCGACTTCTTCCAGTACTCCGTGTACCACATCAAGTTGCGCACGAAAAGAAGGATCTGAAGCATCTACCACATATAACAACAATGATGCATCCTGTGCCTCTGCTAGAGTGGAATGAAACGAGGCGACTAAATCGTGCGGTAATTTTTTAATAAAACCAACCGTATCAGATACCAGTATTCTAGGCTGAGTTATTGGAAACAATGCACGTACTGTAGTATCAAGGGTGGCAAAAAGTTTGTTTTCACCTTCGACATCACTACCGGTAATCGATCGCATCAATGAGGACTTGCCCGCATTGGTATAACCAACCAAAGCGACACAAAAAAGCTCAGAACGTTGTGTTCTTCTGCCTTTCATTTCATTTTGAACACTTACCAATTCGCGCTTGAGCTCTGCTAATTGGTCACGTACTTTACGGCGGTTTAGCTCTAGCGTTGTTTCACCAGCGCCTTTACCCATTTGACGTTCTTTATCACCACATGATGTTTCACGCAGTCGTGGCGCTACATAATTTAAGCGAGCAATTTCAACTTGTAATTTCGCTGTTTTAGTACGGGCATGGCGACTAAATATTTCAATAATAATGCCAGTACGGTCAAATACTTCTACGCCTAATTGATTCTCGACGTTACGTAGCTGAGATGGGCTTAAATCACAATCAAATACTACGACATCAGCACAAGCAAAGGGTAAGTTCTCTGACGGGAGCTCAGCAAATGACGATTCATCGATTATTTCTTCAATTGTTCCTTCAACTAAGTCATCGCCCTCTTCTGCTTCGACAGCAACTTCACCTTTGTTGCCGGTGAGGTGTGCTATTTCAGCCAGTTTTCCTAAACCCAGTACATTAACTTTTTTAGTCGAACTCTGCTTTTGCGACTGAGTGCCGACCACTTTAAAGCCTAATGTAGTCACCAAGCGTGCAAGCTCTGCCAGTGATTCTGTTGCCTCATCACCTTTAAACTCCGGTGTACAAATAGAGATAAGTAGAGCGTTAGTAAGTGATGCTTTTGCTGTTAGTTGCATATATTTATGTATACCATTTTGATTAAGTTGGTATTAGTGCACCTAATACTCATTGATATAAGTGCAAAGCTAATTTTTATCTAAAGTAATTTGATCCTACGCTGTTATAGCCGCGCTTTATAGGGCAATAGCAGACTAATGCCGATATTATACCATTTTGATTAAGTTTGTGATCTTGTTGTGCACAGTAAAAATAAATCTAAGCAAGGCGTTCGATTGAAAAATAGCGGGCTATTGTGGATGGGTGCAACGTAGTCTTGGGGTATTTTAACCCGCACAAGTGAGCAATAAATTGTACTACAGAGGTTTCAGCATGATACTGAGGAAAGTAAAAAGCCCATTACTTTGCTAATAGGCTCTTATTAATGTAGCTGTGCTAAGTTATTTATATTGTTAGCGAGGCTTTGTCTTACATAGCCTAACGATAACTTATTCTGCTACTTATCCCGCTGCAGCAGTAGCTTTTTTCATATTCGCTTTAATTTCTTTAATGTCACAATTATCAAGTAACAATAGAACATCGGCTAAAGCACTACGAAGTTCAGTACTTTCTTTAAGCGATTTTTTATTTTGTATATGTGATACCGATTCTCGGTTCATCACTGCATTAAGTAATTTATTTAATGATTCTGCATCATCAACTTTTAATGGTGTTAAAGGCTTAGTTGCTACGGCATTATAAGTATTGTAAATAAGAGTTAACGCTTCTTGAGATTCTTTTAATCTTTGCATATTTCTTCTTATTAAAATTAAGTTGTAATTTTAGATTACATCAATAAAACACTTTGTCTAGAAGATATTGTAGTTATATTAACCTTATTTTTCATAAATATAGTTACTTGAACTCTGATGTGGGTTTAGAACTAAACTCATTTGGTTATTTCTGTAACTAAATTCAAGACGAAAAAAACGCAATTAGTTAAGTTGCGGTTTGTTAGCATCTGGCTAAGAGAGAGATATTTTAACTTTACTTGGTAGATATTGCGCGACAACCCCTTAGCCAATTTTCAAGGTCTTAAACGCAAAAAGGCGCTAATCATTTGAGATCAATAACTTACATTTGAATTAGCAAGCAATACAGGCCTGCTGCATTTTAGTTTATCTATAACACTTACGACTAAGTTATTTAATCCCCATAAACCAATCATACACTTTTTTGTTTTGACTCTTTTGTGTTAACAACAACGCAGTAGCGGCAGCACTTAGTCTAATTAAATCTTATTGATGGGTTAAATAAGGTTTCAAAATTTCAATTGTGAGCATTTGTGTAATGACACTCAGCATTTTCAGTGCACTAGTTCTGGGTGAGAGTGTGGCTAGAGGCTGTGGAAAAGATTTTTGAAATAAGGAAAGCTAAAGTAAGCAGGAAATAAATTGATAAATTCTAGTACACTTCACTGTTTATTCAAGAAAATATTAAATAATTCAATAAAAAAGTTACTGTTCGCTTGTTTTTCCATCAAACACGGTTCACTGGTTGAACAGTGACTTAGCGAAGGCTTTCCACAATTATTGTGGATAACTCTGTGAATAACGTTTTAATATAATCCTCAAGCCCCGAAGGAGTGGGATTATATTGGACATGCTTAAAATATAGACAATTGAGCTAGATTTCCTCTTTATCTGTGACAGCTTTTAATAATTAAGCTCAAATGACAAGAAATCTGACAAAAATAATTAAATCTAATCGCTGAAAATCATTCATATTAATTTCATAGAAACAATAGGAATTGTCAGTGTTAGGTTGGCAATATCTCCATCACGAGGTCCGAACATTTAATGGTCTAATCGTTGTGCCAAAATCTGCCTTCAGCATCAATATGTTGCAGGAATTTAGCTAATTTTTCACTCAAGACCTTTGTTAATTCCTGTTGTGCTTGAGCCCTATCGATGCTTTCTGATAAGTCTTGCTCAACTTGAAATAGTAATGGCGTTTTTATTGATGCTTGATTATTTGAGTCGATTAGGTAACTAGAGATATCACGACCATCGAGAGTACGATCTGTCGGCAAGGAAACTTCTGTGATAGAAAACAATGTGGGTAAAATAACTAAGGAGCTTAATGGCGCTTGCTTTACCCTACCGCCAGCAATGATGCCCAGGCCAATCAAAGATGCCAGCTACTCTATGACTACCTTCCCAGCTCAGCCCTTAGCATCTCGAATATGATTGCTGACTTAATCATGCAAGTGATTAGGTCAACAGCACCTCTTTGCAGATTCATTATCTGTATTTAAGTTTCCCCTAGAGACGGTTTCATGCTGGAAGTATAATTACTGACTAATCCGTCCGATTGATAAGTAATCTCTTATATTCAAGTACACAGGCATGATAAACATTTTCGGATATTTCGTTACCAAAACATCGGGTGTGAATGAATTCGCCTTCGGCTTCATAGACACTTGAATTATATAAAATATATTTTATTTTGTGTTTGCCATATACCATGGCTGGAAAGTTAGTAAAAGCTTCGAATTTCGCCAGCTTATTCATCATTATATCTAAGCATGATTTGTCGAATTGAAACTCAGAGACATGATGACCAACATATTCTTCTTCTGAGTAGCCTAATATATTTAATTCATGCTGGTTAGCATAGTTAATTATGCCTTCAGGTGAAACAGTATGGATGCCAATATTGGAATTTTTAATAAAGTCTAAAGGGTTTTCTGTAATCACTCGATTATCCACCTTAATTATCTTGCTCTAGATAAAGCATATTCAATATTGGTTACTGGGTAAATCTAATGGAAAATAGCCCAGTTAAACCTTAGCGGGTTAAACTATATTCGTTGTGTCTTTTTAGACTGACACAAAAAAAGGGCGAACGCCCTTTTTATTTACCTATATACCATTAAAATTCTATTGTTAAAAATACTATTCTAAGCCATGAGCTGAACGTAGAAGTGTTTTCCTGGCTTTATTTAGGTGAGTTTCCATGCAGGTTCCCTCCCCTAAGTATTATGTGCTAACAATTGAGTAATAATGGCAACATATGCTTCTAAAACGACTTTGTTCCGCTTTAATTCATCGATAAATAATCAATACTTTCAATAATTTGAAATGACGATTATTTATCGAAAATATTAGGAAGTGCCTTAAGCGAGAAGAGGCTGCACATTGTGCCGCCTTTTAAATATGTCGGTAAAATAGAAACTTGAACTCTATATCGTAGCTGTTGCGCTACAAACCCACTATTGATTCCCATCACTAAACTCAAGGTGAAAAAAACCGCTAATCTTTCGATTAGCGGTTTCTTAGAATGTGGCGGTAAGATAGAGACTCGAACTCTACGTCGTAGGTAATGCACTACAAACCCATGATCTGTATCTATGACTAAATTCGAGACGAAAAAAAACCGCTTATCTTTCGATTAGCGGTTTCTTAGAATGTGGCGGTGAGATAGAGATTTGAACTCTAGAAGGGCTACAAACCCTTGCCGGTTTTCAAGACCGGTGCTTTCG
>NZ_JABSOV010000150.1 GCF_013215345.1 Colwellia sp. | reverse complement strand
TGTTAACCATGCATCACTATCAATATTTGCGATCGCCATATCGGCAACAGTCCAGGTAGAGCTAGCGGTGACATCAATTACTTCGTTATCAGTAGTGGTTAAATAAGCATTATATTGTTGACTAGTACCGGCAGGAAGTGTGCTGCTAGCAGGGGTGACAACCAATGATTCTGGTGTGGTGCTTATTACGGTAAGCTGGGCAAAAATGCTTTTGCCGTTATAGGTTGCAGAGATAGTATCTAGACCGCTAGTAAGGCCTGTAACTTCAATATTTGCACCATCGGCATTGAGGCTAGCAATGATAGGATTAATTGATGTCCAAGTTGCTTGCTCCGTTACCTCTATTTGCACGCCACTGGGTAAAATAGCGAAGGCTTTATAAGACTGCACCATGCCAGTTAAAATACTGGCTTCAATAGGGCTGATGGTAAATGTGATTGCGCCAACGGAAAGTTGGGCGCTAACATCTATACCTCGATAGCTAGCTAAAATATTTACTGTGCCTTCCGCTAAGCCTGTGGCAATAACAGAACTACCGTCTACCACTATTACCGCTTTTTTCTGGTCATCAACAGACCAAGTCACTAATTCGGTGATATCACGTTCGCTACCATCGGTTAAGGTTGCTATGGCTTGATATGTTTGTGTACCACCAAGCAGAATGGCAGCTTTATCAGGGTTAATAACAAATGAGTTAATGCATAGGTTGCCTGCATTACCACACTCAGCAGTTGGGAAGCCTGAATTACTGCCTTCGCCACAGGCGGTTAGTAATAAAAGCAATGAAGAGATAAAAAAATATTTAATTGAATTGAAAAGCTGCATTATTTTTGCTCCTGCCTGGTGTTAATAAATACGCTAGGTAGTAATATCTGTACATGCCGATTTAAGTGTCGGTGTTCTTCCGTAAGATTATCTGAAATAGGGTTTTTTTCACCGTAATACTCAGAAGTTATCTGCTGTTCTTGAACGCCTTTGGCGATAAGATAACTTGCTATTTTATCTGTTCGTCGTTGAGATAAGGCTAAGTTATATGCATCGCTACCTTTGGAGTCTGAGTAACCACGTAAAATTACGCTCGCCTGAGGGTATTTCGTTAATCGCTGAACAATGACGGCTAATGAATCAATCAACAAAAGCTCACTACTATCAAAATCAAATAAGAGTGGAAAGGTGACTTCTTCAAGCTTTATTGGCGCTGGCTTCATTACAGTTTTAGTGACTATGGTTGGCCTTGTGCGACCAAATTGATAACTGATACCTATAGATGTTAAGTGCGCATTGGTACCACCGATAGTATCGTTACCTAAGTGATGAAAGTATTGATATTCAAAGCGTGCTTGCCATGAATCATTTAATTGATATGACAGACCGGCACCAGCCGATGGTGCCCAATCATCGGCTTTTCTTGTTGAGAAAGGCCCTTTATTTTCGCCATACCAGTTAAATACACCGGCTTTAGCAAATAGCGCTAAATCTTCAAGTAAGTAAATTGAGCCAACAGCAGATAGGTTTAAGCCTTTCATTGTGCCCTTATAAATATGTTCATTGATTGAGTCGAGGTAAGTTGCTTTTGCGGCACCTAAATCTATATAGGCAGCTTCAAAAGCAAACGTTTCATTAAATTGGTAACCAGCGAAAAGACCTGCTGCAACACTATTTTTGTCACAATCAAGGCTCCATGATTCACAACCATGCTGATAATGATTAAGACCTAACTTGCCGCCAAGGTAGAAATAAGCAGAAGGTAGGGCTCCTTCTAGGTGCTGATTTTCATTTACAGTATCTGGCTTAGTGGTTAGAACTTCTGTCGCAAAGCTAATAGAGCTAAAGGATAACATTAGCGGGATTAGTATATTGGCTAGAGTACTCAGGCGAGGCTTTTGAAAGGAAAACATGTGTCAACGTCCATGAAATTTAAGTAAAACAATCTATTAACATGGATTATACAGATAACATAAATCATTACAAAATAAATTTATCCATTGTATTTACTGTTGTTTTCTTTAAATTTATAGTGAAAACGCGCACCTGAGTTAGTATTTTTTAACTCGATAGAGCCATTAATCTTTTGGTTAATTAAGTTAAATACAATAGACATACCTAAACCTATGCCACCTTGATTGCGCGCTGTGGTAAAGAAGGGCTCAAAAACATGTTGCTGGGCTTCTTTAGATAAACCACAACCATTGTCACTGTATATAACTTCGACTTCATCAGCGGCTAATTGTTTAATTTCAATTATTATTTTATTTTCTTGGTTGATGTTGTCAGTATCTGTACTGGCTTCTTTGTTGTTGACAAAGCCATGTTTAACACTGTTATTGATTAAGTTAGTTAATATCTGCGCATGAACTCCGGGGTAAGTGGCTAACATTATGGTGTCTTGGCAGTTAATTTCTAAAGTCACGTTCTGAGGTTTAAGCATTGAGCGTAGGGTAGAAATTACTTTGTGATAATATTGGCCAATATCTAGGGTTTCTATTTCTAATTGGTTTTGATCTGCGGCGGTTTTTTTAAAGTTCTCTATTAAATTTTTAGCTCGGTTTAAGTTTTCCCCTTGCATAGTTAAAGCACTATCGGAATTATTACGGAAGCTTTCCATATCTTTCATACTAAGGCTGTTGCTATCCAGTTTATTTTTCAACTTTTTTAATTCATCGGCCATGATACTGTGCGTGGTTATCGCTATACCTAAAGGCGTATTTACTTCATGAGATACACCGGCAACCAATTTACCCAGAGCGGACATCTTTTCTGATTCTGCTAATTGCTGCTGTGTCAATTGTAATTCTTTTACTGTCTTAGCAAGCTCTTGGGTTTGTGTGGACATTTTTTTTTCGAGTGATATCTCATAATCAAGACGTTGAAGTTCAGCGGTAATACGGCCAGAAAATAGTTGTAACAGCGCCACTGACTCTTTTTCATTTTTATGTTCAGCTTTGAATAAAGCGACAAGTAAGCCGATGACCTTTTGTTTGGCGTTAACCAGTGGTACTGCTAAATAGGCTTGAATTTTAAACTCAATTAAAAACTGATCTTCCGGAAACAATGCAGCAACATTTTTAGGGTGAAAACATATCGTATTAGCAGCAATGTTAGCGCAAGGGGTTTTATTTAGTGGGAATTCAAGGTTATCGGTGATCTTGCCATTGGCAACTAAGAGCTCTGTTTTGCAGCTATAGGTCTCCGAGTTTATTCGAGCAATAAAAGTATAATCGGCGGAAATTACCTTGTTGAGCGCTAATGTGATTTTAGTAAAGAATTCATCACCATAGCTGTTGGATACGCGGTCAATAATTTCTTGAATATGAGTTAACATGTTGACTCCGATATATTTCTATAACTTAACTATGGCATAAGCCTTTTTATTTTTCATGACTTATATAGAGCACTGTCTGTTAAAGACAATCTAACTTGATGATGAATAATGTTATTGGGCTTATGTGCTAACTTGAGTGAAAATTACTCGCATTTGCTTTTCTTTTAGTTGATTATAGAAAAATAGCATTATCCTAGGAATAAACTATGTTGCATTATCAATATTTACATAGAAGTTCATTTGTTAGAGATGGACTCTGGCTACTGGCAATAAATGCTGTCCTGTTTTTTTTATTTGCTCAGTATGATGTATTAGAACTTATTATTGGTTTGGTAAAAGAGCATGAACATTGGGAGCTTGATGAGTTTTTGCCTTTAGGGGTAACGCTAACTTTCAGTTTGGTGATTTTTATCTATCGTCGTTTGGTCGAATTGGGACGAGTAACGCAAGCTTTTGAAGAGCTTGCTAAGCAAGATCCACTTACCTATGCTTTTAATCGGCGTGCAGGCCAGGCTATATTGCATAATTTTTATGTGAAAGCGGAACGTGATGGTGAGGGTTTTAGTTTATTGCAGCTAAACATTGATAATTTTAAGCGTATTAATGATTCCTATGGCCCGAGTGTTGGAGATGATATTTTAATCAACTTGGTTAATATCATTCAGAAAAACATCGCGGCTAACAGCCAACTGATTCATTGGCACAGTGATAACTTTATTGTAGTTTTACCTGTAGAAGTCACTTCTCCCTATGAATTTGCTAATAAGCTTAGAGAAACTATAGCCCAGCAATTGTTTACCACAGATACTATCACTTGCAGTATGGGAGTGACGTCATGGCGAAAAGGCCTTTCTTTACAGGATGTACTACACAATGTTGAAGATGCTTTGCTTGATGCTAAAGCGGCTAATAAGAATATCGTTAAGGTCGCTTAACGGTATTTAGTTAGGATGATTAAAACTCGTATCCAGATTACAATATCAGCGAGATATAGTATTTTTCTAGCTCAAGGTAATCATCCATATCAATCTCTAACATAGTTAAAACATCAGCTTTTACTTGGCCCCAATCAGGGGCTTCACTATGGCGCTTATTTCGGTAAACCAAATTTTCTGCAAGCTTGAGTGTTGCGTAACCTAATTTCTCATGCGTATTGGCGGTACTCGCTAAAAAGTTGATATCGTGGTGATGGAGTATGATGTTGCATACCTGCTCAGGTAAATGCCAAGACATGGCAATTAAATAGCCGACCATGGCATGATTCACTTCATATTTATTTTCTTCTAAGGAAATAGAGTTTTCTTCAGCTCGATTTGCTTTGATAAGGGTTTCTCTATAATCAGAAAATTTATGTGAAAAGGCTGGAATACCGCAATCATGAAAGAGCCCTATGGTATATAAATCACCACCGGATAATGGTGAGAGCAATTGTTGATTAATGAACGTCATGGCATAAGCGATATCTTTTGAATCGTCCCAAAACCTTTCTAATGTTAAACAGCAGTCAAGTTGAGTAAAAGAGCGCCTAAATAATATTGCCGTAGCGAGCGAATTTATTGCATCTTTCCCTATGAAGAACACGGCGTGTTGAATATCAGTAATTTTTGTTTCTAAAGAAAAAAGCGCAGAGTTTACATTCATAAGTACTTCAGCGGATAAACTAACGTCCTTAGCAATAACCTTAGCAAAGTCGGCAAGTATGGCTTCATTATCACGCATTAGGCGTTGTAATTGAGTGAGTATTTTAGGTTTTATTGGGATGTAAAAACCATGTGGTAACTCATTGATAGCCTTTTCTTTAATATTAAGCATCTATTTTTTCAGCTTTTAACGGGCTGCAGAATTTCAAAGTATAGTGTTTATCAGGTATTGAGCAAATGAACAGGCGTGTTTCGTTGCTAAGGCGGCAAACAAAAATATCGTTAAGTAAGTTTAACGATATTTTGATTAAGGGGTTTTCTTGTCAACGCTAGAAACTGTACAGGGCTACTGATGCGAATACGTTAGTTTACTTCCGTAATTGATAAATATTAGGCTGGTTGGCGTTTTTGTTGCTCAATCAGATGTATATCTTGTTGTGGGAATGGAATCGTAATTTTTTCTTGCTCAAAAGCTAAAAAAATCGCTTTATAGGCACTATATTTGGCTGCGTATAAATTTGTTGTTGGTATCCAAAGTCTTATGCCAATAGTGATGGCGCTATCTGCAAAGCCATCAATACCTACTTGCATACGTACCTCATCAGTATAAATATCAAGCTTTGCTAAAGTGCGCTCCACAAGTTGCACTACTTCGATAGGGTTATCTTGATACGAAATACCAACAGAGAGTTTCAATAAAGTATCTTTTCTTGAATTAAGCACTACTTCACCAACAATATGTTTATTGGGAATGGTGATCTCCGCGCAATTTTCATCTTCGAGGATGGTAAAAGCTAATTGCACCTCTTTAACTATGCCTGTTACCCCTTGTACTTCAATGGTATCACCGACGACAAATGGGCGAATAATTATGATATTAAAGCCAGCAGCATAATTGGCTAATAAACCCTGTAAAGCTAAACCAGCACCTAATGAAATGGCGCCTATGGCGGCAATAAAGGGGGTTACACTGATACCTATTTTGCTTAAGGCTATGATGCTGACCATTATCATCACTAGCATTTTGGTGGTACTGGCTAGGAAGCGACTTAAGGTGACATCAATTTTTTGTTTCTCACAAAGGTGTAATACCGCTTTAGCGACTTTTCCGGCAACAGCATAACCGAATAAAAATATCAGTAAGGCGCCTACTAGTTGAAAGCTATAGTTGCTGAAGAAATCTATTATTATTTGGTAAAGTGCCGAGGCTTGCTCTATTTCTGTGCGTAATAATTCCGCCGGCAGATCAGTGACACCTTGTGTACTTTCGGCAATGTTAGCGGTAAGTTTATCTGCGTTGTGGTTGGTTGACTCTGACATTTGAGTATCCTTTGACATGTATAGTTATACCAATTTTATTTAATTATTGCTCACTTGTGCTGGTTAAAATAAGTCATGTCAGCGTTGCTCTCAATCCCAATAGCCAGCTATTGCTCAATTGAGCGCCTTGCCCTAATATATTTTCCCTATGCACAACAAGATCACAAACTTAATGAAACTGGTATTAAGGGCTTATTTAGGCCAGGTTTTATTTAGAAGCGATAGCCAAGTTGCATCATAAACTGCTGTCTATCACTAAAAGCGAAGTTGGTTTCGGCAATGACCGCCCATTCTTCAGTAATGTTCCATTGTGCGCCAATAAGGTAATTAACCGGAGAGCTAGTATGCTGGTCGATAAGTACAGTGACTCTATTGCCTGGAGTAGCAACTGCTATCTGTTGTTCAATATCTTGTTTCATGGCACCTACCCATAGTTGTCCCTGATAAACGCCAATGCTGCCATTCCATCCCAAGCGGGTCGAATAAACAGTTTGCTGAGTTTTTTTTATGGCGATATTGATATCGGCTTCGGTGTAATTAACATCAAACATGCCAAAAAAATCACCGTAACCGCCGGCTACGGTAGTCCCGTAGCCAAGTACTGTGCCATTAAAATGTAAAGTAGTTGCTATGCCCTCAACCGCAACTAAGCAATGACCGGGTGCAGGACCTTGGAATGGCAAATTGATGCTAGTACAGCGCTTGTCATTATAACCACTACCAATACCGGTAGCGGCTAATAATAAGGTTGGTAGCTCTAGATTAACGTCTAATTCAAGCTCAGCTTTACCGTTAGTTTTACCGACTAAGCCGTAAACATTCCAAAAGGGAAGAATCCAAGCGTCAAAGCGTAAGTTGTAGGTGGTGTCTGATACTTTAAGGTTTTTAGCGGTAATGGTGTCATCAATGAAGTCATTAATAATGTCACTTTGTTGACCATCAATTTCCAAGCCTATTTTAGATACCGTAAAGGGCTGCTCTTGGGTCAAGCCGACGATTGAAATACCAAAAGGTAATGGCAATAAATAACCAGCTTCGCGGGCTTCTTTGCCCAAAATAGGTAAAAAATCAGACCAGCGATTTCTTGGCGGTAAAGCTTCAGGTATAACTAACTCATAACCAACACTCGAAGCAGGGTTTTGTCTGTTATGGACTTGTTGTTTATAACTATCATCAGTCTGTGCAGCACTACAATATTGCGCACACTGATTTTTTTGTTGCTCAGTAAGGATAATTGCTGACTCATTACTTATTTGGCTTACTTGAGTCGCCTTGTCTTTTGGCTTAACAAGGGCCTTTAACTTATTTTCTGTTTGCTGTTCATTGCCTTGTGCGGTAAAGGTAAGTAAAGAACAGCATAAAAAACTTAGTAGCAGTAAGTAGTTAGCCATTAAGCTGTTTTCCGTAAATAGATGTGATTTTGTTGGCTATTTTATACTGTTCTGTGTTGCGCGCACAGATTAAATCTATTTTTCAAAAGCATAAGCTCAGTTTGTCGCAGCTTTTAATAAGAAAAATCACCGAACTTAGTCTAGGGTGCTTACTTTTGTCTTACCTAGTACTGCTATACAAACTAAATCATCAATCACTCACTGTCTAAGAGTTCAGTTAACCTAGCCATTTGCTCAGTTAATGCAGCAACTTGTTGCTCTAACTCTATTACTCTTTCAGCTAACTGAGCTTTATCTTCTAAGGATGTAGGCTTGGTTTGAGTGTCGGCGGCTTGAATAAAGCTTGTTTCATCA
>NZ_JABSOV010000015.1 GCF_013215345.1 Colwellia sp. | reverse complement strand
TCACTCTACTTTAGTATTCATATTTCAATTACTTAGTTTTATCTTTATAGGGTTTTTGAATACTAAGCTGCTCTAATACTGGTTTTATTGACTGTCTATGTTATTTTTACTCTCACTTGCCATTCAATTAAATTGCAGTATTGCAATAGGTGCTATATGAGTATAACTAACATACGTCCTTATAAAGGTATTCTCCCCTCCCTTGGTTCTGATATCTATATCGATAATTCTGCCATTTTAGTTGGAGACATTAGCTTAGCTGATGATGTCAGTATTTGGCCGCTTGTTGCTGCCCGAGGAGATGTAAACACAATTACCATTGGATCTCGTACGAATATACAAGACGGTAGTGTTTTACACGTCACCCGTAAAAGCCCGAGTAACCCACAGGGAAACCCCTTAGTTATTGGCGACGATGTAACTGTTGGTCATAAGTGTATGCTGCATGGCTGTCAGCTAGGTAACCGTATACTAGTTGGTATGGGCGCTATAATTATGGACGGTGTTGTTGTCGAAGATGATGTTTTTATTGGTGCCGGTAGCTTAGTACCGCCAAATAAAACATTAGTCAGCGGTTATTTATATGTCGGTAATCCGGTAAAACAAGTTAGACCTTTAAAGGAAAGTGAAGCGAACTTTCTTAAACAGTCAGCCATAAACTATGTCGAACTAAAAAATGATTATCTTAGTGAGTGATTGTGTTAATGAATAAATACCTGAGTGAACAAGGTAATTAACGCATTTGTATATTAATAGTATTTCCCTCTGGTTCATTCTTCTCGAGCCAGAGTTCAACTATCTCTTCTAAATCAAATTTTGTGCAATTGTCTATTTCATCCAATCGCTTTAATTGCATTGAATGAAAGTATATAGTTACCGATTGACCGGAGAGTAATGCGGTAAAACACCAAGCATCCTGCTCCTTATCAAATACTAAATCATCGTTAAATAATATTGCCTGATTCATTTCGCCTCCTATCCTTCTTTAATAGCAGTTCTTAATACATCAATTACTGGCTGCACATCTGGTATTACGCCGCGCCAAATAGCAAAGCTTACCGCGGCTTGCCCTACTAACATACCTAAGCCATCAATAACTTTAAGGGCACCTTGCTCTCTGGCCCATTGAAGAAATGGCGTCTTATTTTTACCATAGACCATATCGTAACAGACCATTGTAGTTGTTATTATCGATGCAGGGATAGGTGGTAAATCACCAGATAAACTCGCCGAGGTGGCATTTATTATCAGGTCAAACTCTTGCCCTGTAGTTTCATCAAAGCTACAAGCACTAAGTCGTTCATCGCTAAAATGCTGACAAAGGTCCTTTGCTTTGCTTACCGTTCTATTCGCAATAGTAATCGCATCAGGGTTTTGCGCAAGCATTGGTAACAGCACACCTCTAACAGCACCACCTGCGCCTAATATCAAAATTCTGCTTTGCTTTAAAATAACGCCATGCATTAATAAGTCTTGTACTAAGCCTTCACCATCGGTGTTATCACCAAATATCTTTCCCTCTTTAAAGGTAAGTGTATTAACAGCACCTGCTAAAGAGGCTCGTTCAGTCAAAACATCGGCTAATCTAAGTGCTTGTTCTTTAAAAGGTGCAGTGACATTTGCTCCCTTGCCGCCTTGGCTAATAAAATCACTAACTGCCGTAGAAAAATCATCAAGAGCCACTAGCTGTTTTTTATAGCTGATATTATGTTGGCTTTTACTGGCAAATATCTGATGAATATCGGGCGAGCGTGATTGTTCGATCGGATTTCCGTAAACGAGGTATTGGTCTGGATTTTGTTGGGTCATAGTTATTGGCAGAAGTTAACGTATGGCTACAGCCTAACTGAATCAACAATTAATGAAAACAAAAAAGCAGTAACCCTTTTGTATAAGTTACTGCTTTTTGTTTTGAGTGCTAAAAAGACCGTTTAAAATTTATAACCCAGCATGATTGAATAAACCATAGGGTCAACATCAATACTGGCACTACCAATGCTATCGCCTTCAACATCAAATGTCGCATCTGAATTGATATCAATATAGCGAACTGATGCATTTACATGCCACTTATCATTAATATGATAGTCAGCACCTACTTGAACTGAATAACCGAAAGATCCATCTAGTTCTAGGTTACTTAAGCCCAAACTTGCAGCGGCATCTGAAAACTTTTCATCAAAAAAGATTGTGTAATTTAAACCAACACCAACGTATGGCTTAAGTGAAGTGCCGGTATCAAAATAGTACAAAGCACTTAATGTTGGTGGTAAGTGACTTACTTCTGCTAACGGTGCTCCATCAGCTTGTAATGTACCTTTAGGATCTTGAAGTGTTACATCATGGGTAAATGGTGTTGCAGCAAGCAATTCGATTGCACAGTTACTGTCAAAAAAGTAAACAAAGTTCAAACCTAGTTGAGTATTATCATCTACGGTAAGTGACATGCCATTGTCTGCACTTCCACCTAATAAAATTGGCGTCTTACCACTGTCAGGTGCAACCATTGTTAGACCACCACGAACTAATATGTCACCAGCTTGGTTAGCTAGAGCTACTGTTGAAGTGCATGTTAATAGGGCTAGAGTTAATAAAGTTTTTTTCATGATATTATATCCTTAAATTAATTATGGATATAATAAGGCCAATGATTTAATAAAGTTTGATTCAGCGCAAACTTTTAAAGTGAAATTTTTGAAAGTGCTTTAATATTGATTTTGATCAAGTTTTTGGTCTGTCGCTGCTGTTCTTAGCCCTTTTCAGCTTAAAATTAAACTCTAATCACCTTTCCTGTTAACGCATTAATTATCTGTGAGGGGTTGTTGTGTCCTAAGGTCTCACCTTTAATAATAAAATCGAGATTTTCAAGCAATAGTGGTGACAGTGTTTGCCATGTTTTAGCTGGCTCTTGACCCGATAAATTAGCGCTAGTCGATACTATCGGCTTATTAGTTTGTTTGCACAGGGCAACAACGTCTGGCTGACTGGTTATTCTTACCGCGATAGTGTCAAATTTACCGGATAATAATGGTGATAGCTTTTTATTTTTAGGTAAGAGTTGAGTGATGCTATCTGGCCATCTAGATAAGACAGTAAAGCGCATATCTTGCGGAATTTGACTGTCGTCAATGTAAGGGAGTAATTGAGAGTAGTTACCAGCAAGCAATATTAAGCCTTTCTCTGCGGATCTTTTTTTTAGTGCTAACAGCCGCTTAAGTGATTCTTCGTTGTCGGGATCACAACCGAGACCAAACACCGCTTCTGTTGGGTAGGCAATAATGCCACCACGGTTAAAAGCATCAACTACATTTGTTTCGTTCACAGACCAGCCTTCTAATAATCACATTAATGACAATATTACCAAACCCCCAGCAGAAATACCTAATGATGGATTAATTTATCGATAAAACACTTCTCGATTCCGTATTGCGATAAAGAAGGTTATAATTGCAGCTCTAAATTCTACTTTCTTCGTACCCGAAGACCATTTTATTTTTTAAAGGGCATACATTCATGACAGTCGGTATCATCATGGGGTCAAAATCAGATTGGCCAACAATGCAACATGCAGCAGAGATGCTTGATTCTTTAGGCGTAAAGTACGAGACCAAAGTGGTTTCAGCACATCGCACCCCTCACTTACTTGCCGAGTATGCTGAAAGTGCAAAAGACAGAGGCATTAAAGTAATTGTAGCTGGTGCTGGTGGTGCTGCTCACTTACCTGGTATGGCTGCAGCTTATACCTCTTTACCTGTTTTAGGTGTACCTGTGCAATCTAAAGCTCTTAACGGACAAGATTCTTTATTATCAATTGTGCAAATGCCAAAAGGTATCGCTGTAGGTACGTTAGCTATAGGTAATGCTGGTGCTGCTAATGCAGGTTTACTTGCGGCACAAATTATTGGTACTTATGACGCTGAAATCCAAGAAAATATCGAACAGTTTCGTAAAAAACAGACCGAAACCATACTTGCTAACCCAAACCCGGCAGAATAAGCACAGCATTATGAAAAAAGTTCTAGTACTTGGCGCAGGTCAATTAGCTCGCATGATGGAATTAGCGGGCACACCTTTAAACTTGGATGTTAAAGCTCTAGATGTATTAAGTAATAAGGTTGTACGCCCTCTTGCTCCTAAATACATATACGGCGATTTAAAAGCTGGCATTAGTGATGCCGATGTCATTACCGCAGAGTTTGAACATGTAGCCCATGACGTACTTGCTGAGTGTGAGCTATCAGGTAAGCTTTTTCCAACAAGTGCAGCCATTAAGATTGGTGGTGATAGACGATTAGAGAAAGCATTGCTTGAATCTTGTGATGTTGCCAATGCCAAGCATTATTTTGTTAACTCAAAAGCAGATTTTGATAAAGCAATTAGTCACTTATCTTTACCAATTATCTTTAAAAGTGCACTAGAAGGATACGATGGTAAAGGCCAATGGCGATTAAAAGTAGCCGCTGATGCCGAAGCAATTTGGCAAGATATGGCTGACTTTCTAAAAGCTTCAACGACAACAGTCAAGCAAGGCCTTGTTGCCGAACAAATGGTGCCTTTTGATCGCGAAATTTCTCTTGTCGGTGTTCGCCGCGTAAATGGCGATGTTGCGGTATATCCACTGACTGAAAATCATCATACTGATGGCATGTTAAGTGTATCCGTTGCCAACCCTGTTAATACTAAACTACAAGAGCAAGCAGGCATTGTATTTAAAGCAATATCTGACAAGCTTAACTATGTTGGTGTTATGGCAATTGAATTTTTCCAAGTAGGCAATCAGCTATTGGTAAATGAAATTGCACCAAGAGTACATAATTCAGGTCATTGGACTCAACAAGGTGCTGACACCTGTCAGTTTGAAAATCACTTAAGAGCAATTTGTGATTTACCTCTAGGTAGTACAGCGCTTGTTCGTCCAACTGCAATGATCAATATTATTGGTGAGGATAGTATTCCTAACGAAGTACTTGCTATACCAAGTGCCTCTGTACATTGGTACAACAAAAGCAAGCGTGTCGGTCGCAAGATGGGCCATATTAATGTTAGCGGTAACAATGAATTGCAACTTGCTCAGCGTTTGCAAAGTTTAGCTGATATCCTTTGCAATAAAGCCTTCCCAGATCTTAGCGACTTCGCTAAAGACTATTTAGCTAAGCAAAGCTAATAAATATTGTAGTTAATAACGAAAAAGACGCCTATTCACATATAGAAAGGCGTCTTTTTTTATTTCTAGGATAGTTACATAACCTTGTCATGTCTTCTGCATATGAGAGCATTTTTTATCTGCACACTGGTATTTAAGCCCCGCAGCCATATTTCTCTTTAATAAGAGTGGAAATTGACACTTTTCACAATTACCGCTAATAGGCTCATGGTTAACAACAAACTTGCACTTAGGGTAAGCATCGCAGGAGTAAAATTTCTTACCAAAACGACTGGTTTTTTCTTGTAATGCTCCACCTTTACAGCTTGGACATGCCACATCCTGTAAGACTTCTTGTGCCTCTTGCTCAATATGATGACATTCAGGGAAGTTACTACAACCAATAAACATGCCATAGCGACCTTGTTTCACCGCTAACTCATGGGAGCATAATGGACATTCACTACCCGGTAGTATTTTATTTTCTACACGTTCATGTTCTACTACTGCACGGGTATATTGACAATTAGGGTAATTTACACAACCTAAAAAGGCTCCAGACTTACCACGTTTAATCGTTAACTCAGAGCCACATTCTGGACACACTTGATACTCTTTATCTAAAGCATGTTCGTGATGAGTAAAAAGCGGTTTATCAGATTCAGACATTATAGGAGTTAGCGCATAAAAAAATATGACGCTATTATGCCACAAAACCTCACTAAACAATATGCTGAGCGGCAGCTGACATAAATGCTCTACTATTTATTAGTCAGCCTGCTAGTAATTATTAGTGTAGTGGCCCTTCTTGTTCTTCAAAGATTAAATCTTCTAATTGGGAGTAAGCAGACTCTTTGCCTGGTACATTGAATAACACCATAAGAATTACCCATTTAAGGTCATCCATAGAGAAGTACTTAGTATCAAGCTCCATCACCCTATCAATAACCATTTCGCGGGTAGTAAAATCAAGTACATTCACTTGCTCTAAAAATAAAATAAAACCACGGCTTGGTGTATCAAGCAGCTGCATTTCTTCGCTGGTATAAATGCGTACCGATTTGCTGCCAACACGGGTAAGGTAAGGATAAGCGTCGCTGTCTTGCAACGCGGTCAGTTTTTCTAGCCAATTTAATGCTTTATATATTTCATCCTGGTGAAATCCAGCTCGTGTTAACTCATCGGTTAACAGCTCATGATCCACCATAGCTTCTGCTTCATTTTGGATATAGGTTTCAAAAAGATACATTAAGATATCGAACATAATTAGCCCCTTATATACTTTGTGTTCTAATATAGCCACCAGGCACCGCAGTTACCAGACCACTTAGCTCAAGCATTATTAATCGAGTTAACACTTCCTCTACGGGAAGTTCGCTTCGTAAAACTACTTTATCAACGGGAGTAATTTCAAATCCCACACTAGCCAACAATGCATCGTTACACAAGCCTTTTTGATTTATTTCATTTGCTCCTTTGTTAATGCCTTGTTCAACTGGTTTTAACGGCGGTTCATCACTCTTTAAGTGTAGACTAGGTTTATCGGCAAAAGCGAACTCATCTATTATATCGGCACATTGCTCAACTAGTTTAGCGCCTTGTTTAATTAACCAATGACAACCTTTAGCCTGCGGGTTTTCAATAGAACTTGGTATAGCAAAAACGTCTCTATTTTGTTCTAGTGCACAGCGCGCGGTAATCAAAGAGCCACTTTTTAATTCAGCCTCTACCACTAAGACTCCTAAGCTCAAGCCGCTAATAAGGCGGTTTCTTTTTGGAAAGTGCCCTGCTCTAGCTGGCGTGCCAGGAACAAACTCACTAATAATAGTACCACCAGATTTAATTATTTGTTCGGCTAAGCTACGGTGTCTTGCTGGATAGACTTGATCTAAGCCAGTAGCAACTACTGCAACTGTGCCAGTAGACTCACTCAAGGCGCCACGGTGAGCTGCAGCATCGATACCAAGTGCCAAGCCGCTAGTGATAACAAAGCTGTATTGAGCGAGTTGTTGGCATAATAAAAAGGCGGTATCTCGACCTCCTGCGCTAGCAGCACGACTGCCAACCACGGCAAGCTGTCGTGCATTGAGTAATAATGGATTGCCCTGAAGGAATATTACTAAAGGTGGATCATAAATTTGCTTTAATAACTGCGGGTAGTAAGCATGATCAAAGCAAATTAACTCACTATTACAGCTTGCACTGTCTTGTATAATTTGGCTTATTTGTTGCCAGTTAGGCTGATAGAAAGCACAAAGTTGTTTAACACTTAAGCCATTGGCAGAAGTAAGCACTGAAGGCTTATCATTAAACGAAAAAAGCGCGGTTAAACCAAAGGTTTCAACCAGCGCTATTTTTTTGTGAGTGGCTAACCGAGGAACAAGCCTTAAAGCTAACCAATATTCATTGTTACTTTTACTGTTATTATTCATTACTTGTCTTCTCCCTAAGAACAAGTGGTCTGCTTAACTATCTCTTATACAAAAGAGGAAAGTAAAAAATTTAACAGTGGGTTATTCTGGTGCAGTAATTAAATCATTAATTCTGGCTGGTTTTTCTGTGTGTAAAATAAGTGCCATACTGGCTTTTTGATAGACTTTAAAAACCATTAATTCACCTAATTTCTCTGTTGGCATTTTATAATCACCACCAGTAATTCGATTCCAAGTGGATGTTTCAGCAACATAAGCAGGGCCATCGCCAGTATCAACTACTGCAGGACTAGTACGTTTTATGGCCATAACATCACCAACGTTCACATCATGATCCAAACCACGGTTAATCATAACAACTTCCAGCTTGGCAAATTCACGACCATTACTAGTCGCTTTAACAATTGAACCCCGAAGTGATTCATTCGCCGCTTTCATTGAAAAAACAGCAGGGAATAGTTGTCCTTCATTAATAGGTACAACATAGTTGCCCGCATGAATTTCTCTTTTTACCGAGCCAATATTCATGGTAGATGGCACATCATTTTCAATATCGCCACGCTTTAACACCTGCCCGGTACCTACTAAGTTGACATAAAAACCTAAAGAATCATCGGTTTCTGGATCAAAAAGCTCTTCACCTTTATCGTAAATAGCGTAGCTTTGCGCTACATCTAGATCAGCATTAACATAAACCTTAAAGTCATTGATGCTCATTCTATAACCTTCATCACTACCAATAATATAAGGTAAGTTTTCTAGCTCATCTTCGGTAAATAAGTGATCATAGCGAATAAATGGCGCAATAACTTCTAGCGGTAATAAAGTAATGGCAGAATCTTTTTTCTTCTCTTGGCGAATCTTAGGTGACCATTTATAACTAGGTTTAGCCGGTTCAACCACTAACATAGGCTCACCGTTCTCATCAAAAACTAGCTTTAAAATATCACCGGGGTAAATTAAATGTGGGTTATTAATTTCTGGATTTAAGCGCCATAATTTGGGCCATAACCAAGGTTGCTCAAGAAACAGAGCTGAAATATCCCATAACGTATCACCCTTCACGACCACATGTGTTTTAGGTGCGTCATCATTAAGTTTTATCTGATCAGCAAGTGCAATCAATGGACATGACATTAAAGATAGCGAGAGTATTATTTTTTTAAGCATTGAGCTCATTCCTTTTGCGTACTTACTGCTATAACGCACTATAATTATTAGTTATATCGAGTGACTTTAAAATGCAGGTTTCAGTTACAGTTACTTGAGTATATAATTAAAACATAACATTCTAGGTGAATTATCGCTAATTCTTTTAACAAAATATGACTATTTTAACTGTTTTACGTTTCCCCGATCCGCGTTTAAGAACAAAAGCGCAACCGGTTACCGCTGTTACTGATGCGACAGCAACAATTATAGACGATATGCTGGCAACTATGTACGAAGAGAAAGGCGTCGGCCTTGCCGCTACGCAAGTCAATATCCATCAACGTATTGTTGTTATGGATACCTCCGAAGATAGCGATGAGCCGATGATACTTATCAACCCTGAAATTATTGCCCGCAGTGAGGAAACATCGATCAACGAAGAAGGCTGCTTATCCGTACCAGGGACTTATGCCAAAGTAGATCGCCATGATGCTTGCACCGTAAAAGCACTTGACCGTCAGGGTAAAGAATTCACTTTAAACGCCACAGGCTTACAAAGCATCTGTATCCAACATGAAATAGATCATTTGAATGGCATTTTATTTGTTGATTACTTATCACCGTTAAAGCGTCAACGCATTCAAAAGAAGCTTGAAAAAGAAGCTCGTTTAGATAAATAGCAACAACTAAGTAAGTACATACTTACCATTATAGGATACTCCCTTGGCTACCCCATTAAATATAATTTTTGCTGGCACTCCTGACTTTGCTGCTCAACATTTAGCAGCATTAATTAACTCTGAACATAATGTTGTTGCCGTTTATTGTCCGCCAGATAAACCCGCAGGTCGTGGCAAAAAGCTAACCGCTTGTGCAACAAAGTTGCTAGCGCTAGAGCACAACATCATTGTTGAACAACCTATTAACTTTAAAAGTACAGCAGACCAACAACAATTATCTCAATATGATGCCGATATTATGGTAGTGGTCGCTTATGGTTTGATATTACCTGAAGTCATTTTAAATGCGCCACGCTTGGGCTGTATTAATGTCCACGGTTCAATTTTACCTAAGTGGCGTGGTGCTGCGCCAATTCAACGTTCACTTGAAGCGGGTGATAAAAAAACCGGTGTCACTATAATGCAAATGGATAAAGGGCTAGATACTGGCGATATGATATTAACGGCCGAGTGCGCAATAGAGAATACTGACACCAGTGCCAGCCTTTATGAAAAACTCGCCAATTTAGGTCCAGGTGCTTTAGTAGAAACACTGGCACTTATGGCACAGCCTAATTATCAAGCAAGCGAGCACAATGTTGCCCAAGATAATGAGCTGGCAACATATGCACATAAACTAGACAAAACAGAAGCAGAGCTTAACTGGCAACTAAGTGCGGAGCAACTGCACAGAAAAATCCGTGCCTATATCCCTTGGCCTGTATCTCAATTTACCTTCACTGAATCAGAAAGTAAGCAGCATAGATTGAGAGTATGGCAAGCCTCTGTTCAGGAATATCATGGAAATTCTGCTCCGGGCACTATAATAAAAGCCGATAAAGAAGGCATAGAAGTTGCTACCATCGATGGTGCCTTACGCCTAGAAATAATGCAACTGCCAGGTAAAAAGGCATTGGCAGTGAAAGATATCCTTAATGGTCGCAGCGAGTGGTTCACTGTTGGCAGCCCTATAAATAAGCTTGGTGAATAGAAACAATGATAATTAATATAAGAGCTCTAGCAGCTAAGTGTTGTTACGCCGTTATAGATCAAGGGCGTAGCTTAAGTGACGAACTACCTAGACAGCAAGACAAGTTGATGGGTAAAGATAAAGGTTTACTGCAAGAAATTTGTTATGGCGTACTGCGTTATCTACCAGAATTAGAAAACGATGTTCGTCACTTAGTGCAAAAACCAATTAAGGGTAAGCAGCGAGTATTTCACTTTTTACTGTTAGTAGGCGTTTATCAAATAAGATACATGCGAATACCAGATCACGCATCGGTTAGTGAAACCGTTGCGGCTACCAAGACATTAAAAAACAACCACATGAAAGGGCTTGTTAATGCTGTGCTTAGAGGTTTTCTTCGTACCCTCGAGGCCGAAAGTAAACTAGAAAATAAGACAACTAAAAACTTACCGGATCCAATAAAATATAACCACCCAGGTTGGTTTATTAAAAAAGTACAACAAGGTTATCCTGAGCAATGGCAAGCTATCCTAGATGCTAACCAACAAAGGCCGCCAATGTGGTTACGTGTCAATCAACAGCACCATACTAGTGAAGAATATCAAGCCTTACTCATTGAGGCTGGAATTGAAATAGCTAGCGTTGAAGCAAAATCCCAAGCCATTGCCCTTGCTAAACCACTCGATGTAGCTAAATTACCGGGCTTTGATCAAGGCTGGGTTTCAGTACAAGATGGAGCGGCACAGCAAGCGGCCCGCTTACTAGACTGTCAGCCAAATGACGTGGTATTAGATTGTTGCGCAGCCCCTGGCGGTAAAACATGTCATATCATTGAGCAAACACCTGATATTGCCTCAATGACAGCAATAGATATTGAAGAAGTTCGCCTAACACGCGTTCATGAAAACTTAGAACGTTTAGGCCTAAGCGCGAAAGTTATTACTGGAGATGCAGCCAGTAAAGATTGGTGGTCCGGTGAACAATTTGATCGCATATTACTCGACGCTCCTTGTTCTGGTACTGGCGTTATTCGTCGCCACCCTGATATTAAATGGTTACGTAAAGCCGACGATATTGATAAGTTAGTTATATTACAGCAGCAAATTCTTGACAATATTTGGTCGTTACTCAAACCGGGCGGCACACTACTTTATGCCACCTGCAGTGTTTTACCTGAAGAAAACAGCCAACAAATTTCTCGCTTTATTGAGCAAAATGAAGATGCACAACTAATTGCCATTACCCGTAATAACCTTGATACTGATAAAAATATAATCGGCTGGCAATTATTACCTGATACTGAAAATATGGATGGTTTTTATTACGCCAAATTATTGAAACTCAATTAATACATATAATACAAGCAGAAAAGTAACACATGAAAATAATCATAGTGGGTGCAGGACAAGTTGGCGGTACTTTAGCTGCAAACCTTGTTGGCGAGAATAATGAAATATCGATTGTTGATATTGATGGTGAGAAATTACGCGAGTTACAGGATAAAATGGACTTGCAAGTTGTTATTGGCCAAGGTTGCCATCCTGATGTATTAAAACAAGCCGGCGCTGAAGATGCCGATATGGTCATTGCGGTTACCAGTGACGATGCCACTAATATGATCACTTGCCAAATTTGCTCGTCATTATTTAACACACCGAAAAAAATTGCCCGTATCCGCTCTAATGATATATTAAAATACTCTGAGCAACTTTTTCATAAAAAACACATTCCTGTTGATCATATTATTGCGCCTGAACAACTGGTGACTCGAGATATTGCCCGCTTAATTGATTACCCAGGTGCACTGCAAGTATTAGAATTTGCTGATGGAAAAGTAAGTCTAGTTGCGGTAAAAGCCTACTATGGTGGTTTACTGGTTGGCCATGCGCTGTCAGCATTAAGAGATCACATTCCTAATGTTGATACTCGAGTAGCAGCAATTTATCGCAACGGTAAGCCTATTCGTCCGCTTGGCACAACAGTTATTGAAGCAGATGACGAAGTGTTTTTTATTGCCGCTAGTATTCATATTAGAGCGGTGATGAATGAATTACAAAAGCTAGAACCTGCCTATAAGCGCATTATGATTGCCGGTGGCGGTAACATTGGCGCAGGATTAGCAAGGATTCTAGAAAAAGATCATCAAGTAAAACTTATTGAACGCTCACAAAAACGTGCCGAACAATTAACGTCTGAACTCAATGATACTTTGGTTTTTCATGGTGACTCTTCTGATCAAGAACTACTTATGGAAGAAAATATTGACCAATTTGATATTTTTATTGCAGTTACCAATGATGATGAAGCCAATATCATGTCATCATTGTTGGCTAAACGACTTGGTGTACGTAAAACCATGGTGCTTATTCAGCGCGATGCATACATAGACTTAGTCCATGGCAGCACTATTGATATTGCCATTTCACCACAGCAAGCAACCATCTCGGCGCTGTTAACCCATGTAAGACGTGGCGCAATCGATAATGTTTATAGCCTACGCGGTGGTGCGGCAGAAGCGATAGAGATAGTTGCCAAAGGGGATGAAAAGTCTTCTAAAGTTGTTGGCAGAGCCATTAAAAATATTAAGCTACCTCCCGGAGCGACTATCGGCGCGGTTGTTCGCGGTAGTGAAGTACTTATAGCCCACTCAAATACCTTAATACACGAAGAAGACCACGTAATACTGTTTTTAGTTAACAAGCGTTATATCTATGATATTGAAAAACTATTTCAAGTCAGTGCTATTTATTTTTAAGCCTCTCTTTTTTGACATAATTACTTACAGCTAATCACTTATCCTTAGCTTGATTAGCTGTAATAATCCCCTTATATAACCTGAACATATTACTTTCCCATTCTCACCCTATAGAAAAACATCAGACAAAACTCAAATTTAAAAGGATTTTTATGAAAGTATCTAAAGTACTCGCAGCTATTACCTTAGCTTTAACCAGTACAGCCTTTACTAGCCAAGCTGAATTAGTTGATAGTGCTCAAGATTGGCAAACATTTGAAACTACAAACTTTCGTGTGCACTTCACTCCAGAGTATCGCCAATGGGCTTTATCAAGTGCCAGAGAAATGGAAGTTGTCCGCCAATTAATCAAAGACCAACAAGGTCGAGTATTAACGGAAAAAGTAGATGCTTATATTATCGATCCCTATAATGCAGCCAATGGCTTTGCCCTGCCGTTAAGTCATCGACCTTATATGGCTTTGTTTACCACTCCCGCACAATCAGACAGCATTATTGCCAATTCTAGCGGTTGGCAGCAATTACTGGTATTACATGAATATGTGCATCTAGTGCATTTGGCGCAAAAAAGTCGCAGTAAATGGCGTAACAGCCTAGCTAATTGGTACGATCTTTTTGATGCGTCGCAAATTAATGGTGAGCGCTGGGTTAGTGAAGGTTACGCCACTTTACTGGAGTCCAAGCTCACCGGCCGAGGTCGCTTATTCAACAACCATGTTGAAGCTATCATTCAACAGTTTGCTCGCCAAGGCGCCTTACCCAGCTATAAGCAACTCAATGAAGGCGATGATAGCTTCATGTCTGGCTCTATGGCTTATTTAGTCGGTGTCCGTTATTTACAGTGGTTAGAAGAAAATTACGGTGAAGAAACTCTTGATGCTGTTTGGACGCGTTGGTCTGCCGTTGAACAACGTGATTTCGAACAAGCCTTTAAAGGCGTATTTCCTGACACAGCCAAAAACCTCTATCAGCGCTTTGTTGCTGAATACACCTATAAAGCCATGCAACATGAGGCGCAATTAAGTGCTTGCAGTAGCGAGGATAGTCGTTCGAAGTTATGGTTAGACTTATCTGGCTATGTCAGTGATGCAAGTTTAAGCCCGCAAGGTGATTACCTCGCCATCGTTGAAACGCAAAGGAACGATGAAGGTAAAACCACTAAACTAGAAGTATATAAAACCAGTGACAATACCGAAGCCGCTGAGAAATTCAGCAAAAATACTAAGGAGCTATTAGCCGACGATCCGCAAGATATTGCCGATAAAGCACCGAGTGTTTTTAAGAGAGAAGTTGCCTATACCTTAAACCAAAGAAATAACCGTGGCATTAAAAATCCACGCTGGCTCGATAATGACACGCTAGTTTATGGGGCAAGCAGCTTAGCGGATAAATATAGCTACCATCAAGATATTTTTTCTTGGCATTTACCGAGCAATACCATAAAGCAGTTAACAACTAGCGCTAACATACGTCGCTTCGATATTAGCAAAAATGGTCAATTTATCATTGCTGAGCGAAGCCGTGCTGGCTATTCACAATTAGTAAAAGTAAGTTTAGATCCTGATTCATTAGGCGAAGTAACCGCTGAATTAACAGCAAAAAGCCTCGAGCAAGTCTATGATTTTCCGCGACTTAGACCAACTATTGATGGCTCACCGTCTAAAAGCTTTGCTTATGTCAGTTCAAGTTTAAACAATAAATGGCAATTAAAAGTTCGCCAACTTGATAGCGCTCAAGAGAAAATAGTACCCTTACCTGAAAATTACCAATTTCTTTCTTTCCCTGAATGGTCTACAGATGGACAATTGCTATATTTTGTTGCCGGTTTAGATAGTGCAACCCGCTTATATCAATATGATTTTTCTAAGCAAACCTTATCTGCTGTCACTTCTGGTGAACAAGTCATAACATGGCCTATGATAAAAGGCGATAATGAATTACTGCATTTAGCCATTAATGCTCAAGGGCCCGATGTTTATCAACTTGATTTAAGCAAAGCCAATAAACAAGTAATCATCAACACTACCATAAGCTCAGCAATCACCAATGATTTAGCCGGCAACATAAAGCTAGCTGAGGCAAGTACTGTTATAGATGAAAGCATTGGCGAACAATCAACTTATGGCATAGGCCCTCAACAAGGAACAATAACCCTGGCTGAGAGCATTTATTCTGCCAGTAGTAGTATGCTTGAAGTAGGTTATAAATCTGGCGATGTGCTGTCGCGATTTGATTGGCAAGTAAACGCTAGCCAAGATGTTTTTAGCAATATTATCTCTGGAGCCTCGACCGCAATACGCTGGCAAGGCTGGCCTGTTAAATTACTTGCCCACAGCTACCTAATTAACTTAAAAACAGATCAACAAGATAGCCAAGCATTAGCCCTAGGTAAAACCACTGAAAAAGGCTTGTTTCTCGAAGCGCGTTACCCGTATAGCGTAGAAACATTTGCGGTTGATATCTTTGCCCAAGTGCAAGCTTCAAGCTTTGAAAACAGCCAGCATGTTAACTTTTCTAGCCAATCAATTTCACTCGGAATTGAACAAAGCTGGTCGCATGAGCAACAAAGCTGGGGCATATCACAAGCAATAAATGCCCAGCTAATCATCGCTCAGGATGAGCTAGCCGAAATCAATGGTAATGATGGCAGTTATAACGGTAGTAATGGCCTAGTTAACTTAAGCGCGCATATACATGGTTTTGGCCTAGGGTTTAATTACTTGTGGGCACAACGCTCTGAGGATGCCGGCGATATACTCAGTTTAGGCGGTTACTCTTCAACCTTAATTCAAGAAAAAGCTCACTTAAATAAGCAATTATCCCCTGAATTAGCCTTTTATCGCCAAGCGGCCAATGACTATCAAGCTTATCAAGCTTACTTGCCATTAGGCATTGTTGAAGTGTTTTATACTCGACATAAAATGGCTGAACAAGCCGTTATCGATAGCTATGGGGTTAAAGGCTCTTTCAGTAATAACTTTGGTTTTACTGGTTTAACTAATTTAGCTATTAATTATGGAGTAGCCCAGGTAAACCCAGAGAATGATAGTTCAGACACCCAAGGCTGGATTGCTTTTAGTTATAAGTGGTAGTAATTTCAGGTAAATATTTAAGCTTGTATATACGTATTCTAAATATGTATATACAACCACTTTACTGATGGACGCCTGAACGTTATGTGCGCCAAAATGCAGGGGTAAATAAAACTAATAGGGTAAATATCTCTAAGCGGCCAAACAACATTGCCATGATTAATACCCATTTACTCATATCATTAATCGTTGAGAAGTTAGCAGCCACTTCCCCAAGTCCTGGACCAAGATTATTGATACAAGCGGCAACAGCGGTAAAGGCGGTGACGTTATCCATGCCAGCCGCAAGTAGCAATAACATACAAATGACAAACACTGCAGCATAAGCAGAAAAGAACCCCCATACTGCCTCAACTACGCGATCAGGTAAAACTTTTCGACCTAACTTAATACTGAAGATTGCTCTAGGATGAACCAACTTGTTTAACTCTCGAAGACCTTGTAAATAAAGTAGTACCACACGTACAACCTTCATACCGCCACCGGTACTACCGGCACAGCCACCAATGAAACTCGAAAAAATAAGTAACATAGGTAATAACGTTGGCCAATCAGCAAATGAGGTTGTGGTAAATCCCGCCGTGGTACTAATAGAGACTGATTGAAACAGTGCTTGGTCGAGTGCTTGGTCGGCATCTTGATAGGTGCCAGTGCTTATTAACACAGTAAAACAAATCAAAACCAACACCACTTGAATGCCGATAAATACTTTAAACTCAGGGTCAAAGAAGTAGTTTTTCAGTGATCTATTTTGTACTGCCGCATAGTGCAAGGCAAAGTTCACCCCGGCAATAAGTAAGAAGCTAACACAGACTAAATTGATCGCAGGGCTATTAAAGTAACCCATACTGGCATCATGAGTAGAAAATCCACCAATAGCAATTGTGGAAAAAGCATGGCAAATTGCATCAAAGCCCGACATACCGGCAAGCCAATAAGCAAACGCACAAGCAATAGTTAAGCCTAGATAAATATACCACAAGTGCTTTGCGGTATCGGCAATACGAGGCGTCATTTTTGAATCTTTCACTGGTCCTGGTGTTTCAGCGCGATATAACTGCATACCACCAATACCGAGCATGGGTAATACGGCAACAGCTAAAACGATTATCCCCATACCTCCTAACCACTGTAATTGCTGGCGATACCATAAAACCGCGTGGGGTAAATCATCAATGTGATTTAAAATAGTTGCCCCTGTGGTCGTCAACCCGGAAAAGGATTCAAAGAAAGCATCAGTGATCGACAGGTTAGGTTGATCTAACAGCATCAGCGGAATAGCGGAGAAACTGGCTAAGACTAACCAAAAGAGCACGACAATTAAAAATCCCTCCCTCGCTTTAAGATCGGTTTTTTCATAACGGTAAGGATACCAAGCCAAGAACCCGGTGCCGAGACACCAAAGAAAAGCCAGAAGAAAAGATAAGCCACCGCCATCGCGATAGACTAATGAAATTAATGCCGGCGGCAGCATGGTCACACTCAGTAACGCAACCAATAAGCCTAGAATTCGGATAATATTTTTATATTGCACGTTTTATTTTTCTTGTTCGCTTTATTGTTCGAGAGTGGTTAATACCAATCGGACTAATTTATTAATCCGTTTTGTATAACTGTAATTGTCCGGATGACAATGTGTGTAACTTATCCTGCATTAAAGCCAATTTTTGGTTTGGAATGGCGAGTGTAAAAATGACTGTTTGTTGGTAGTCTTGAGTGATTACTTGACCCTCAACTTGCCTAAGTAAATGCAAAACATCATCTACTTGGCTATATTGACATGCTAAGGTTTTGTGCACCATAGCTATTTTAATTTTTGACTGCAAAAATGCTATGGCTTGGCGAACACTGCCACCATATGCCCTTTGTAATCCACCCGTACCTAATTTAGTGCCACCAAAATACCGGACAACAACCGCACAAACTTGACCTATACCACCACCTTGCAAGGCTAATAACATAGGTTTTCCAGCCGTTCCGCTCGGTTCACCGTCATCCGAAAAGCCATAGCCTTGGCTATCATCCGCCGCTTTAGTTAAAAATGCATGGCAATGATGGCTAGCTTGCGGATGAAGTTTTTGTAGCTCTTTGAGCATGGCTTTTGCTTCGGCTATATCCCCACAGGGGCGTAAATAGCAGATAAAACGACTGCGATTAACAATGAGTTCATCTTCGACATTATTAATCGCGATAGGAAAGGACGGAGTCACAATAGCTTGTTACTTATCTAAGATTGATTTGCTTTAATTAAGCCTAGCTTAAGTCTAAATCTCTAGTCATATTTTCATTGTGAGACTGGTGGACAATAATATTATCTTCAATACGAATACCACCAAAACAGCGCATTTCATCAACATTTTGCCAATTAATTTGATCAGCATTAGCCGACGCTTTTAAATCTGCCAACAATGAATCAATAAAATATAGACCTGGTTCAATGGTAAACACCTGATTGGCTTCGATCGTACGAGAAGTACGTAAGAATGGATGGCTAGCGGGTGTATTAACATGAGTGCCTCGTTCATCAGCCATAAAACCACCAACATCATGAACTTGTAGGCCTAAATGATGGCCCAAGCCATGTGGAAAGAAGGTAGAAATAATGCCCGACTCAACGGCTGTATCAGCATCAACATTGATAAAGTTAAAATCACGTAAAACTTGGCCAATGGCTCTGTGTGTTTCAATATGAAGGTCAACATAACTTACGCCAGGTTTTAATCCTGATACGGCATTAAGCATCAATTGATCCATACGAGCAATTAGCTCGGCAAACTTATCATTTTTATATGAATAGGTACGGGTAATATCTGCTGCATAACCGTTAAAGTTTGCACCAGCATCAATAAGAAATGATTGATGTACTTGTGGAGTCACTTTATCTAAAGACATATAGTGCAAAATTGAGCAGTTTTTATTTAGCGCGACAATATTTCCGTATGGCGTATCGTTAGTACCATAACCGATAGACTTAAGGTAAGCCTGCTGAATATCATACTCACTATCACCTTGGAAAAAAGCATTACGCGCTGCCTGATGTGCCTTTACCGCTAAAACATTAGATTGACGCAGACACTCGTGTTCATATTTACTTTTATAACCACGATGATAATGGATGTAGTTAAGTAACGGTTCCGGATTAATAGCTTCAAAGCCTAATGCCGTGGCAACTTCAACATGACTACCAATATAGGCAAAGCCCTTTTTGTCATAAGGCAGTAACTTATCAACTTCACTGGCGTTGGTTAAAATCTTAATATTAAAATATTCATCCCAATAGCTTTCATTTAACGGAGTTATTTTATGCCAAAAGTCCACGGGTTGATAATAGATCAGTGTCGGTTTATCTTCACCATTAACCACCAACCAAGAGTTTGCAATATCAATTAATGGTAACCAATATTTAAAGTGTGGATTTACCTTAAATGGATAACAGTTATCATCGAGAAAAGCCTTAATTTCTTGCCCTGAATGAATAACTAAACCTTCTAAGTTTTCACGTGCCAGTACGGCTTTAGTCATCTGTTGTAATTGGGTAATATGAGCTGGATATTGGCTAGCCAACTTAGTATTAAGTGTTGTCATATATTCGGTCTCCGAAAGACGGCCATCAAGAAATTTACCTCATGATAGCATATCCCTAGTAGGCCTGGTTATTGACAGAAGAAACACTCTAGCTAAATATTCCCAATTTGTGGATAAAACTTTGCAATTTTTAGCTGAAAGCTATGCGTTAATTAATCACCAATATTCATATTAATCACTTGCTCAAAAACGCGACTAACCTGCCCCGGCTGGTGCTGATAAATCTCTTGATATGCTAATACGCTTTTTACATAGTTTCGTGTTTCTTTAAACGGGATCGTTTCTATCCAAATATCGGCGGGCATGGCACTAGTATTTTTTAGCCATTTTTTAACCCTATAAGGACCTGCATTATAAGATGCAGTTGCAAGAATTTGATTTCCTTTGTTTTTATCAAGTAACTTGCGTAAATATTTTGTCCCAAGTTGGATATTGTTCTCGGCATTGTAAAGATATTGTCGACTGAGACTGCCGCGCTTAAGTTGTTTGGCGGTATTAGGCATTAATTGCATCAAGCCCTTCGCTCCTACGGGTGAGCGAGCATCGGTCATAAACGAACTTTCACGTCTGGCTATAGCAAAAGCCCAAGCAGGGTTTATTTCCTGCAGTTGTGCATGTTGGTTAATTTTCTTGTCAAAGGCTTTTGGGAAGCGTAACTCGACATCATTTAAATAACCGACCTGAGCTAAAGTAAAAATAGCGCGGTCAAACCAGCCATTTTCATTAGCTAATTTTGCTGCAACCAGCTTTTCCCGATAATTTAGCTGCCTAAGCCAATAACGCCATTCTCTACGCGCCTCAACATAACGACCTAAGTAGTAAAATTCAAAAGCCCGCTTCGCTGCTGGGTGCAACAATACACCATTTTTTTCCTGGCTAGTGATCGCTAATGGACTATTTTGTAAACTGACCGGTGTTTCTAAATAACTTGCCGCTAGGAAACCATAATAATGACGTTTAGTGGCTAGCTCACTCATAACGTCTTGACCACGTTCCAATTCACCAGTACCTATCAGCGCCCTTGCATACCAATACTGCCACTGTAGCTTTGTTTTATATTTTCCCGCCATTATTGCTAGCTCTTGCAATACTAAATACCAATTTTGCTGCTTCAATACCTCTGTTAACTGCCATTGCATAATACTAGGCTCTACATTTACCGGATCTAATTTTTCCAACCAAACTCGTGCTAGAGGGTGGTTTTTACTGGCTAAAGCAACTGCAAACTTCTCTGTTATTTTCTGGCTTTGGCTTGCTGAAAAGCTAAAATCTTGCTGCGCCTGTTTATAACTCGCCAATGCTTTATTGGGATCGCGCCACACTAAACGCCTAATACCATAAGTATAAATTTGACTCTCTTTGGCCGATTTTTTAATAAACTTATCTTGGCGTGCCACTTTTGCCGGATCACGCCTTACTTGATGCCATAATAGCCCCAAGTATTGCTGCTCTTTAGGAAGAAGCCCGGTTAAATAAGGGATTAATGAATGTTTACCGCCATCAGCCGCTAAAGTTATCCGCTGCCAGACAATATCATCGGTTCTATAGCCAGCTTGTTGCCACTGCTTAATTAGTGGGTCACAAACTTTATCTAACGACTTACCCACTAGCCATAATTTTGTTACTTGGGGTAGCACCACACTTGCTGGCATACCCGCCGCTAATGAGAATTGTAGCTTTTGACAGGTCAACGCGGTATTACTAGTTTTTTTGTAAAACTCGAGAAAGAGTGTACCTTTATTTTTTTTTGCTAAATACCTTAACCACGCCTTTCTAAGTGGCCAATCTAATGGTGAATCTCTATATTTTTCTAAAAAAATCGCAATTTCATCTGCAGATGACAACTGCATGGTTTCTCTTAGGCGTTGTTGGTCTAAGTAAGGTTGCAATGGGTAGTAATACAATTGGTTATAGAGATTTTTATATTGCTGAGAATAGCTTATTGCTAAGAGTTTCTCGGCTTTTAGAAAGGTTTTTTGCTGGCCGATATCTGTCATTATTTTCAGGCTGTCATTTGCTTTAGACATATTTATCGAGGCAAAGGTAAAAGCAGACAAGAGTAAAATTTTAACTGTATTTTTCACTGGCACCTCAGGAGTCGGCATTTAAATTTATGCGGAAAACTTTCATCGTTTTTCTAACTTATTACGATAGTTTGAGTATAGTTGAAGCTAAACTTTTCAAAGTCGTATTTACTTTATTTCTTATGTCGAATTGGTTGAATAAGGTATAATTCTTTTTTAACTAATTTTAATAATGTATGTGTTATGCCTCTAACTATTTTTCAACAAACGGATCATACCCTCGATGCTATCGGACTACGCTGCCCAGAGCCCGTAATGATGGTACGTATGAATATTAGAAAAATTGCTAGCGGCGAAACTTTATTAATAAAATGTGATGACCCTTCTACCGCTAGAGATATTCCAAGCTTTTGTCGTTTTATGGAACATGAACTGCTGGCCAAGCAGACCGATACTCTGCCTTTTCTCTATGTTATAAAAAAAAACTAACAAGCACTTAACTTTTTATTACCAAGTTGTAAGTAAGTATTTCCACACGGAACTTTCTCTTAACTGTACTGCCTTAAACGGGACAGCTAATACATACATGGAGTAAAACAAAATGGTAAAACCTAGTAATAATAAGTTTCTTTCCCTGCTACAAAGCAATAAGCAGCTTCTGCTGTTTATTTTATTAATGTCGGTATTTCGTAGTGCGGTTGCTGACTGGTATTCAGTGCCTAGCGGCTCAATGCAACCCACCATTCAAGTCGGTGACCGCATAGTGGTGAATAAAATGGCTTACGACTTACGGCTACCGTTCACTGATATAACATTAATTTCTATTAATACTCCACAACGTGGTGAGATAGTAGTATTTGAATCGAAAGCGGCTGATCTTAGATTAATTAAACGTGTCGTGGGTCTACCTGGTGATATCGTCTCAATGACTGATGAAGTACTTAAAATCAACGGCCAGCAGCTAGCTTTTAAACCTTCGCGTAAAATCAAATTACCGCAAGGCTCACCAGCAGTAATCACAGCAACAGAAAACTTAGGAGCCATCCAACATCGGGTAAGTATTGATAACAACGCCAGTAATAGGCTGAGTAACTTTACCGCAATAAAAGTACCTGCAGGACATTATTTGGTGTTAGGTGACAATCGTCGTCATAGTGCAGACTCTCGTGTTTATGGCTTTGTCCCTCATCATGAGTTACGAGGCAAGGCCACAGCAATTGCCTTTTCTGTTGATTACGATAATTATTATATGCCCCGCGCACAACGCTTCTTCCAAGACCTTTATAATATTTAGTAAAAGTTTCATAAAAGAAATCCCCAATCTCGTTTAAGGCATGGGGATTTCTTTATGAAGCTATTTTACTTGTTTAACTACCGCTATGCGGGAACTTGGACTTTTTTCAGCATAACAAATAGTTCATCTTTTAGTTTAAGCCTTTGCTTCTTTCTTCCATCTAAATAAAGATCACTGGTGTTCTCAACACCTTGCTCTATGCGGTTAACTTCGTGGTATAAATCATGTTTCTCTGCTCCAAAAGTTATTTAAAAAATCGGTTTAAAGTGCACAGTTAATACACTTAGTTGTATAGGGTAATGCCGATAACCTGTCAGGGTTAATAAGTTCATCACACTCGGCACAATGGCCATATAAACCTTCCTCTATGCGTTGTAATGCGGATTTAACCAAGCTTAGTTCTAACTTAGCTTCATGATGTATTTCATCGAGGACACCATCATTTTCGGTTTCAGTTGCTTGTTCGGAAAAGTCCTGTGATCTGCCCTTATGAAAATCAGCTTCTATAGCAGCAATTCGCTTGGTTAGCTGTGTTTTTTTGTTTTCCAATAATATCGATATCTCTTTGCTTGGCATTAGTAGCTCCTTATTGGTCTGTCTTTATATCAGCTCTTATATTCACCTTACGCCTATCTGTATTCTTGTTGTTGATCTAGCTCAAATTTTAACTGCCATTTGTTAATATTAGTCGATATCAAATTTTAGGCATAAAAAAAGGCCATGTTGCCATGACCTTTTATCACTATTTTTAGCTTACCTCATTACTGGAGCACTGATATATCAGCGATAGCAAAGAAACTATTTCTAATTTCATTCAGCAAAGTTAAACGGTTAATTTTAACCGCTTCATCATCACTCATCACCATTACGTTATCAAAGAAGGTGTCTATTGGCGCCTTAAGCTGTGCTAACTCGCTAAGTGCTGCTTGGTAGTTTTTATCAGCCATTAACGGCGTTACTTGCAAACTTATCTCTTGGAAGATGTTTGCTAGATATTGCTCAGCTTGTTCGCTTGCTAAATCTGTATTGAAGGCATCGTAAAGCTTACCATCAAATTTAGCTAAGATATTACCAACACGCTTATTTGCCGCAGCAAGTGTTGCCGCTTCTGGTAATTCCCTAAAGAAGGTTACCGCTTTAATGCGTTTATCAAAATCAAGTGGCGCACTTGGCTTTTTCGCTAATACCGCTTGGATAACATCAACACTGATGCCCTGCTCTTGATAGAAGGCGCGGAAGCGACCCATAATAAAATCAAGCACATCGCTGGCGGTATTATCATTAACTAATTTATCACCGAATAATTCGATACTTTTGTTAATCAATGTAGATAGGTCTAAATCCAGCTGCTTTTCGATAATGATACGGATACTACCTATGGCAGCTCTTCGTAGCGCAAATGGGTCTTTATCCCCCTTAGGTGCCTGATTAATGCCAAAGATGCCTACTAAGGTATCAATCTTGTCACTGATGGCAACTGCACAGCCAATATTAGCTTCAGGTAAAGTATCACCAGCAAAGCGTGGACGGTATTGATCTTCCAATGC
This sequence comes from Colwellia sp., assembly GCF_013215345.1. Taxonomy (GTDB): domain Bacteria; phylum Pseudomonadota; class Gammaproteobacteria; order Enterobacterales; family Alteromonadaceae; genus Colwellia. The sequence goes on along the minus strand of NZ_JABSOV010000015.1, from coordinate 38,912 downwards.
TTGGGCAATATTTTCATTTTCACCATCATGTAATGCATAGTACTTACCCATAGTGCCTTGCACTTGTGGAAACTCTAAAACCATATCGGTCATCAAATCGGTTTTACTGAGTAAACCAGCACGATACGCATCTTGGGCATTCTCGTTTAATTGCTCGGCAATGAACTGAGATAATGTCGCAATTCGTTCAGACTTTGCTTTCAATGTACCAAGTTGTTTTTGAAACAATACTGACTCAAGGCTGTCTAGTCTTGATTCTAAGCTTTGCTTTTTATCTGTTTTAAAGAAGAATTCAGCATCAGCTAAGCGTGGACGAATAACTTTTTCATTACCAAATACCACTGTATTTGGCTCTTTAGATTCAATGTTAGCAACAAATATAAACTTATTAACCAATTGACCTTTTTTATCGGTTACTGGGAAATACTTCTGATGATCTTTCATCGAGTATATTAACGGCTCAGCAGGAACATTTAAGAAACCTTCATCAAATGTGCCTACTAAGGTAACAGGCCATTCAACCAGTGCTGTGACTTCGTTTAGTAACTCTTCATCAATAAGGGCAACAGCATCAATGTCTTTAGCAACTTGTTTTATTTGTGCAACAATTTTGCTTTGTCTTTGCTCAAAGTCTACTTCTACATAAGCTTTGGCTAGCTCAGTTTGGTAATCATTGGCGTGATTAAGGGTTACTAAACCTTCATGATGAAAGCGATGACCTTGTACTTGATTACTTGAACTGACACCAAGCGCTTCTCCGGCAATTATTTCACTACCAAAAAGCATAGTTAAGGTGTGCACAGGACGAATAAACTGAATACGCTCAGCTCCCCAACGCATTGGCTTAGCAATTGGCAGTTTATTTAATGCTGTAGTTACCATGGCAGGTACTAATTCGGTAACCGATTTACCGGCTACGGTGGCGCGGTGAAGTAACCACTCACCTTTATCTGTTACTAGACGCTCAGCTTGCTCAACTTCAATACCATTAGATTTTGCCCAACCTTGTGCGGCTCTACTCGCATTACCGGCCTCATCAAAAGCAACATTCACTGCTGGCCCACGTTTCTCTACGGTTTTGTCTTGTTGTTTGTCAACTAAATCAAAAACTTGTACCGCTAAACGGCGCGGGGTAGCAAACCATTTAATATCGCTATAGGCTAAATCATGGCTATCAAGCTGGCTTTTAATATTGTCATAGAAAGCTGTCGCTAATGTTTTTAATGATTTTGGTGGTAACTCTTCTGTGCCAAGTTCAATAAGGAGTGTTTCAGTAGTCATTATTTATCTCCTTTAGCTGCTGCTTTGTTAGCACTGGCTTCATTATTTTTACATAGTGGGAAGCCAAGTTCTTCACGCTTTTGGTAGTAAGCTTGTGCAACTGCTTTCGATAACGTACGTACACGTAGGATATAACGCTGACGTTCGGTCACAGATATTGCATGACGAGCATCAAGTAAGTTAAAGGCATGTGATGCCTTCATAACTTGCTCATAAGCAGGCAATGGTAAGTTAGCTTCAATTAGTTTTTGGCTGTCTTTCTCACACTGATCAAACTGCTTAAATAACGCATCAACATCTGCGTGCTCAAAGTTATAAGTAGATTGCTCCACTTCATTTTGATGGAAAATATCACGGTAATAGATAGTCCCTAATGGGCCATCAGTCCAAACAAGATCATATATGCTATCGACATTTTGAATGTACATAGCTAAGCGTTCAAGGCCGTAAGTAATTTCGCCGGTAACAGGCGTACACTCTAAGCCACCCACTTGCTGGAAGTAAGTAAATTGAGAGATCTCCATACCATTAAGCCAAATTTCCCAGCCTAAGCCCCAAGCACCTAATGTCGGAGATTCCCAGTTATCTTCGACAAAGCGAATATCATGTACTAGCGGATCTACACCCAACTCTTTTAATGAGTTGAGATAAAGCTCTTGTATGTTCTTAGGAGACGGTTTTAACATCACTTGAAATTGATAGTAATGCTGTAAGCGATTTGGATTTTCACCATAACGACCATCCGTTGGGCGACGGCAAGGTTGTACATAGGCACTGCTGATTGGCTCTGGACCAATTGAGCGTAAGAAAGTCATTGGGTGGAAGGTACCTGCCCCAACTTCTATATCAAGAGGTTGCACTAATACACAACCCTGACGTGACCAGTAATCTTGCAATTGCAAAATTAAGCCTTGAAAAGTTTTACTATTGTAAGTTGTCATGGTGTTCTAATTCACTTTTGTCTTATTTAATGCCAAACGGATTAATTGAGCAAATAATATTTGCGGGAAATTATCTTGCGTTTTTTACTTGTGACGATTATAGCTTTTTTAGAGTATTTATCCTACAAAAATGCCCGGACATGAAGACCGGGCATCTGGTTTTACCTTTAACAATAACTATACATCTAAGTTTGAAACTCTTAAGGCATTATCTTCTATAAATTTCCTACGCGGTTCTACATGATCACCCATCAAAGTAGTAAACAGTTGATCCGCAGCAATGGCATCTTCGATAGTTACCTGTAACATACGGCGTGTATCAGGATCCATGGTAGTTTCCCAAAGCTGTTCAGGGTTCATTTCCCCTAGCCCTTTATAACGTTGTATGTATTGACCACGTTTAGACTCTGCCATCAACCAAGTCAAAGCTTCATCAAAGCTTTCTACAGGGTTAACTTTATCGCCACGTTTAACGTAAGCCCCTTCTTCCATCAAGCCATTAATTGCCGAGTTTAGTGACATAATTGCAGCAAACTCTTTTGATTGTAAAAATTCATAACTACAATGGTATTCTTTATCAATACCATGCTGTCTGACAATAAAGTTCGGATAATATATATTACGCTCTAGATTATGCTTTACTTCAGCTTTATAGATTGAGCCGTTACCATCTTGATTTTCTAGTTGAGTAATTAAATCTTTGGTCCACGCTTGCACTTTAGCTTCGTCAGTGAAGTCTTCCGCTGTGATAGTGCTGCTATAAATCATTTTTTCTAAAATATCAGCAGGCATCTGTCTAGATACGCGCTTAACTATATCCATAGTCTTGCGATATTGATTTACTAACTGTTCTAAGCCAGCACCAGATATAGCGGGTGCATCTTCATTAACATGAATTGAGGCATGGTCGAGTGCTAGTGTTGTTAAGTACTCGGTTAGACCTTCATCATCTTTAATGTAACGTTCTTGCTTACCTTTTTTCACTTTATAAAGCGGAGGCTGGGCAATAAAAATATGGCCACGTTCCATAATTTCTGGCATTTGACGATAGAAGAATGTTAATAACAAAGTACGAATGTGCGAGCCATCGACATCGGCATCGGTCATGATGATAATACTGTGATAGCGTAATTTTTCAGGGTTATATTCATCACGGCCAATACCACAGCCTAGTGCTGTTATTAACGTGCCAACTTCCTGAGAAGATATCATCTTATCAAAACGCGCTTTCTCAACGTTAAGAATTTTACCTTTCAACGGTAATATTGCTTGGTTTTTACGATTACGTCCCTGCTTGGCTGAGCCACCAGCAGAGTCTCCTTCCACAATATAGATTTCGGATAAGGCTGGATCTTTTTCCTGACAATCGGCTAGCTTACCTGGTAAACCGGCAATATCTAACACGCCTTTACGGCGGGTCATTTCACGAGCTTTACGAGCAGCTTCACGAGCTCTTGATGCATCAACTATTTTCATAATGATGGTACGTGCAATTGAAGGGTTTTCTAATAGGTATTCACCTAGTTTTTCACCCATAGCTTGCTCTACTGCAGTTTTCACTTCAGATGAAACAAGTTTATCTTTAGTTTGTGACGAGAATTTTGGATCTGGAGCCTTAACCGAAATAACAGCAGTTAAACCTTCACGGGCATCATCACCCGTAGCATTCATTTCATTACCACCTTTTTTACTCTTATTAAGGCCTTCTTTAGACATATAAGAGTTAAGTGTTCTGGTTAGTGCCGTTCTAAAGCCACTTAGATGAGTACCACCATCACGTTGAGGAATGTTATTGGTAAAACAGTGAATACTTTCTTGAAAGCCATCATTCCATTGCATTGCTACTTCAACAATAATACCGTCTTCACGCTCTAAATCAAAATAAAATATCTCGTCGTTAACGGCTGTTTTATTGGTATTTAAATAATTAACAAAGGCTTGTATTCCACCTTCGTAGCAAAATAACTCTTCTTTACCTTCTTCTCGCTCATCAATTAAGCGTATTGAAATACCTGAATTTAAAAAAGATAACTCACGAATACGTTTAACTAAAATATCATAGTGAAATAACACATCAGTAAAGGTATCGGTACTTGGCCAGAAACGAACTTCAGTACCCGTTTTATCACTTACACCAACTTCAGCCAGTGGCGCTTCCGCTACACCTATATGATAAAACTGTTCATACAACTTACCGCCACGACGAATGTTTAACTTAAGTTTTGAGCTTAAGGCATTTACCACTGAAATACCGACACCATGAAGACCACCGGAAACTTTATAACCTGAATCTTCACCACCGAACTTACCACCGGCATGTAAAACAGTCATAATAACTTCAGCGGCAGAGATACCTTCCTCTGGATGAATATCAGTCGGAATACCACGGCCATCATCTAGCACTGATACTGAACCATCTAAATGAATGGTTACCACAATTTCAGAGCAATGCCCTGCTAATGCTTCATCGATTGAGTTATCTAGAACCTCAAAAACCATATGATGTAAACCAGTGCCATCATCCGTGTCACCTATATACATACCAGGTCTTTTTCGTACTGCATCAAGTCCTTTTAGTACTTTAATACTGGACGAACCATATTCATTTTCTACTGTCATAGTTTTAGCCTACTCAATCATTACTGAATTATTCACAGGTAATATAACACCATGTTTCACGTGAAACATATGATAATTATTATTGTCGCTACCCTTGTTATTAATAACACTAAGGTCATTTAAAAAAGGTTGTAGAACACTTTCCTCTATTGCCGTGATTACCACTTGGCAATCTAATTTACTCGTTGCATTTGATAAAGCATGCCTTGATTTACTATCTAATTCAGCACCTATATCATCAATAAGTAAAATTGGTTTTACTCGCTTAACTCTTGCAATCAATTTGGCTTGAGCAAATGTTAACGCCAATAAAAACAACTTCTGTTGTCCTCGTGAAAGTTGGCTTTCTAATGCTTGTTTAGCAATAAGAAATTTCACATCAAACTTATGTGCACCATATAAGGTGTAACCATAAGTTTGTTCTCTTTCATGACTATCATGTAGAGCTTCGGTTAAAATCTTTTTTTGTGGCCAACCCTGTAAATATTGCACTGTCACTTTATCAGCTATATTAGGTAATAATATAGCCAACCAATAAGGCAGTTCAGCAATTAAATCTGCTACATATTTAGATCTTATCTGGGCAACACTTTCCGACAACTGACAAAAAATAGTTGTCCAGTAATTTAAGGTCGAATTATCTAAGTGATTTCTTAAACAAGCATTTCTCTGCTTAAGCACTCGGTTAAATTCACGCCACTGTTTGGAAAAGTCATGTTTCACGTGAAACATACCTAAATCAATAAAGCGCCGACGTTCTTTTGGTCCACCAAAAAAAAGCTTAAAACTTTCAGGGGTAACTATTTGTACGGCTATATTTTTGGCTAGCTCAGATAATCTAGCATGTCGCTCACCGTTAATCTTTATTAACGTAACACCTGAATCAATATTTTTACTAAGACCAAGTTGTAAATCATTATCATCTTTAATACTGACAACAAAGTTATCGCTCTCGTAACTTGCTAGATGCTCGAGCTTAGTGGTACGAAAAGATTTTCCGTGACCAATAAAAAAGATAGCTTCAAGTAAACTACTTTTACCGCTGCCATTATCTCCAACAAAGAAATTAAGCTTAGGGTGAAGTTCTATAGCTACCGATGATAAATTCCTAAAATTATAAGTTGTAAGTTTGGCAACACTCATCTGTAGATATAATAACTTTATTGAAAACTATAAACGCATCGGCATAACAACATAAAGCGCTTCGCCATTGTTACTACCTTCGATAACTACACTACTGTTTGCATCCGCTAAAGTAAATTTCACATTCTCATCTTTAATGGCACTCAATACATCAAGTACATAACTCACGTTAAAGCCAATCTCTAATTCACCGTAAGGAAAGTTAATTTCAATTTCTTCTTCGGCTTGTTCTTGTTCTGGATTATTGGCGGTAATTTTCAAATTGGTATCTGAGAAATTTAAACGTACACCTTTAAATTTTTCATTCGATAATATTGATGCACGAGAAAGTACCTGGCGTAACGCATCCTTATTAGTTTCAAAAACCTTATCACCATTACGAGGTAGTACACGACGATAATCAGGAAAACGACCATCGACTAATTTACTGGTAAAAGAAAATTCAGTATCAATAATACGTATATGGTTAGTGCCTAAGAATATTTTTACTGACTCATCAACCGGAGCGAGTAAACGAATAATTTCTAAAATACCTTTACGCGGTACGATAACTTGTCTGGCAGGTAAAGCGAGCGTGTCGTTTGAAATTTTACAGATAGCCAAGCGATGACCGTCGGTAGCCACTGAACGAATTTCATTGCCTTCACATTCAATGGACATACCATTCAAATAGTAACGCACATCTTGGTTGGCCATAGAGAAATGTGTACTTTCAATTAGGCGTAAAAATTCAGACTTTAACAGGTGAAATTCAACATCGCCCTGCCATTCCTCGATATTAGGAAAGTCGACCGCTGGTAACGTTGACAACGAATAGCGACTACGACCAGACGATAACTTTATCGTTTCATCAATGGACTCAAAAGAAATTAATGAGTTATCAGGTAAACTTTTACAAATATCTAATAATTTCCGGGCCGGGATAGTAAGTTTGCCATCTTCACCTTGATTATCAACATTTGCATAAGCAACCATTTCTAACTCTAAGTCTGTCGCTGTCAGAGTAAGTGATTGACCACTTATTTCAAAAAGTATATTACTTAGAATGGGTAAAGTGCTTTTTCGCTCTACGGCACCAGAAACCAATAATAATGGTTTAAGTAATAATTCCCTATTCAATGAAAACTTCATTTTGTTACCTGCTTAAATGCTAGTATTTTTATTTTATACAAAGGTTAAGACGAAAGTGTTCTGATTAAATTAGAATAATCTTCTTTAATATCATGCGTTTCTTCGCGTAAAGATTTAACTTTTCGACAAGCATGTAAAACAGTTGTGTGATCTCGGCCACCAAAAGCATCACCAATTTCAGGTAAACTATGGTTAGTTAATTCCTTAGATAATGCCATGGCAATTTGGCGAGGTCGAGCAACTGAACGATTACGTCGTTTTGATAACAGATCCGCAATTTTAATTTTATAATATTCAGCAACAGTGCGTTGGATATTATCGATAGTCACTAATTTATCTTGTAGTGCTAATAAATCACGTAATGCTTCACGGACGAAATCGATAGTAATAGCACGCCCAGTGAAATTAGCGTTCGCAATAACACGATTTAATGCCCCTTCCAATTCTCGAACATTAGAGCGTAAGCGTTTAGCGATGAAAAAAGCAACTTCATCTGCTAGATTGATTTGGCTCTCTTGCGCCTTACGTTTTAAAATAGCAACACGCGTTTCAAGCTCTGGAGGTTCAATGGCTAAAGTTAAGCCCCAACCAAAACGAGATTTCAACCTGTCATCAACACCATTAATTTCTTTTGGATAACGGTCACTAGTTAAAATAACTTGTTGATTTCCCTCAAGTAAAGCATTAAACGTATGGAAAAACTCTTCTTGGGTACGCTCTTTACCAGCAAAAAATTGAATATCGTCAATGAGTAATGCATCAACTGATCGGTAGTATTGTTTAAATTTTTCCATCGCATTATTTTGTAATGCTCTAACCATATCTTGGACAAAACGTTCTGAATGCATATAAGCAATTTTAGCATTGGGATTTTTAAGTAAAATACCGTTGCCAACTGCATGTAATAAATGTGTTTTACCTAAGCCGGTACCACCATATATAAATAAAGGGTTGTAGGCCGTGCCAGGATTATCTGCAACTTGCGAGGCCGCAGCACGAGCAAGTTGATTCGATTTACCTTCAACAAAATTATCAAAAGTGTAATTTAATCGAATATTGGTTTTTTTAGGTATATTACTTTCAGGCTCTGCAACTTGAGGAGCAAGAACAGATTTAGCAAACAGACTTTCGTTACCAGTAGTTTTTGCGGCTATAGAACTATTATTAACAACAGGTTTACTGCCAACATCAAAACGCAGCAATAATGGATTATTAGCTTCATTAATGGTGAGAAGTTCATTTATTCGATTGACGTATTTATCTCTCACCCAATCAAGAACGAAACGATTAGGAGCATATAGCGTCATAACATTGTCATTAACAACGCACTGCAAGGGCCGGATCCACATACTAAATTGCTGAGCAGGCAATTCTTCTTGCAGAACAGAGAGGCATCGTTGCCAAGGGGAATGATCCAACCAAAACTCCAGTAGTTACTAGGTAATTATTTTTCTGAGGGCTATTATCTATTGAGTTATCCACAAGTGCAATATTGACTTTTAACTATTCTACACTTTTTTCATTCACATACAGCTAACAGACTGTTAATATTACGTATAATACAACATTACCAACAAAAAAAACTATGCTTTTCATTGGTGATTTTCTCTTTAAATGAGCTTTTCACAGAATTAGTTATTCAGATGGCTAAACTGCAATGTGATAAAACTGTGAATATAATTGCCAATAGCAATAAAGATCACGATGATCCTCTAGTTTAAAACCAATGATCATTATGAAAACAGCTCACATAAATGATTGACAATTGCTCTATTAAGCTTTACTATTCTGCCTCTTTTTTTAGACCAGTGTGCTCAAAAGGCTTTTTCGCCAGGGCAACAACAACCGACGGATTAGCGTAATGAAAAGAACATTTCAACCTAGCATACTAAAGCGTAAGCGTAACCACGGATTCCGTGCTCGCATGGCAACTAAAAACGGCCGTGCTGTTATAGCTCGTCGCCGTGCCAAAGGCCGTGCAAGCCTTAGCGCATAATATCAAACCTTGTTTACAATTTTTGATATAAGGTAGTCAGACTATGGCTACTTACAAATTTAATCGGGAGTCACGTTTGTTGACTCCCGGTCATTTTCAGACAGTTTTTTCTAAACCTGTCCGTTTTGGCTCTCGCCACTTTACATTATTAGTAACACTAAAACCTCATACTCTCGTCTCTGATAAAAATAATTCAGTTGCCAAAAACCGTTTAGGCTTAGCTATTGCCAAAAAACGCGTAAAACTTGCTGTACAACGAAATCGCATAAAAAGGCAAATCAGAGAAAGCTTCCGTCTTAATCAACATGATTTACCTGCTATCGATATAGTCGTTATGGTAAAGTCAGGCATTGATCAACTTGATAACAATACGATAAATCAAGAATTAGAGAAGATATGGCGAAAAATAATTCAACGCCACAAAAGCTAGTAATTACCGGAATAAAAGGCTATCAACGCTTTATTAGCCCGTTACTAGGTCCTAATTGTCGATTCACTCCAAGCTGCTCTGCCTACGCTACTGAAGCAATTAATCGCTTTGGTGTGATAAAAGGTGGTTGGTTAGCAAGCAAACGTATATTAAGATGTCATCCGCTCAATGAAGGCGGCGAAGATCCTGTACCACTAGATAAAAAGAATAAATAGCCCGCTCGACTAAAAGAGTGTTGGTTATCAAGCTAACGTATATTAAAATGCCGCACACTTATCATATTTAATTTATGCAAGGGAATTTCCCCTGCCATCACAAAGAAGAGAAGTAAATTTTATGGAATCCCAACGCAGTCTACTTTTTATTGCGCTTATGGTTGTTACCTACTTACTGTTTAGTCAATGGCAGGAACAAAACGCCCCAATAGCTGTACCAACAAGTATTAGCCAAAATCAGTCTGGTCAAAATGCTAACGCAGACTTCGTGCCTGAATCATCAGATGCACAAATAAGTTCGGTAAAATCAAGCGAGACTTCTGCCAAATTAATCAATGTGACCACAGACACATTCACCTTAAAAATTAATAGTCAAGGTGGTGATATCGTAGAAGTAAAATTACTTAAGTACGATACCGAGCAAGGCAATGGTATTCCATTTACCGTTATGCAGAATGGCAATCAAAAATATATTGCTCAAAGTGGTTTAACCGGTGCTAATGGTATTGACCGTCTTATTAAAGGTCGCCCAATTTATACCACTGCGCAAACCGATTATGAATTAATCAATGATAGCTTAATCATTGATTTAGTTTTTAACGATGTTAGCGGTATGACGGTAACTAAACGTTTTACCTTTAATAAAAATAGCTACAGCGTTAATGTTGAATACATCATCGATAACAACACAGCAAATAGTCTCTCGGTACAAATGTATGGTCAACTTAAGCAATCTACCATGGTCGACACTGGTGGTGGCATGTTGCCAACCTACCGTGGCGCTGCTTATTCAACCACTGAAGAGCGTTACGAGAAATATGACTTTGATGATATTCAAGACGCTAACTTAACTAAAGCAACCGTTGGTGGTTGGGTTGCTATGCTTGAACATTACTTCGTTTCTGCTTGGGTGCCTAAGGCTGAAGAGAGTAACCAAATTTATACCAGTTACAGTAACAACTTTGAAGCGGTAATCGGCTTTAAAGCTCCAGCCGTTATTATTGATGCCGGTCAACAAGGTTCAACTTCTGCAATATTTTATGTTGGTCCTAAAGATCAAGAAGTCCTAGAGAAAATAGCAGATAACTTAGACTTAACCATAGATTATGGTTTCTTATTTATGATCAGCCAACCATTATTCTGGTTACTACTAACTATCCAGAGCTTTGTTACTAACTGGGGTGTGGCTATTATTATCATCACCTTAATTGTAAAAGGTGGTATGTACCCATTAACTAAAGCGCAATATACCTCAATGGCTAAAATGCGCGATTTAGCACCTAAAATGGCGCAGCTAAAAGAACGCTTTGGCGATGACAGACAAAAGATGTCACAAGCCACCATGGAAATGTATCGTAAGGAAAAGGTAAACCCTGCCGGCGGTTGCTTACCATTATTACTACAAATGCCAATTTTCTTAGCGCTTTACTGGGTATTCTTAGAAAGTGTTGAACTACGTCATGCGCCGTTTTTCTTCTGGATACAAGATTTATCAGCAATGGACCCTTACTTTGTATTACCTGTGCTAATGGGTGCAAGTATGTATGTTATGCAAAAAATGCAGCCGATGACCATTCAAGATCCAATGCAGCAAAAAATCATGCAATACATGCCGGTAGTATTCTCAATATTTATGGCTTGGTTCCCATCAGGTTTAGTACTTTATTGGTTAGTAAGTAACTTGATTTCAATTGCGCAAATGAAAATTATCTTTGCTGGCATAGCCAAGAAAAAAGCAGAAAAAGCTGCTTAACCTCGGTATTTTTAAAAAAAAACTAATAAATAAAAAGGCGATTACTGTTTAACAGTAATCGCCTTTTTTATTTTAGAGCATTAAAATCAATTGCCACTCAGCAAGAATTGGTATTAATTTTGAAATAAAGTAAAATACCCGTATTCAACAGCTCAAATTAATTACCTAGCCATGACATCAATTTCTCACACAACGACAATCGCCGCTCAAGCAACCGCACCTGGCCGTGGTGGCGTAGGTATAATTAGAGTATCTGGGCCGGAAGCCAAAAATGTTGCGCAAGCTATTTTAGGTAAAGTACCTGAGGTCAGAAAAGCTGAATACCTGCCCTTCACAGATGGCAATTCATCTGATACAACACAGATATTAGATCAAGGTATAGCACTGTTTTTCAAAGCACCACATTCATTTACCGGCGAAGATGTTATTGAGTTTCAAGGTCATGGTGGTCCGGTTATATTAGATATGCTACTTAAAGCAATTCTTGCACTTCCGAAAGTCATTATGGCTAAGCCTGGAGAGTTCAGCGAACAAGCTTTTTTGAATGACAAACTTGATTTAACTCAAGCTGAAGCCATCGCTGATTTAATTAACTCTAGTTCTGAGCAAGCAGCTCGCTCTGCCCTACACTCTTTACAAGGTGATTTTTCAAAACTAGTGCATGAAATGGTTGAAAGTATTATTCACCTACGCATGTATGTTGAAGCTGCCATAGACTTTCCGGAAGAAGAAATTGACTTTCTTGCCGATAAAAAAATAGTTACTGATTTAAAGACTATTATCAGCAAGGTAGAAGATGTTCGTAAGCAAGCACAACAAGGCAGTATTATTCGTGAGGGTATGCGCGTAGTGATTGCCGGTCGTCCAAATGCCGGTAAATCAAGTTTACTAAATGCCTTAAGTGGTAAACAAACAGCGATAGTTACCGATATTGCCGGTACTACCCGTGATGTGTTGGCCGAGCAAATTCATATTGATGGCATGCCATTACATATTATCGACACCGCAGGATTACGAGATAGTGATGATGTGGTTGAGAAAATAGGCATTGAGCGAGCTTGGCAAGAAATAGAAAAAGCTGATCGCGTGTTATTAATGGTTGATGCTAGTGAAGATCATAGTGTCTTAGAAGATGAACAAGATATAAAAGATTACTATCCTGAGTTTTTTGCCAAACTACCAGAAAACACGGGGCTTACGCTGATCAGAAATAAAGCCGACGTGAATAATACTGAAACAGGTTTTAGCGAGTTTACCGATACCGATGGCACGCAGCACGCCATAATTACCTTATCAGCTAAAACTGGTGATGGCGTTAACAGCCTAAAAGAGCACTTAAAAACGATTATGGGTTACCAAGGTAGTACCGAAGGTGGCTTTATGGCAAGAAGACGCCATTTAGTAGCGCTAGAGAATACTCATCAACATTTACTTGTCGGATTAGAGCAACTTGAATCTTACGTTGCCGGTGAGATATTGGCAGAAGAGTTGCGTATTTGTCAGCAAGAGTTGGATCAAATCACTGGTGAATTCACCAGTGATGATTTGCTAGGTAAAATTTTCAGCTCTTTTTGTATTGGTAAATAATGGACTTATTTGTTTAGTAGTAGAGGTATTATTTTCCTCTACTACTCCTCCTAGACTTCAACGCAACTCAATCCCCCTGTTCTCACTGACTAACTAATTACTGTTAGTAATGGCAAAATATCTATCCGTCCAGCAATAAACCGTCCGTTATTTATACCAATTTCAATAAGTCTCTTCCCATTCAGCGAGCTTTAAAAGGCTTAGAAGCAAGGCATAGATTTTGATCATGGCTATTCAGGTGAATATGCTCCTGCATTATCTCTTAAGCTGCTTCCATACAGCGTCCTTATCAAAATCAATAACGCAGTCTGTAAGACTTTACCTTTTATTAGGTATTCGCCCTTTGGGATCTTACCTGCGACTCGATAACTGCACATAATTTCTTTCATATATAATAATTATATAGTCCGTATTATCGCTATTGAAGCGCTTAATAATAATGATTTATCCCGTTATTTACGGCCTTTTTGGCAGTAATAACGGGTTATAACAGCCTATAGCACACTAAAAAATGCACAAAATAGCGGTTTAAGTGCCCTACTTTCCCTACTATTTAAGCTTATCTATACATTGATTATTGTTTATCTGTGCTGAAGTAATACAATAACTGCCTATATATTATCGCTATAAAGAGACCCCTATGAGCTCCATTCAAATCATTGTTGGCAGTATGCTTGGTGGCACAGAATATGTTGCTGAAGCCTGTGAAGAAACCCTAAATGATCTTGATCATAAGGTTGATATTCACCTTAAACCTGATCTTAAAAGCATCCTCAATAATACTTTCCCGAGCATTAACGAACAAAAAAAACACAGTAATTCCGACAAAAACCCTCTTTGGATCATTTGTACCTCAACACATGGTGCTGGTGACTACCCTGACAACATCAAGCAATTTGCCAGTGATCTAAGTAATTGTGATCAAGATCTATCCACGGTTAGTTTTTTGACCATAGGGATCGGAGATTCTAGCTATGATACTTTCTGCAAAGCTGCGATTGAAATATCAAAACTAATGATTTCAAAAGGTTGCATAGAAATAACACCCATTAAAACCTTCGATATGTCTGAAGACATTGATCCAGAAGAGCTTGCTCCGCAGTGGATCCGTACAAATAAAGATCTACTTTCGATCTAGTACGATCAGTTACCCATAAGTTATTAACAGTTTACGATCTTATTTTTTACCATTGTGGATAAAACAGTGAATAACCGGTTATTTTTCTATTATTATTCAGTGGATTAAATTGGATTTTAATATACCTGTGGATAACTAGCACTTTTGATCAAAGCTTATTTGCCTGTTGATCAAAGCTTGATCACAAGGTTATCATTGGTGTTACTCATTAATAAATATAAGAAAAAAGTACTTACCCACAGAAAAAGATGATCATAATAAGTAATAATAATAAGATCTTTATAAAGATCTCTTTATATATATTAAAGATCCACCCCGATCTTTTTACGAATTTGATCGTATCCATGAAGAGAAAAAAGCGTTAAAATACGTTCCATAATTTTTGAGTGATGCAAATTTTGCCATGCGCTTTTAAATAAAAACTTTAACTAATTTTAACCAAGCAGGATTGTGATTTTATGTGGTATCAAGAGTCTTATGACGTAATCGTTGTTGGTGGTGGTCATGCGGGAACCGAAGCCTCACTTGCGGCAGCACGTATGGGCTGCAAAACGTTGCTGTTAACTCATAACATTGACACTCTAGGCCAAATGTCTTGTAATCCAGCCATTGGTGGTATTGGCAAAGGGCATCTTGTTAAAGAAATTGATGCTCTCGGTGGTTTAATGGCAACGGCCATTGATCATAGCGCCATTCAATTTAGAACCTTAAATTCAAGTAAGGGTCCAGCAGTGAGAGCCACTCGTGCTCAGGCGGATCGAATTTTATATCGATCATATGTTCGAAACGTATTGGAAAACCAAGAGAATTTAACTATTTTCCAACAACCTTGTGATGACTTGATCCTTGAAAACGATCGTGTTGTTGGTATATCGACACAAATGGGTCTTAAATTTAAAGCCAAAACAGTGGTACTTACCGTTGGTACTTTCCTTTCAGGACTGATTCATATTGGTTTAAATAATTATCAAGGTGGTCGAGCAGGTGATCCTGCCAGTGTTAATCTCGCAGAAAAAATGCGTGATATGCCGTTTAGAATGGATCGTTTAAAAACAGGCACTCCACCAAGGCTTGATGCAAGATCATTAGATTTTTCAGTGATGGAAGAGCAACCTGGTGATACACCACGTCCTGTTTTTTCTTTTATGGGATCTCGCGAGGATCATCCTGAGCAAATATCCTGTTATATTACTCATACCAACGAGAAAACACATCAGATTATTCGAGATGGTCTAGATAGATCGCCTATGTATACCGGCGTAATTGAAGGTGTTGGCCCAAGGTACTGTCCATCAATTGAAGACAAGATCACTCGTTTTGCTGATAAAAACTCACATCAAATATTTGTTGAGCCTGAAGGCTTAACTACCCATGAAGTCTACCCAAATGGTATTTCAACCAGCTTACCTTTTGACGTGCAAATTGATTTAGTACGTTCAATTAAGGGCTTTGAAAACGCTTTTATTACCCGTCCGGGTTACGCCATAGAGTATGACTACTTCGATCCTCGTGATTTAAAACAGAGTTTAGAAAGTAAGTTTGTACAAAACTTATATTTTGCCGGTCAAATTAATGGTACTACCGGCTATGAAGAAGCTGCCGCTCAAGGGCTTATTGCCGCAACCAATGCTGCCAATAGAGTGAAAGAGCGTGATGAATTTATTCTCGGTCGTGACCAAGCTTACGTGGGTGTATTAATTGATGATTTAGCGACCTTAGGCACTAAAGAACCGTATCGCATGTTTACCTCGCGTGCTGAATACCGTTTATTGTTGCGTGAAGACAATGCTGATATTCGCTTAACCGAGTTAGGTCGTAAAGTCGGTTTAGTTGATGATGCTCGTTGGCAACGATTTAATGAAAAAATGGAAAATATTGAGCTTGAGCGTCAACGTTTACGATCTACCTGGATTCAAAAGGATCATCAGAATATTGATCAGATCAATGCCTTGTTAAAATCGCCGATGAGTAAAGAAGCCAGTTTAGAAGATTTGATCCGTCGTCCAGAAGTAAAATATGACGATCTGATGAAAATTGAAGGTTTAGGTCCGGCAGCAGCTGATAAACAAGCGTCTGAGCAGATTGAGATTCAAACAAAATATGCTGGCTATATTGATCGTCAACTAGACGAAATAGCCAAGAAAAAGCGTAATGAAGATACTTTGATTCCAATAGATTTTGATTATAAGCAAATTTCAGGCCTTTCTAATGAGGTTGTTGCTAAGCTAACAGATGCTCGTCCGGAAACTATTGGTAAAGCTTCGCGAATTTCTGGTATTACTCCGGCGGCAATTTCGTTATTATTAGTTTACTTAAAAAAACACGGTCTTTTACGCAAATTAGGCTAAAAGCAATAGCTAGGGGCCAGCTGACTAACTTTTTAAATTAGTCAGCTGGTCTAAATAAAAATGAATTTAACACAACAATTAACGACACTGATCAGTAAAACGCAGCTTGTCGTCTCTCAACAGCAAATCGATTTACTTATTCAATACGTTGAGCTACTCAACAAATGGAATAAAGCCTACAACCTTACTTCAGTTCGCGATCCTAGTGATATGTTAATCAAACATATTATGGATAGCTTAATGGTCGGTGAAGTACTTATTGGTGAAAACTTTATCGATGTTGGTACTGGTCCTGGTTTACCGGGCATACCACTGGCTATTTTGTATCCAGAAAGAAATTTTGTCTTATTAGACAGTTTAGGCAAGCGTATTACCTTTCTTAGACAAGCGGTTTTTCAGTTAAAGCTCACTAATGTTACACCAGTGAAGGCAAGAGTTGAAGACTATCAAGGCGAGCAGCCTTTTGATGGTGTCTTGAGTCGCGCCTTTTCTTCTCTTAATGATATGGTAAGCTGGTGCCAGCATTTAATAACCACGGAGCAAGGACGATTTTTTGCACTGAAAGGCCAATATCCTCAGGATGAGATCAGCCAATTACCTGAAAATATTACTTTAGTAGACAGTCATAAAATTATCGTACCTGACTTGGTTGGTGAACGCCATGTACTGGTCTTGAAGAAATTGCACTAGCAACAAAATATAAATAGAGGCGCTTGTGGGAAAAATAATAGCAATTGCAAACCAAAAAGGTGGTGTGGGTAAAACTACAACCGCGGTTAATTTGGCTGCCTCGTTGGCGGCGACAAAACGCAAAGTTTTATTAATTGATTTAGATCCGCAAGGCAATGCCACCATGGCCAGTGGTGTTGATAAGTACAATGTTCATGCCACCTGTTATGAATTACTGGTTGAAGAGCAGAGTGTTGAACAGGTTGTCATTAAAGAAACCTCAGGTCTTTATCATTTAATTTCAGCCAATGCCGATGTTACTGCCGCAGAAATCAAATTGATGGGTGTTTTTGCCCGAGAACAGCGATTAAAAAGCGCCCTAGCGCCAGTAAAAGACTACTATGATTTTATTATTATTGACTGCCCGCCATCACTAAATATGCTGACAGTTAATGCTATGACGGCTGCTGACTCTGTTTTAGTGCCAATGCAATGTGAGTACTATGCGTTAGAAGGCTTAACAGCCCTAATGGATACCATCACTAAGTTAACGTCCGTAGTGAATGATAAATTACATATTGAGGGCATACTTCGCACTATGTATGATCCACGTAATCGTTTAGCAAATGATGTATCTGAGCAATTAAAACGCCATTTTGGTGATAAAGTTTATCGTAGTGTTATCCCTCGAAATGTTCGTTTAGCTGAAGCTCCGAGTTTTGGAACGCCAGCTATGTATTATGATAAATCATCAACCGGCGCTAAAGCCTATTTAGCCCTAGCTGGTGAAGTGTTACGTAAAAATGATGCAGCGAAAAAAGCTCAGAAAGCTACCGCCAGTGTCGCCAATTAGCGCAAAGGAAAATTATGAGTACAGCAAAACGTAAAGGCGTTAGTCGCTTAGGTCGCGGACTTGATGCTTTATTATCAACAGCGATTCCAGCTGCACCAACAGATACAGCGCAAGAAAGTCCAAAGGTAATCACCAGCGATAATGAGTTTCAAAAAATTGCCATCACCTCACTTGTTCCCGGTAAATATCAACCGCGTCGTGATATGTCGGATACGGCCTTAGAAGAATTATCATTATCGATTCAAGCACAAGGCATTATTCAACCAATTGTTGTGCGTTTAGTTGCAGATGATCAATATGAAATTATTGCTGGTGAACGTCGCTGGCGTGCCGCTAAATTGGCTCAGCTTGATATTGTCCCTTGTTTAATTAAAAACGTACCGGATGAATCAGCAGTAGCGATAGCCTTAATTGAGAATATTCAGCGTGAAGATCTTAATGCCATGGAAGAAGCTATCGCGTTAGAACGCTTATTAACTGAGTTTGATTTAACCCATCAGGAAGTTGCTTTAGCCATTGGTAAATCACGCACTACAGTCAGTAACTTATTGCGTTTAAATAACTTAAACGAAGAAGTAAAAACCTTTTTGGAAAATGGTGATATTGATATGGGCCATGCCCGTGCTTTATTAGCATTGGAAGGTGATGAGCAAACGTCAGCAGCACAAATAGTAGCGACTAAAGAGTTAACGGTAAGAGAAACCGAGAGCCTAATTAAGAAGATTCAAAATCCAGTTGCGATAAAAGAAAAAGTTGAAAAAGCCATTGAGACCGTAGAGTTGGAACAAGTCTTAGCAGACAAACTTGGCGCTAAAGTCGCTATTAGTCACAATAAAAAAGGCAAAGGAAAATTAGTTATTTCTTATGCTAATTTAGAAAAGCTTGAAGATATTTTAGCTAAAATTAATTAATGTTATATCGTTAAATTTCCAATATTAGAAACCAGCCTAGTGCTGGTTTTTTTTGTGTTAAATATATTGTTTAATAAACACCTTTAGGCAAGGCGTTGATTGAATAGAATGGTTATCTCCATACAGAAAACAATAACGTATAATATGTTTTTAAGAAAACCACTCTTAATAAAAAAAATGCGCCTTGAGCATCAAACTAGAATCTTGAAGTATTATGGGTATAGTAAATACTCTTAGGGATTATTCTATGTTGAAGTTGCTTATATCAGGGCTATCTTCACTGTTTTTTTTACTTAGTTAGCCGATGACGATGCCGCAGTATTACTGAAAAAATGGATGAACTATTTCGTTCACAAAACTCTAGCAGGTATTTCGGCTAATACCCTACCCTCAGGCTATGCGTTAAATGAATATGTTATTGTGATGATCGAGTACCACTATAATGGTGCTGGTAGCAATAACACTGATGATTACCATGAACTTGCCACTCAAGCGCCCTATCAGAAGGCTGGTGTATATCTTTATCGTCAGCATTATATTATCACTGTGCTAACGTGGTTGGCCTCTCAGCTTATCTCTGTTAGCGCGGATGTACCAAATAATGAATATACTTTTGGCTCTGAGCTTCGTGCTTATCAGCTGAGTGTTTATGCTAGTTTAAGATATTATTTTCAACAGTGCTTTAAAATGAAAGTGTATAAAAAGTGACAAATAGCAGATACCAGCTTTGAATTAACAAATTTTTAACGTAAAGTATCTATTGTTATTACTTTCAAGGATGAAATTATGCAAGAACTACCGCCATTAACTCTCGTTAAAACCTGGCTTGATGTTGTTCAACAACTCGATATCCCTATCACTATTCGCGATAAACGTAGCAAATTACTTAACTATTATTTTGGCTCTATTGCCCAAGCCCAAATATATGTCGAAGAAAATGATGACTATTGCCAAAGAGTATCTTAGTTATTAATTTTCTTTCAACATTATTACGCTAACTCACACCAATTTCATTTTTATAACTTTGACACTCAAGCTATTACTCCAATCGTAAAGTAGCCTATGGGAACAATACAAAGCTTGGTATCAATGACTTATATACCGAATGAAAAAAATAGTATTTACTCAATTAGATTTTTACAAAGTGGATATAAAGCGTTTAAGTCATCCTTTATAGCAATAAATTTAGGATGATAGACCTAGAATTGGACAATTTTAAGATAAGGGATATATGCTGGGCATTGCCAAGTATTTAGTTTTCAGCTCAATGAAGTATTGACTATTAAAGCAATCAGCAAGGTTTTTACTTTAAATAAATGGTCCACCCGACAGGAGTCGAACCTGTGACCTCGCCCTCCGGAGGGGCGCGCTCTATCCAGCTGAGCTACGGGTGGTTTGTTGAGGAATATACTAAGTTTAATATTACCTCAAGGAATGCGCGGCAAATACTATAATTTATCAATATGCTTGTCTAGTTAAGTTGTCGAAAATATCTCATTAGTCGTTAGCTTTACTTATCACTAATCCCCTATATTTATAAAACTTATGTACTTTAGTTAAAAAACTGCCTAAAGTTATGAATACCCTATTAAACTTTCGGTTGTATTACCAAAATGAAACCACGTATTTTCGGGTTACTTTCATCACGAATAGCCCCAATGTTACTGATAAGTTTGTTTATCGTCAGTACGTCATTAATGACGCCTGTTTATGGGCAAGCGATTGAAACTAAAACCCTTAAAGTTGAGCCTATTGTTAAGCATATTAACCGTACCGGTAAGTTAGCCTTTAAGCGAACGCTAAACCTATCTTTTAAAAGCAGTGGTTACTTGGAAGAACTTAACATTGATGAAGGTGAAAGATTTAGTAAAGGTCAATTGCTTGCACAACTTGATACTGCTGAGCTAATAGCGGATAAACACTCTAGTTATGCGCATTTATTACAAGCAAAGCGAGATGTTAAGCGCATAAATACTTTACTGAGTAAAAACTTGAGCTCTCAGCAAGCATTAGATGATGCTAAAACGTTATTGATAACGACACGTGCCAGCCATAAAGTGGCTTTATATAACCTCGCTAAAGCGCAATTGTTAGCTCCTTTTGATGGCGTAGTATTAAACCGATTTACCGAGTTAGGTGAGTTACAAAACCCAAACCAAAGTGCATTACAAATAGCTGCTATAAAAAACAACTTAGTGGTTCGTGTGGCGCTAACCGCAGCGGAAGTTAATTTAGTTACATTAAAGCAAAATATGAAGGTCAATTTAGCGCAATTTGGAGTATCCTCGGGCACTGTCAGCAAAATTCCGGCTATTGCCGATCAAAAAAGTCATTTGTTTACTATTGAAGTACTGTTAGAAGATATAGCCGCCAATCAAATTATTGTCGGTCAACTAGCCCATGTCATAACTGACATTACTACCGACATCCTTGCTTATCGTTTACCTATTGAGGCGCTTAATAGTGTTGATAGCCAAGGTCGGGCCTTAATTATGGTGCTAGTTAGTAATTCGACTGAAGCTGAAGGTTATCAACAGCAGGCGTTTGTCATTAAGCAGCTCTCAAATGAATATATCTATTTGTCCGCTAAGCAAAGCTCCCTACCCTTAACTATTGTTACTCGAGGCTGGCAACAGCTGACTTTGGCGAAAGAGCCGTCGGTAGATGAAGCACAATATCAATAAGGGTATTAGCAGATGAAACTCCCTAGATTAGCGATAGATAATGCCCCGTTCACTATAACTATTATATTGTTACTGGTTTTGGTTGGTGTGCTTTCCTATTTAAATATGCCTCGCTCAGAAGATCCACAGTTTGATTTACCGGTTACCTTAATTGAAGTGGTTTATCCAGGCGCTTCACCCAGTGATATTGAAACATTAGTGGTTGATCCTTTGGAACAAGAAATTGCTGATATTGAAAATATTAAAAAAATTGAAGCCAAAATCCATAATGGCGCGGTAAGGATCACCATAGACTTTCTTTATGGCACAGATGCCGAAGCGGCATTTAATAAAGTTAAGCAGGCGGTATCAACGGTAAGGCCTAACTTACCTAGCGGTATTGCGGAATTATTAGTCTTAAAAGCAACACCAAGCAGTGTGGCCATAATGCAGTTGGCTTTGTGGTCAGAGCCAACTGATTATAAAACCATGGAGTTGCATGCTAAGTTACTAGAAAAACGACTTGAAACCATAGCCAGTGTGCGTAAGGCAAGTATATGGGGCTATCCACGGCAAATAGTGGCAATAGATATTGATCTGGCGTTATTGAAATATTATGGCTTAGCGCTTATTGATATTAATCAAATCCTGCAAGGCCGAGCATTGAACATTACCCCTGGCTTTGTTGATGCGGGTACTCGGCGGTTTAATGTCAAAGCCAGTGGAAATTTCACCCAACTGGTTGATATTGAAAATACTATTATTAGTAGCAGTAATATTGCTAATGCCAATGGTATATTAAAAGTCAAAGATATTGCTAGTGTCAGTTTTGCTAGCGCAGAGCCGAGCTATTTAGCTTATTTTGATGATATACCAGCGATATTTATCACGGTGGAGCAGCGAGAGAAAACCAATATATTTGTTTTAACCGAACAAATAAACCAAGAAATAGAGCTGTTTCAACAGAATTTACCTAGTGGAATAAAATTGGCCAAATTATTTCAACAAGCCGACAGTGTTAACGTTCGTGTAAATGGTTTTTTTGATAACTTAACACAAGGGCTAATTATTGTAGGTTTGATGGCCTTATTGTTTTTAGGCTTCCGAGAAGCGTTAGTGGTGATACTTGCTATCCCCATTTCATTTTTGATGGCTATAGGTTGGTTGGATTTTAGTGGTTATGGCTTACAACAAATGTCCATAGTCGGTTTAATAATAGCTTTAGGCTTGTTGGTTGATAACGCAATCGTGGTTACTGAGAGTATTCATAGAGAAAAGAAACTTGGTAAAGATATCAAGCAAGCGGCAGCAAGTGGCACCAGTAAAGTTGCTTGGGCCATAGCCAGTGGCACAATTACTACCATGTTGGCTTTTTTACCTATGCTGATGATCCAAAGTAATACCGGCGATTTTATTCGCTCAATGCCGGTAACTGTAGTGTTAGTACTACTTGCCTCGTTATTCGTGGCATTAACCTTAACGCCTCTTCTAGCCAGTAAACTACTGGTTGTTATTGATAAAGGAGCTAAGCCTAAAGCGCTGAAAATACAAACCTTACAACATTATGCCAATCAATTTGCTGAAAAAACTTATAGCAATACTTTAAAGGTATTAATACGGCACAAAATAGCCGTTGTTATTGTTAGTTTGGCTGCTTTAATGGCCATGTTTTCTCTGTTTGGCCAAGTAGGTGTTAGCTTATTCCCTAAAGCTGAAAAACCTATGCTGCTAATTAATGTCACAACACCGGCAAATTCATCGCTAGCCTATACCGATGAGGTTCTTCAGCAAGTACGTCAGCATGTTAAGCAGTATACTTTAGTTGATAAAGTAGCACTTAATATTGGTAATGCTAACCCGCGTATTTATTATAATGAAGTGCCGAAACGAGGCATGATTCGTTTTGGCCAAGCATTGTTAGTGTTAAAAGCTTATCAAGTGGATGAAGTAACCGCCTTAGTAAAAAATCTACGTGATGATTTTTCTTACTGGCAACAGGCGGAAATCACCGTTAAAGAGTTTACTCAAGGACCCGTGACCGACCAAGTTATTGCTATTCGGCTGTTAAGTGAATCTTTGCCTGATTTAGAGCAAGTTGCTAATGATTTAGCGGCGAAAATGCGACAGTTATCAGGAGTAGTAAATATTGATAATCCTATTGGTATGGCAAATACCGAGTTAGTGCTTACTATTGACTATCAACAGGCCTCACTCAGTGGCGTTAGTATTGAACGATTAGATAATACCATTAGTACCATTCTATCGGGCACTGCCATAGGTCAGTTTAATGATAATAATGGTGAAGACTACCCTATTATGATTCGTCGAGAAAACCCCAGCATTGAGAGTTTTTCGGCAATAGAAATTAGCAATAATCAAGGTGTAGCTATCCCGCTTGAACAATTAGCGACCATGGAGCTAAAAAAAGGTGGCAGTGACTTTTTTCATTACCAAAAGTTACGCATGGCCAAAGTATCAGCAGATGTTGAAACTGGATATTCTGTCGGTGACATCACCAATGAATTAGTGGCTTACCTTGAGCTGTATGACTTACCTAAAGGCATGTACTTTACTTTAGGCGGAGAAGAAGAATCACGACAAAAAACCTTCGCTGGTTTAACACAAGTCATGCTGATAACTGCGATGGGGATATTTGCGGTATTAGTGTTGCAGTTTAAATCTATTTTACAGCCGCTGATTATTTTTAGCTCAATTCCATTTGCCATGGCTGGCTCTATTATCGGCTTATATTTAACCGGATTATCTTTCTCTATGATGGCTTTTGTTGGTTTGATTAGTTTATTTGGTATTGTGGTAAACAATGCCATTATTTTGATTGATACCACCAATGCTAATTTACGCTCTGGTTTAGATAAACACTCAGCAATATTACAGGCTAGTGCGGTGCGTTTTACGCCTATATTGCTAACCACGTTAACGACTATAGGTGGTTTAATTCCATTAACTTTATTTGGTGGCGGTTTATGGCAACCACTCGGTGTGGTGTTAATTTCTGGTTTATGTATTTCTGCTATTTCTAGTTTCTTGTTGGTACCAATTTTAACTGAGCTGTTTACCAAGGAGGTAGAGCCGAAGCTATAGAGCTAAGTTGCTTTGTTGTTAAAGGGTAATTAAGAAAGCTAAAAAAAAAAGTAAATTCATATATAATCATTGTCAATCCGGCAAAGGCATCACTATGGCTAGTTGTTAGTTTTCTCCGAATACAATACAGTGACTAATTAATACCGCAGCTAAAAATTCAGGTAAATATATATGGAAATAATTGGTACTTCAGGCTATTTTTTAGCAGCTTGTGCTTATGCTGTTTTTATTTTATTACTGTTAGCGGCACGAAATAAAATCCTCGCTGGTGGTTTAGTCTTATTAGCCTCACTTTTAGTTTTTTCATCATCGCTCAGCGCCGCACTACAACCCACACAAGGTTTTTCATTACTTATTGTTCTCGGCATAGAAACTTTTAAATTAGCGGCTTGGTCGCTGTTAATTCTTTGCACACAAGCCAATATCACCTCAGTTAAAGCCTTTGTTACTGACCCGAAAATCAAGCAGTACCTACAAATTTGGGCTGGCTTATCAACACTCTGCTGGGGAGCTGCATTATTTATTCCAGATAGCGTTAAGCTTTTATTCTCATTATTTTTATTACTTAATTTGTGGCTACTGGTCTTACTTGAACAGTTATATAGAAATGCCGAAGTTAAAGTAAAATGGGCTCTATGGTCATTGATCATAGCCTTAGGTATGGCAACAGTGTTTGATTTTGTACTTTTTGCTCAGGCAGCCATGGTTAACCAATTAGACTTTTCTTACTGGTATGCCCGAGGCTTCATTACTGCGTTAGGTATGCCGTTAATATTGGTCAGTACTCGACGGATAAAAGACTGGTCAGTGGATGTTTTTGTCTCCCGTGAAATGGTTTTCTATAGCTCTATGTTATTAATTTCAGGGGTATACTTATTGTTATTAGCCATAGCTGGCTATGCGATTAACTTTTTTGGTGGTACTTGGGGGGATGTAATTAGTATCGCCTTTATTCTTTTAGGTGGTAGTGTTTTAGCTGCACTATTAATTACTGAGAGATTACGTCGAGAAGTTAAGGTCTTTATCACCAAACACTTTTTTGCTAATAAATATGATTATCGAATTGAGTGGCTTAAATCAATAGAGCAGCTCGAAATTGGCGAAAGTGATGATTACTATCATACCGCTACTCATATTATTTGTTCATCTTTGAATATCGAGCAAGGGGCATTAGTTAAAAAAGTATCGAGTGGTAATTATCAGTGCCTTTACCAACAAAACTATCGACTTGAACAAGAGGATTTAAACTGTTTAGTTACCGTTGATGAATTTTGTCAACAACATGGTTGGATTATTGATGTCCGAGAGCTAGCTGTTGTTGAGCAAAGCTACCCTGACTTATCGTTAGATGCACAATTATGTCGACAAAAGCACATTGATATAATTATTCCCATTTTTATGAATAAATCAGTGTATGGCTTTTTCTTATTGGCCATGCCAGCAGAGCAAGGGTTATTAAATTGGGAAGACCGGGACTTACTTTTTTCCATCTCTAGACAATTAAGTAACTACCTGTCACTTAATGAAGCCAATGAACGTATAGCTGAGTCTAAGCAGTTTGACGCTTTTAATCGTATGTCAGCTTTTTTAGTGCATGACTTAAAAAATATTCAAGCGCAACTGTCGTTAATTAATAGTAATGCGAAACGCCATCGAGATAACCCTGCTTTTATTGATGATGTCTTTGAAACGGTTGCCTCGGCAACAGGGCGGCTAGATAAAGTACTGACCCAGTTGCGCAATAAACAACTGGTGGAGTCAAGCAAGAAAAATACCGATATACAGGCGTTAATCATGGCGGTAGTGGAGCAACGTAATGTACAGATGCCGCATATTAGCGTGCAATTATCCCTTGATAGTAGGATCTCTATTGATGAAGAGACACTTTCTTCAGTATTAAATCATCTATTACAAAACGCACAAGAAGCGACAAACGATAATGGCTGGGTTAAGATAATTGCACAGATGATGGCAAGTGAGTTACATATTGAAATTATTGATAACGGTTGTGGTATGTCAGTAGATTTCATCGCTAATCGCCTATTTAAGCCCTTTGATACTACTAAGGGTAATGCAGGTATGGGCATTGGTGTTTATGAAGCGAAACAATTCATTGAGAGCGTGGACGGCACCATGCAGGTAACCAGCCAGGAAAATGAAGGTAGTAATTTTAAAATAATTATACCCTGTAAAGCGCTTTAACAATTATAGATATTTAAAAATAAAGGAAATAGCATTGCGATGGAAAAGTTACTGATTGTTGATGATGATCTCGGAATACAAAAACAATTGAAATGGAGCCTAGCTGATTACGATGTGGTATTAGCGGATACCCGTGAGAGTGCTATTGCCGCCGTGAGACGCCATGAACCTAAAGTAGTCACTTTAGATTTAGGCTTACCACCAGACCCCGCCAATGCCAGCGAAGGCTTGGCAACATTAAGACAGATACTAGCGCTTGCTCCACATACTAAAGTTATTGTTATTACCGGTAATGATGACCGAACCAATGCCCTTAAAGCCATAGAAATGGGCGCTTATGATTTTTATCAAAAACCTGTTGATGGCGATGTTATTAATGTCATTGTTTCACGTGCTTTTAGCTTAGCTACCATAGAAACAGATAACCGCAGTATGAAATCAATAGTGGGCTGTGACACAGGTATTATTGGTAGTAGTGAAAGTATTGATAGATTACGCCTTATGGTGCAACGTATTGCTCCTACTCAAATCACCGCGTTATTACTGGGTGAAAGTGGTACCGGTAAAGAGGTCGCCGCCAAAGCTATTCATAAAGTGAGTGATCGTAGTGATAAACCTTTTATTGCCATTAACTGTGCTTCTATCCCTGAAAATTTATTAGAAAGTGAATTGTTTGGCTTTGAAAAAGGTGCTTTTACGGGGGCTCACAAAACCACTTTAGGAAAAATAGAATGTGCTCAAGGCGGGACGTTATTTTTAGATGAAATAGGTGATATGCCTTATCACTTACAAGCTAAATTGTTACGTTTTTTACAAGAAAAAATCATAGAGCGCTTAGGCGGTCGTAAAGAAATACCGGTTGATGTTCGTGTTATTTGTGCAACCAACCAAAACCTAGAAAGTATGGTGGCGGAGAAAACCTTTCGTGAAGATCTTTTTTACCGTATTACTGAAATCACTCTGAATATTCCACCACTGCGTGATCGAGAAGAAGATGTGCTTATTTTAGCTAACTTCTTTTTACAGCAATACGCTGGCGAGTATAAGCGTAGTGTTAAATCATTTGCCGATGACGCCTTATATGGTCTGAGACATCATAAGTGGCCGGGTAATATTCGAGAATTACAAAACAAAGTAAAATCATCGGTTATCATGAGTACAGGTAGCCAAGTGACTGCGTTTGATTTAGGCTTTTTTGATAAAGAAAATGCTGAGTATGAACTGTCGC
The DNA here is from genome assembly GCF_013215345.1 of Colwellia sp. GTDB lineage: Bacteria > Pseudomonadota > Gammaproteobacteria > Enterobacterales > Alteromonadaceae > Colwellia. The sequence goes on along the minus strand of NZ_JABSOV010000015.1, from coordinate 10,702 downwards.
TAAATCTACGTGCGGTTCGTGAGCAAGCAGAAACTATCGCTATACAAAAGGCTTATGCTTTGACGGAAGGAAATATGTCTAAAACGTCGGAGTTATTGGGAATAACTAGGCCGACGCTGTATTCATTAATTGAAAAATACAAAATTGCCATTAATACTTAAGTTATTAATATTTATGGAAATAAAATTAGCCACGGATAATTACTTATTATCAGTGGCCTTACTTTGTAGTTCGGCGAATTCACGGCTCTTTTGTTTTAAAAGCTTATCTATATAGCGGGTCATTTTAACTTTTTGTTGAATCGAGCCTTCTAATATTTCTTCTACTTCTCGTAAAACATTTTTTATATTCTCAACGTGTTCAGTTGAGTTGATGACAAAGGGCTTACTTTCATTTTCTAGGGTTGCGCCATTAAGGGAGCCAGTTAATTCAACAGACATTTCCTTCGCTACCTCATTAATGACTTTACAATTAATGTGACTCAACTCTTCGAGGAAGCCGAATAATAGTAGCCTATCAACAAAAATATTTATTTTTCTCGGTACGCCGAGCGTTTTTTCAAAAATAAGCTGAAAGGCATCATCAGAAAATAAAGCTTCTTTATTACAATTGGCCTGCGCTAACCTATGATTAATATAATCTTTTACTTCTTCAGCGCTAAGTGGTTTTAAATGAGCCGAGGCAATAATACGCTGTCTAAATTGCTCCATGTCAGGTGCAGAAATGATGGTTTTTAATTCTTCTTGACCCAGTAAGAAGCTTTGAATAAGCGGCTTATTATCTAGTTGGAAGTTAGAGAGCATACGTAGCTCTTCAACTGTTTCTGCCGGCAAGTTTTGTGCTTCATCAACAAGTAATAAAGCACGCTTTCCTTGCTTATTTAAGCCGATAAGAAACTGCTCAATACTTCGTAGTGTATCAGCCTTACTGTTACCAGTGACTGTGATTTTAAACTCAGCAGCAACAAGCTCAAGTAACTCATTAGGAGATAAATTTGTGGTAACCAATTGAGCCGCGACAATATTTTCATCAGCAATATTGGCTAATAAATTACGGGCAATCGTTGTTTTCCCTGTGCCAATAGGGCCAGTGATAACAATAAAGCCCTCGCCTTGATCTAAGCCGTATTGTAAATATGATAATGCCCGTTGATGATGGCTGGTGGCAAAGAAAAACCGAGGATCAGGACTTAGCTGGAAAGGCCGTTCACTAAAGCCATAGTAACTTTCATACATATTAGAAATCTTTTGTTAAATTAATGGAAGCACGGGCTTCAGTGTAAGTGTAGCGTTCAAAATTTGATTGTCTGTCAAGGTATTGTAAGGTTATAAATGCATAGAGAGATGACGCTAAGCTTCTATTATAAGTTGTCGAAAATGTTTTATAGGTATCCTCTTGTCGAGGACCTTCAGGTCTATCTTTGTCAAAAATATTTTTCCTGTAATCAAGATAAACAGTAACGTCACTTCTAGGGCTCATACGACGAGTAATGCTAAAACGTGCTTCAAGATAGTCATCTATCACACCGCTACTTAAACTTTCTCGCTCGCGGTTAGCTAAATCTAGGCTAAAAGTAGTACGAGCTAGGGTTAATTTAGATTGCCATGCTAGACGTTTATTTAAACTAAACGAATTATCTTCAACAAGCTCTGATTCTTTTTCGCTAGTGCCACCTAAAGGTATGTTATTTCCTTCTTGAAAGTTATTACGATCGAACACTTCAATGGTTTCATGGTAAGAAATACTATTACTTAGCCGTTTGCTTCTATGTGAAAAGTCTAACGTATAAGAATCACCAAAAAAGCGCTTTGAATAGCCAGCTTTTAGAGATGTCCGGGCAGACAGTTGCCAATCAATATCAGCAGCGACGTAATCATCACTGGCCTGAGTGTCATCACGGACATAGTTATACGATAGGTCAATAAGAAAGTGCTTGGCTACTTGGTAACGTATGCCAGGCCCCCAAGACGGGATAGCATCAGGATTACTACCTGCTAACGTGCCGGTAACTCGCTCATTATAAAAACGGACAAATGGGTTTAGTTTATAGGGGGTAATAGCGCCGATTTTAGTTTCTATCTGATAGTTTTCACTGGTAAAATCGCCATTTTCTCTATTTGAGAAGGAACCATCGACCTGCCAGAAAATATAACGGGCAGCATTACCATTTTCACTAGTTATTAACGCGGAATAACCATTACTTTCACCTATATCATCCTCAGTGTCGGTGATGCTGTAGGATAAAGAGGAAAAGAGTGAGTAATCGCTGTTAGCACTATTAAACTGCAAGCCTGCTGAGTGACTCAGTTGCTGAACCGTATCACCAGAAACTAAGTCAGCTAAGCTATTACTAGTATCATTTTTACTGACGTTAGTAATGGATGAACTACCATTAACGTGTAATTGATCATTCCATAGCGCATAGGATGCGCTAGTCGATAAGGTTTGATAGTCATCATTAAGCTCACTATCATGGCTATAGCCCACCAGCGTTTCTGTACCAGCAAATGAAAATTGTAATTTTCTTGAGCTAAAGTTAGCATCCGCAGCAATAATGAACTGACTCACTAGACTCGTTTGTTTATCTAACTGATTCAGCTCAATATTATCAGTATAGGTTTCGGTGAGTCCTAGACTGGGATCAAAGCGCCATTCACCTGCTAATGAGTTGGCGGATAAAAACAAGCCAGCTAGAGAGATGCAATGTATTGGTGACAGAATTTTACTGGTTTTTTCTGCCATAGCCATATCCATAATAGCCATAGATATCCTTTTTAGATCTAATGGTTTTATTCATTACTAAGCCTATAGCAATATCGTTATTTAATTGACTCACCGCTGTTTTAACATCATCTGTTTTAGTTTTTGATTCTTCAACCACTATAAGCGCTTGGCCAACAAGATCGGATAATACTGGCGTTTCTGTAACGCCGAGGATTGGCGGACAGTCAAAAATAACTATTCGGTCGGGGTAACGTTCAGCTAGTTCTTTTGCTAAGCTCTCCATACGCTCACTGGCCAATAACTCATTGGTTAAATGGTGTGGCTTACCGGCAGGAATTAGTTTTAAGTTTTCAATATTAGTACTGTAAATAATATCAGAAAGCGATGTCACCTCAGCTAATAAGTATTCGAGTAAACCTTTTTTACTATCAAATTCTAATTCTCTGTGCAAACTAGGCCTTAGTACATCAGCATCAATTAGCAGTACGGTCTTATCCTGCTCTAGGGCAATACTTAATGCTAAGTTAATGGCGATATAGGTTTTTCCTTCATTAGGATGAGAGCTGGTCACCATAATCAAGTTACTATTGTGTAGTGTTTTTGATGCTAAGCCAAAAGCATTGTTTAGCAATTTTCGTTTAATATGGCGAAATTCTTCTTGAATATGATGAGCGCTATCGGGACTATAAATAAATCCGCGCTCATTTAACCTATCACCATTTAAAATGATTTTATCTTTATTACAGTTCTCTTTGCTGTTCACTGTTTCGCTTGTTACAGGAACTGACGTGCTAGTTGTCTTTGGAACAAGAGCCTCATTTACCACTTCATGTTCAGTGATGTTAGTAACTTTTTCTTGCTGAGCTAATTTTTGTTTAGCCAGGGCTTTTTCAATGGTACTCATGGCTAAAAGATCCTTTTCAATGGAGCCTGTACGAGGTCAGGAAATAAAAAATAACTAACAAAAATCACTAACATTGATAGTAATAACAGGTTAGAACAGACAAAAAGCATGGTTTTCTTTTGATGCCATTTATGTAAACCTAAGTTTTCATTGGCTGAGATTACCCCAAAAATAGGCACTCCGGTGGCTTTTGATAATTGAGCTGTCGAGGTTGCTACTGGGTTTAATAGGCTCATTAATAAAGATAAACCAATACCAACCGCAAAGCCTAACACTGTGACCACACCAAATAAAACAAACCGCTTTGGCCCTGAGGGTTTACTTGCAATACGCGGTGGATCTAAGGTACGAAATTGAATCTTATCTGTTGTTTCATCGGCTTGTTGCGCTAGTTGTGCGGTTTCTTTACGTGATAATAATTGTTCGTACTTTTCTTTGGTAATAGAGTAACCACGGTTGAGGGCTACTAATTCAGCTTCTATTTCAGGTATAGTATGTACACTACTTTCAAGTTCAATAATACGCTGGCGGTAATTATCAGCTCTGACATTGAGCGAAGCAATCAAGTTTTCCAATTGGTTAACTTGTATTTGTACTTCTTGAATAACCGGATTAGCACTTAATCGGTTTAAGCTGCCACTATTTTCACTATTTTGCTCGAGGTAGTTGTCTATTTCAGCACTGCGTAATTTATTTAAGTGCGCTAAATTTCGACTTACTTCAATGACATCTGGATGTCTGTCTGTATAACGTAGTTTTAAGGTATCAAGCTGTACTTCGAGCTCAGTAATACGGTTATCGTAAGTGGTTTGAATAGAGCTATCACTTTTTATTTTATTAGCACTGTTGGGATTGGTAACTATCGACTGTGTAAGTTGTTTGTTAGCGGATGCTAAACGCGTTTTATTTTCCAGAATATCTAATTCAATAGACTTTAATTGCTCCCTACTGCTGTTCAACTTTATGTAATAGCCGCCCGACTGATTAGGTAGGATCCCACTATACTTTTGTTTAAAGCTAGTGAGTCTAGCTTCAGCATTACCTAATCTGTTTTCATAGTCTCTAATTTGAGTATTTATAAATTTTTGCGCACTATCAGAGTCACTACGAGTTTCACCTAAGGTATTTTCAATAAAAACAGTTAACGCTGCACGAACAATATTCCTCGCCATTTCGGGGTCTTTATCTTCAATACTCAGGGTATAAATATTTTCTCGTCCAACCCCTGATATTTTTATGTTATTTTTTAGCGATTTAATGATTTCCTCATATTCTTCACTATTACTCGCTTGTACATCAAGGTCAGTCATACGCGATATGCGTTCTAAATTAGGGCGGCTTAATAGCGTTTTCACCATTAGGCGAATTTGAGTATTCGGATTAGTTTCAACTGTTAAACCACGTAATAAAGGACGTAATAATGATTGTGTATCAACATAAACCCTTGCTTCTGATTCATATACATCGGGCATAGATGAAACGAAATACCAACCAAGCGGACAAATAAGCCAAGTTGCTATGATGATATAACGACGTTTTAACCAAATTCCTTTTAGATAATCAATTATCTCTTCAAATATTTCTTGCATTACTACCCTTTAATTGTCCGCTAATTTGAGATGTTGTTAATGATGACAGTTTTAAAACCATGCCTCAGGAATGATAATAATATCACCAGGTAACATATCAACATTTGCACTTATCTCTCCATCTTTAAGCAATTGATCTATCATAACTTGATATTGCCTTTGCTTACCATTTTCAATACGTATCAATACCGCATCATTACCATCGGCAAACTCAGTCAAACCACCAACTTGGATCATAACATCCAGTAAAGTCATGTGCTGAGTATAATTAATTGCCCGCGGTTGCGCGGCTTCACCGATAACACGGATTTGCTCACTAAAAGGACCGACAAAATTTGCTACTGTAACCGTAACAATAGGGTCGCGCAGGTAAGTTGCTAATATTTCTTCAATTGAGCGGGCTAGTTCAGTTGGGGTTTTACCTGATACCTTGATATCTTCAACTAACGATGTGGTAATCATGCCATCGGGTCTAACAACAAAAGATCCGGATACTTCGGGGTTTCGCCAAACAAAAATATTAAGCACATCACCTGAGCCGATTAAGTATTTATACGAATTTATATTAATAGTATTTGATGAGTGCAAGGTTGCGCTAGGAAGTGTACTGTGTGAACTACAGCCTGAAAGAAAAGTTGCTAGCAATAGCAGGCCAACTTTTAAGTTGTTGGCAAAGCGATTATCCATAATTTACACCTTTTATTAAATACAATTTAATTAGAAAACAATGATTAATTGTATGATATTTTATCTTAGTTTAACAACGTAAATTCACAAGTGTAAATTAAACGTTAACTTTAGTGTGTTTTTTGTTAGAATTAGAGCTGTTTTTGTTGGAAGGTACTTGCAGTTTAGCAGCTATCAATTAAAGGGAATCTAGTCGGTTATGTCTAGTTCGAAGTTTCGTGATTTATCAGCAGGAAGTAAGTCTTTAATTATCATAGAGCAGATCCTATTCGCAGGATCTCTGTTTTTAGCGGTTCATTTGAATGGCTTATTTAAAGTTGTTGAGTTTCAGTTGATTCCTGATGGTTTCTTATTGCTATATGCGGTTATCTTCGCGCTACTTAATCAATTAAGTGCTTTAGCATTAGGTTTATATAACTCAAAACTGAGAGAAAGCTTTCGCGGTATTTTCCGTCGCATGTTGATGTGCGTATCTGTGGCTTTTTTTGCCGCAACCATAATCAACCCATTTTATGGGCCTTATCATCTGCCCATTGAATTATTGGCTATCGCCTCATTGGTTAGTGTTTTCCTGATAAGTTGCTTCCGCTATTTTACCTTTAAGGTCGATTTTTTTGGCTTTGGCAAACGAAATATTTTAGTGCTGGGTACGGGTGAACGAGCATCAATAATTGAAAAGCGTATGCGACGGGATGTCGATAGGCAAGACTTCACCGTCCATGGTTTTATCGTTATGGTGGGGGATACACCTGACGGAATTAAACGTGAAACACGTATTAATCTAACTGAGTCATTGGTGGAGTACTCCTTAGCCAATGAGATTGACGAAATTGTCGTCGCCAATGATGAACGCCGTAATAATTTACCCGTTGATGAACTTTTTGCTTGTAAAATTCGTGGTATCGAAATAACCGAAATATTAGATTTTATCGAACGTGAAACAGGGCAAATAGCGGTAAACCTTATTTATCCAAGTTGGGTTATTTATTCCAACGGCTTTGCTTCTAATAATCACTTGCGCAATACCTTAGATTGGATTTTTAATGCGGCAATGGCAGTGGTTTTATTGTTAGTTACTTGGCCAATTATGCTTATTGCTGTGTTATGTATGAAACTCACCGAAGGCTTTAATGCACCAGTACTTTATCGGCAAGAGCGGGTTGGTTTAGACGGCGAACCCTTTAATATTATTAAATTTCGCAGTATGCGTTTAGATGCAGAAAAGCATGGCGCACAAATGGCTAGTGAAAATGATAGTCGTATTACCAAAGTTGGCCAATATTTGCGCAAATACCGTATTGATGAATTACCACAAATTTGGAATGTACTCCATGGCGATATGGGCTTTGTTGGACCACGGCCTGAACGGCCACAATTTGTGCAAGGCTTAATTAAAAATCTGCCTTATTATAACGAACGTCATAATGTTAAACCGGGTTTAACGGGGTGGGCACAATTAAAATATCCTTACGGTGCAACAGAGGCAGATTCACTAGAAAAGTTAAAGTATGACCTTTATTACATTAAGCACCGTAGTTTTTTGTTGGATTTACTAATATTAATTAGAACCGTTGAAATTGTATTATTTGGCAAAGGGCGCTAATTAAGATGTCAGTAGTAAATAAAGCCAGTCAATTACCAGAAAAACAAGTATTAACTGTTGATGTAGAAGATTACTTTCATGTCTCTGCCTTTGAAAAGGTTATTAATAAGTCAGATTGGCAAAGCTTAGAAATGCGCGTAGAGCGTAATACCTATCGTTTACTAGAGTTATTTGAGCAAAAACAAGCCAAGTGTACTTTTTTTACGCTAGGTTGGGTTGCAGAGCGCTGTCCTAATTTAATTAAAGCCATTGTTGAGCAAGGGCATGAGCTAGCTAGCCACGGCTTTGCTCATCAACGTGCGACGATCATGACACCCGATGAATTTCGTGCTGATGTTAGTAAAAGCAAACAAATACTTGAAGATACTTCAGGGCAAGGGATTATTGGCTATAGGGCGCCGAGCTTCTCCTTTAACGACAGTAATATTTGGGTTTATGAAATACTGGCTGAGTTGGGTTTTGACTACAGCTCTAGTACCTATCCTATTGAACATGATTTATATGGCGTGCCTGATTGGCCACGCTTCAAATACCAGCGTCCGGAAGGGATTTTAGAAATTCCTGTACCGACAGTACGTAAAAACGATCGTAATACCGGCATAGGTGGCGGCGGTTATTTCCGTCTTTATCCTTACTTTTTATCTAAAAGGCGAATTGATAACTACTTAAGTACAGAGCAGCAGCCTTATAGCTTTTACTTTCATCCTTGGGAGATAGACCCAGAGCAACCTCGGGTAGCTGGCGCCTCAGTTAAATCAAGACTACGTCACTACTTAAATTTATCCCGTATGGAAGCTAAGGTCGTGCGTTTATTAGAGGATTACCAATGGGACACAATGAAAAGTGTTTACTTGGATAAATAGCGAAAGCGCTAAACGGAGATAAGGCTTTTATGGTATTAATCATAAAGCTAAATAACAAGAGAATGGACACTTGAATACTATTTTTAATACCAGCACTGATACCGCTTCTACTACTAATGTTGCAATTAAACAGCTAACCTCCGCTGACTTTGTACGATGGGATCTCTATGTCAAAAACCACTCGCAAGGTAGCTTTTTTCATTTAAGTGGCTGGCAACAGGTTATTTCAAAAAGCTTTAACCATGATTGTTATTTTTTGTTTATAGAGCTTGATGGCAATATTGCCGGTGTTTTACCATTAGTAGAAGTTAAAAGTAAATTATTTGGTCACGCGCTCATCTCTACGCCTTTTTGTGTTTATGGCGGAGCTATTGCCGATACTCCAGCACTTGTACGTCAGTTAGAACAAGAGGCTTGCCAATTAGCCGAAAAGCTTTCCGTTGATTATTTAGAATTAAGATATCAAGAAAAGCAAGATTCAGCGTTATTGCTTAAACAAGCGCATAGTATTTTTGCTTGTGAATTGGCCGAAGACAATGAACAAATCCTGGCAAATATTAAGAAGAAACAGCGTGCCGTTATTCGTCATTCCCTTAAAAATGAACTGAGTTTCTCCCTACAACAAGGAAAAGCGAATTTTCATGATTTTTATCAACTACTGTCAACCAGCTATCGCAACTTAGGTACACCTATATTTAGTAAAGATTATTTTAATAACTTAGTTGATGTTTTTGGTGAAAATGTTGATATCGCTGTTATCAAAAATAAAGATAAGCAACTATCAAGTGCAGTGATGAATTTTTATTTTAATGAGCAAGTGTTACCTTATTATGGTGGTGGCAACGATAGCGCCCGCGGCCTTAAAAGTGCTGACTATATGTATTACCAAGTGATGTGTAATGCCAGAGGAAGAGGCTATAGATGGTATGACTTCGGTCGCAGTAAAAATGATAGTGGCCCCTACAAATATAAGAAAAACTGGGGCATGCAGCCTAAGTCACTGTATTACTATTACCACCTAGTTAATGCCGATGAATTACCTAATTTAAGTCCTAACAATCCAAAATATAAGTTCTTTATTCAGCTTTGGCAGAAATTACCGTTAAAAGTAAGCCAAATAGTAGGCCCTTTTTTATCTAAGTTTTTGGGGTAATGTCCATGACCCTTGCTAGTCAGCCAGTTCAACTCGATGTAAGCCCAAGTAAAAAAGAGCCATTGCTTTTTCTTTGTCATCGCATACCTTTCCCGCCTAATAAGGGCGATAAGATACGTTCATTTAATATTCTAAAAAAATTAAGTGAGTATTATGATGTGCATTTGGGCTGTTTTATCGATGATCCTTTTGATAAGCAATATGTGGCAACCTTAGCTAAATATTGTGTTGCAGTGTTTCATTTAGATCAGCATAAAACATTGGCAAAAATTAAAGGCTTAACAGGCTTTATAACGAACCAGCCAATTACTCTGCCTTATTATTTTGATAAACGTATGCAGCAATGGACTAATAGAACACTTGCCGAGCATAACATTAGCAAGGTTTTTATTTACTCATCTTCTATGGCGCAGTACGTTCAAGGAAAGGGCGGTCAGCGAGATGAATATGAGTCACTAGAGCGTGTGATTGACTTTGTTGATGTCGATTCTGATAAATGGCGTCAATACGCGAATAAAAAAACCGGTATTGCTAAGTGGTTTTTTAATCGTGAATATAAGTTATTGGCGAAAGAAGAAAACTCAATTAGCGCACAATTTACTCATAGCTTATTTGTTTCAGCGGATGAAGCACAACTCTTTAGGGATAGTCAGCCACAAGCGCAGCAAGCCAAAGTACACGGTTTACTCAATGGTGTAGATGTTAACTTTTTTAACCCTAAAGCCAAATTTTCTGAAGAACGCTTAGTCCCTCAGGTACCCTTTATTAGTTTTACTGGTGCTATGGATTATTGGGCAAATGTTGATGCCGTGTTGTGGTTTGTTGAATATGTTTGGCCATCGGTTTTAGCCAAGCAACCCGATGCTATTTTTTGTATTGTTGGTGGTAACCCAAGTAGTGAAGTGAGTGCTTTAGCTAAAAAGAAAGGTATTGTTGTTACGGGTCGTGTACATGATGTACGGCCTTTTATAGAGCAAGCTCAATGTGTTATTGCACCATTACAAATTGCTCGTGGCATTCAAAATAAAGTATTAGAAGCTATGTCCCTTAATAAAGCTATTGTGGTAACAACTATGGCGATGGCCGGCATTAATGCCCAGCAATCTGATGGTGTCATCATCACCGATGATAGTAATGCATACGCACAAGCTTGTTTAGCATTACTCGATGAGCAGCCAA
>NZ_JABSOV010000149.1 GCF_013215345.1 Colwellia sp. | reverse complement strand
TTGGCGGAGCTTTGCCTATGTAGTGATTTTCGCCGCCCAAGCCTTTTTGCATAAAATCAACTTGCTGGTCTTCAATATGCTGCTGTGAAATATTCAGAAAATACTGCTTTAACCATGGGTGTTGATAAACTTTATCGTAAAAGACTTTGTTAATAGTTATTAGGCTAACGCGTCCACCTATTCGGTTAAAATTTTCACTTCTTGTCATTGCACCATGCGCCTTTATAGCAGCTAAAATAATAAATAGTTAACTAAGCTTTAACTAAATTGTAGCTAAACTATAGGGTAAAAAAGCTAACATGGATTAAAACATAGGTAGTTTCTTTGCCATCGCTCTCGCTAAATATTTGTTGTGCAAGCTCAGCGCAGGGGTATTCAAAGCGTAAAGCGACAAAACGTCGCCGAGTACTGGCTTTCATGCCTTTTAGTAGGTTTTGATAACCTGGGTTATAAGAAACCACCAACATAAAGCCAGGCACCGCTTCAAGTATTTCACCGGTACGCTCTAAGGGCAGTATACGGCGGTCATCCGCTAAAGGGTGTAATACCACTGTGGTATCTTTACGTGCCTCAACCACTTCATCTAAATAACAAATACCTCCTTCTCTCACCGCTCGGGTAAGTGGTCCATCTTGCCAATAAGTACCGTTGGGACCAATTAAATGCCGTGCCACTAGATCTGCGGCAGTTAAATCATCATGACAAGCGACCGTATATAAAGGCTTATTAAGTTTTTGTGCCATATGTGCAACAAAACGTGTTTTACCACACCCTGTTGGCCCTTTTATTAATACGGGCAGCTGATGTTCAAAGGCATAATTAAACAATGACACTTCATTGTTTTGTTCTTGGTAAAATAACTTGTCAGTTGTCAGTTGTCAGTTGTCAGTTGTCATGGAAAATACTATCTAGGGTAATTAAACTTAACGCTAAACTACTCTGCTCCCTTTAAAAGTACAATTAGACAACGCCGGTTCATTGATAAGGATCAATGACTAAGGCGAAATAAAGGTTTTATTGTTTAATGATATGTAAATATAAGCTTGGCTATTAAACTCGCATTCGTTAAAATTGGCTTATTGCTAACAGGCGATTGTTAATATCGCTCTATTTGCTCCCTTAATATCACTTTTAACAATGGTTTTATATGCAACTATTTCTTGAATACTTCCCACTGATTATTTTTTTCATTGTAAATTCAATCGCCGGGATTTACTGGGCTACGGGTAGCTTAATTGTCGCCGCTTGTTTGCAAATTATTTACTATAAAGTTAAGAAAGAAAAAATCCCCGCTAAACAATGGATAATCTTTGGTTTGGTAGTGGTTTTTGGTGGTCTTACTATTTATTTACAAAATGATGCCTTTCTCAAATGGAAAGTAACCATTATTAATACTTTTTTCGCCGCGGCATTATTAGTGAGTGATATTATTTTCAAAAAGAATATCATTAAACAGTTTTTAGGTGAGTCTTTATCACTACCAAAAAACATTTGGACAAGATTAAACGTTGCTTGGGCAATGTTCTTCCTATTTTGTGCTGGATTAAATTATTACGTAGCGTTTAATTTCGACCTTGATACTTGGGTAAACTTTAAGGTATTTGGCTTAACCGGCTTAATGTTTGTTTTCTCTATTACTTCTATTTTATTACTGTATAAGTATTTACCTGTTGAAGAAGATGAAAACGATAAAGTTACCGATGATAAAAAGTAGTCACTCTAATCAAGCTATTGCCCTAATAACAAATTAACTCAAGCAATTATTTAAAGGAATACCCGCCATGTTTTATCTTATATACAGTGAAGATGTTGAAAACTCACTCAGCTTACGCCTATCGGTACGCGATAAACATATTGAGCGTTTAAAAGATTTACAAGCACAGGGGAAATTATTATTAGCGGGTCCATGCCCAGCTATTGATAGTGAAGACCCAGGTGAAGCCGGCTTTACCGGTTCATTAATCGTTGCTGAATTTGATAGTTTAACTGCTGCACAAACATGGGCTGATCAAGACCCTTATATCAGCGCTGGTGTTTATAAAAAGGTCACCGTTAAACCTTATAAAAAAGTATTACCCACATAATTATTTGATAAAAAAAAAGATTATCAACTAAACTTAGCGCTAAAGATTACTAGCTAGTTTACCTGCTATTTAGCGCACTTTGTACTTGTCACTATTAGAGTTTGTAACCGAAAAATGATCTATAAGAAAACACTACTAACCTTATCACTTTTATATCCTTTATTGATGATGAGCCCTGCTAACGCGGCAAAAGATATTGCCTCATGTCAAAAACAAACCGCTGAGGAAATATCCTCTGCGGCTATGTCCCGGTGTTTAGATAGCGTTATTTCATATGTGGATAGGGAATTACAAACTTGGGTTAACTTACATACTTTTAATTTAGAAGAAAAAGCCTTAGTTAATGGCCGATATTCTGCCTTAAGGATGTTTAAGCGTTCACAAAGTAATTTTATTACTTATAGAGAAAATGATTGTCGCTGGCAATATCTAGCAATATCGCCACAAAGAGGCGCTGATGTAGCCTATAAAACTTGTTATGTGCTATTAAGCCAAAGTCGGATAACTGCGCTTAGTAAAATTAAAACCACTAACACTGCGTCATAAGCCTTACTTTACCGAACTTCTTTATGCTTATTGAGTATGTTAATTAATTCAAATTAACATACTCAAACTTACACTCACTAAGTTTAACCCTAGCTAAGTAGAGCTTGTTCGGTTTTATCATCCAACTCATCTTCATCACTTAGCATCACAGCTAACCAACGACCCTCAGGTGAGCTTTCCAAGCCTATCTTTAATATCATGGTCAGTGGCACACTTAATAACATACCAACAGTGCCCAATAACCAGCCCCAAAATATCAGTGATAAAAACACCACTAACGTTGATAAACCTAAACCTTTACCTAGATATCTAGGTTCAATAATATTGCCCATCACCATATTAATGAAAACAAAGCCCAAGCCTATTGCACCAGCGTCACCAATACCTAATTGTAGAATAGCTAAAGTCATCGGTGGTACTGAGGCGATAATAGAGCCAATATTAGGAATATAATTAAGTAAGAAGGCCAATACACCCCAGAGTAAAAAGAAGTCTAAACCAAAGGCCCATAACATCAGCGAAACAATACAACCGGTGGCAATGCTAACCAAGGTTTTAATGGCAATATAATGGTTTACTGAAGATATAAATCGCTCAATTTGTTGCAAACGCATTTGTGGATCATCTAAAGCTAAATGCAGCTTATGCGGAAAAGATGATGATTCAAACAAAATAAACACCACAGTTAAAACAATCAAAAATAGATTTGCCATCACCGAGCCAAAACTTGATAGCATTTCAGCCGCTAAGCCCATGGCTGCAGCGGGATCAAAGTACTCGGTTACGATAGAGGTAGAAAGTTGAATATCGTGTTTGGCAAAAAAGTCCGTTAACCAAACAAATTGTTGTTTGAGTTGCACTCGATATTGAGGAATATACTGTGAAAGTTCATTTAACGAACTGCCCACTAAGCCCGTTAAAAAAACAGCCATAGTGACAATAACGGCGATAACAAAAATTATGGATATTGCTTTCGGTATTTTGAATTCACTGGCTTTTTTGATTAAGGGGTTACAGATGATAGCGATAAAGACTGACAGTAAAAACGGTACTAATATATTCGCTGCAGTTTTAATACCGGCAAAAATGATAAAAATAGCGGCTACCGTGACAAAGGCTTTTACGATAGAGCTATGATTTGAACTTGAAACCATGAAAATTAATCCTTATATTTTTATGATTTCAATATACCTTAAATACTTTAGTTACACTAGCTTAGCTATGTTTAAGCTCAAGTAATCAACTGGTTATTCTCCAGAGCCTGTATGGTTAAATTATAACCGCTATAGCCTATATGTAAGTATAACGACCCTAGCGATAAGCAGGGTCGTTATCTGTATTTAACCAAGCTTCCTTAACAAGCCTTGGGTGTTTTGTCGCATGGTATTAGCCACCATAAAATAACCAATGCTTGAAACAAATAATGCACCACTTACCGGCCCTAACAACCATATATAAGGATGAAGGCGCCCTGAGATATCAAAGAGTTGCTGTTGAATAACCAGTAAAGCTACGTCACTCACTATTGCGGCAACTAAGCCAGCAATGCCTCCCAACAGCATAAACTCATAAAGTGTTGCCAACTTAATCAACCGACCTTTAGCCCCTAAAGTTCGTAAAATTACAACTTCTTGCATGCGCTCAGCCAAGCTCGCTTGAACCTGAGAAATAAGTACTAAAGCACCACTGACGAGGACAATAGATAAAACAAAACCAATCGCTAAGGATACTTGCGCAATAATTGATTGCGCCTGTTCAATTTGTGCCTTGATATCTATCATACTTATTGTTGGGTATCGTTGTAATAACTGGCTGATACCTTTGGTATCGCGGTCATGTAATTTCGCAGCACTAAAGTAGGTTACCGGTACTTTTCCGGCCATATTAGGACTTAAAATCATAACAAAATTGGGTTTGAGGCTACCCCAATCTACTTTCCTGAAACTTGTGACTTTAGCGTCTATTGGTTGTTCATTGACCAAAAGTGTAATGGTATCGCCAATTTTTAAGCCAAGAGTTTCTTGCCAACCATCAAAAACGGATACTTCAATATCATCACCAGTACCTCCATCAGTAAACCATTCTCCTTCTGTTATTTCATTACCTTCAGGCAAAGACGTTAACCAAGTTAAATTAGGCTCTCTACTGACACCTTCTCTGGCGCTTTCATCTTTTTCTTCACCTTCTTGTTTAGACACTCGACGAGCGAATTCTTCGCCATTTACTGCATCAACACGGCCACTAAATACGGGATAAAAAGCTTCATGGGCAATGTTGTGTTTGTTAAAGAATTGCTTAATCGGCTCAACTTCTTCTTTAGCGATATTAATGATGAACATATTAGGCGCATCTGCAGGTACTTGCATTTGCCAGTCTGAAATGATGTCATTTTTTAATACCACCAAAAATAGCATTAACTTAATCGCTAAGGCGAAACTGATCAGTTGGATGGCATTAGCATTGGCTCTTTTTTGTAAGGTGGCTATTGCTAACGACCAACTAGAGCCTGGCCTAAGTCCTAGTTTACGACCTGCAGCAAATAATAATCGTGATAAAGCAAATAAAACCGCAATCACAACTAAAGTAGAAGCAAATAAAATTAAAGTAGTAACAATCTCACCACTAAATAGCCACATTAAGACAAAAATAGTTAGCATTGAAAGGCCAATATGAATGCGGCTTATTGCTAAGGTATCACCTAAGTTGCGGCGCAGTACTCGAAGCGGCGGAATATCAAATAAATCTAACAGCGGTTTAAGTGAAAACATCAATGCGCAAACTAGACCAATAAAAGCAGACAACAACCAAGGGCGTACACCCGCTTGCGGCAACTCAGTACCCATAAAGGTAGCTAAATAATCTGCGCCTATGGTTTGCAAGATAAAGCCTACGGCTAAACCAGCAACAATAGAAAAAGTTGTCACTAAACTTAGGTGTAAAAGAAAAATATTGCGGATTACTTTACGACTACCACCCAGTGTTTTCATCATGGCAACGGGGTCGTACTGTCGCTCACAATAGCGCTTAGCTGACACAGCCATAGCAACCGCTGCTAGCATTATGCCAAATAAACCGGCCAATAATAGAAAGCGTTCGGCACGGTCTAAGTTATTGCCCAGTGGTGATTGTCTATCTTTAAGACCTTGCCAGTTTTGGTTACTTTTAAGCTGAGGTTTGAGCCAAGCATAATAATCACTTAACTCTTGCTCATTACCAGCAAAAAGTAGACGGTGAAATACTCGACTACCGGGTTGAACGGCTTGAGTGGTCTCAATATCGGCATAATTTAACAGCACACGCTTATTACCCGATAACGAGAAAAATGGTGCATCAGGCTCTTTTACTAACACTTTAGTGACGTTAAAATTACCGGCACCCAACTCAACCGTATCACCAACGTTTACTTTAAGAGTATAAAACAAGCCTTCACTAAGCCAAACTGAGCCGGCCTTAGGGCCAGTTTCGACTTCATAAGCTTTGCTGGCAAGATTGTCCTTGATGGTTATTTTTCCGCGCAGAGGATAAGCAGCAGTGGTTGCTTTTACTGAGCCTAGCACTAATTCATCATTGGCAAAGAGCATGGAATCAAAATAAAGCATTTGTGCCGTAGCCAGACCAAATTGACTTGCTTGCTTGAGCAACTGAGGCTCAAAAGCATGATTACTTGATAAGCGGCGATCGCTGGCAATAAAGTCACTACTTTTGTGCGCGATATTTAGACTGATTCGCTCGGTAATTGCAGATAAACTAAATACGGTAAGCACAGCCAGAGCTATAGCAGCAAAGATAATCGTCAATTCACCACGTCTAAATTCTCGAGAGAATAGCTTAAAGGCCAGTTTAACCCACATTGGCAGCTGCCCCTTCACTGATTTTTTCAAGTTGCCCACCTTCAATATGTATAATGCGCTGGCATTTTTTTGCTAATTGTTCATCATGTGTAACGAGTACCAATGTAGTGCCGTTTTGCTTATTTAAGTCAAAGAGTAGTGTTTCAATCAAGTGACCATTTTTACTGTCAAGATTCGCTGAAGGCTCATCGGCAAAAAGTATCTTAGGTGAGCCAATAAAGGCTCTAGCAATAGCGACTCTTTGTTGCTCTCCGCCAGATAATTGTGAAGGATAATGTGCAAGTCGATGTGAAAGCCCTACTTTGTCCAACAATTCAACCGCTTGTGCTTTGGCATCATGGTCACCGGCCAGCTCTGCTGGTAACATGACATTTTCAAGAGCGGTTAAACTTTGCACCAACATAAATGACTGAAAGACAAAACCAATTTTTTCTGCCCGTAACTGAGCACGAGCTTCTTCATCGAGTGTACTTAACGCATCACCGTCGAGATGAACCTCACCTTGACTTGCCACATCTAATCCAGCCAATAAACTCAGCAAGGTAGATTTACCCGAGCCCGAAGCACCGACAATCGCGACTGACTCCCCTGACTTGACAGAAAAGTTTATATCGCTAAGGATAGTGAGGCTTCCTTCAAGTGTGTTAACACGCTGAGTAAGCCCTGACACTTGAATAACATTTAACTGAGAAAGTACTGACATGACACGCTGTTTCCTAAAATCTATTATTATCTTAATTTTGACAAACTTATCATTTACAAGCCATGCAAATGACAAAATTTTACTTATTGGTGACAGCTTAAGCGCTGGCTATGGCCTTGAGCAAGCACAAGCATGGGTTCATTTGTTACAAAATAAATATATAGAAAAAAACCAGCCCATCACGGTAATTAATACCGCTATAAGTGGCCAAACTACCGATAACGCCTTATTGAAAATTGATGCTTGGCTTAAAGCACACCAACCGAGTCATGTGTTGATTGAACTAGGTGGTAATGATGGTATTAGAGGCTTTCCAGTGAAATTGTTGCAGAAACATTTAAGCCAGCTGGTCACCATAAGTCAACAACATGGTGCTAAGGTAGCCTTAATGGAAATTCATATTCCGCCTAACTTAGGTCCAAGATATCGTCAAATGTTTACCGACAGTTATAGTAAAGTTGCCAAACAAACAGGCGCTTACCTTATGCCCTACTTTATGAGTGACATAGCTGTTGATACTTCTTTAATGCTAAATGATAACTTACACCCTAATGCCAAAGCGCAGCCAATAATCCGTGATTTTATGTACAGTGAAATTAATAAATGGTTAGCCGACTAATTTAACCCATAAGCTAAAGAACAAGCTAAAGAACAAGCTAAAGAACAAGCTAAAAAAATACCAACCACTAATACACGAGGCTATGGCAAGTAAAGACCAAAATGGTCGGCTAAAATGGCCTCCCTTGACTTTAACGGGCTTACTCTCAATCCTAATAGCCAACTTATGTGGACTCCCTCTTGTCAACAACAAAAAATTGATACAAAGAAATTAATGCATACTTATGTACGA
>NZ_JABSOV010000148.1 GCF_013215345.1 Colwellia sp. | reverse complement strand
TTTCAAATCGTTTTTAGTCGAAAGATCTGATCGCAAGGTGGGCAGTTAGTTCAATCCTTATCCAGTTTTCAGGTTAAATAAATAAAGTTAGCAGCAACCAGATAAGTACGGCTTTAATCAATCCCTGGCGATATAAATTACTACTATATTGCGGCGATAAACGTATTGCTAATTGCCAGCGAGTATTTGGAATGGCTTTCACAAAGTTATAAGACGTTAACTCACCACCAAAAATTAATTCGCTGTATTTACTACCATCCGTTTCAGTGGTTAATTCTATCTCTCCAGGGGAGTCGGCACGCATTAAAAAAAGTTGCTGGTGAGGTAATTGATATTTTTTTTGGATATTAATTAAAATATCAGGATTAAAGGCTACGAAGAAAAAAGCACCTTTTGCTGAGTTAGTCGCCAATGGCTGTAACAAGTCAAAATGAATGCTACTTTTACTGCGGTGTAAAAAGAGCTTTTTTTGCACACCACCGGCTATTGTTGTCGCTATTTCACTTTCACAGTCAGGTAAAAAGTTTCCGGTTATATGCTTTAAACTCCCTTGACCTTTACTGTCTATTAAAGTAAATAAACGTGTGTTATCAATATTATTTCTCAGCGATGTTAACACTTGCATATATTCTTGTTGTGAAGCTTGTCCAGATTTTTTCTCTAATTTCTCTATGGCATTCAGCTGCTTTTGCTGGAAGAGATCAATTTCTAAACGCAGTTGTGTGAAGTACTCTTGATAATCAGAAAGGATACGGTCTGTTACTGAGTCCATCAATGACTCTTGGTAGCTTTGATGGATCTTACTGGCAGAGAAGCTCTGTGATACCAACAAGAGTAAGATCAAAAAACTGGTTTAAATAACAACACGTTTAGACGTACTTAATGCTTTGATCTCTTGCTGTGTGTATGACTTCTTCAATCAGTTCTCAAAAACACCTAGTACCAATTAATATAAACAGTCACATTATTTTACGCAAGGACTATAAAGTGTCAAAAGTTAGTGTGCTAATTTTTGACGGGCAATCTTAACTATTTGCTCGGAGATATTTTTATTAACACCTTTAACCAGCACCCAGCTATGCCAATATAAAGTCTCAACTAACTCTTTATCTGGGCATAAACTGATTAATTGCCCAGTATTTAACTCTTGCTCAATTTGTAATTTGGGTAACAAGCAATAAGCAACACCTTGTTTTACTAACGCAACAAATGCCTCCGAAGAACGCACGCTATGGCAATAATACTCACTAGCAGCTAAATTAAAATGCTTGGCAATATAGCGAACATGCATATCATCCTTATGGTCATAACTTATCGCGGGTGCCATTCCTAACGACTTTTGGTTAACGCCATCAGGAAAGTACTCTTCGGCAAAGCCCTTACTGGCCACCAAGCAATACTCCATTTCACCAAGTTTGAAAGAGCGGTAACCTTTTAGCGGCTGTTCAATAACACTTACCGCGCCAATGGCTTGCCCACTGCGTAACTTATCTAAAGTACGCTCTTCATGTTCAATAATTAAATTCAATTCAACTAAGTGATTTTTAAGTACTGGCGTAATGGCCTCAATAAACCAAGTAGCGATACTATCAGCATTTACCGCTAAAGAGACTTTCATCGGCTTTATCGGTTTATCCGGATACAATATCGGTACAAGTTCATCCTCAAGTTGCTTAACTTTTTTAAAGTGGCTTAGTATTTGTTCGCCAGCCAGTGTCGCAACAATGGGTTGGTTACGAATAAGTACTGGCTGCCCTATGTGTTCTTCTAGCGCCTTTATCCGTTGAGAAATAGCCGATTGAGAAATAAACAGTTTTTGCGCCGCTAATTCAAAACTTTGTAGCTCAATCACCTCAGCCAATGCCGCAAGGTGTTTATAATCAAAGTTTGCCATGAGACCCTCATATACCGATTCTATTAAGTTTGTTCCTACTCAGAGCTTGTCAACGGTTTGAGAACAAATAGAATTTTTTTGTATATAGTCACTCTATATCAAAGAAATTCTGTGCGGTTATCTAATCGCTGACAAACTCCCGAAGGGCGAGTTTAAAAGGCTTACAGCCTGCGTTATTGATTTTGACAAGGGAATAACCATTCTCTTCAATCAATGTCTTGCCTCTAAGCCTTTTCAATCTCGCTGAGTGAGAAAAAACTT
Organism: Colwellia sp.; assembly: GCF_013215345.1. Taxonomy (GTDB): domain Bacteria; phylum Pseudomonadota; class Gammaproteobacteria; order Enterobacterales; family Alteromonadaceae; genus Colwellia. The sequence continues at coordinate 6,043 of NZ_JABSOV010000148.1, read as the reverse complement.
ATTGGAATTGGTATTATATACCCATAACCTCAGTCATAAGTTTTACTAATGATAGTTAATTATTATTAATTATAATTAAACTGAAAATTAGTGCAAACTAGCGTTTATTAACTACCCCTGACTATTTACCGAGTACCATTATGAGCTTATTAGTTTTAGCCAAAGGCTTTACCCTAACATTAAGTATGATCATGCCCATAGGCACACAAAATTCTATGCTGATTAACCAAGGCATTAGTCGAAACCATCACAAAATGACTGCGGCTCTTTTTGTACTTTACGATACGATATTAATTAGTTTAGGTGTCCTTGGCGGTAGTATTTTACTGTCACACAATGCGACTTTATTCAACATACTGACTTGGGGTGGCATCATATTTCTAACTGTTTATGGCTTAATGTCAATGAAATCTGCATTCAGCCAAAATAGTAGCTCTGCTGATACTGTCTTAAAAAAGAAATCAGCCAAAATTGTTTTCTTAACAACCTTAGCTGTTACTTTTTTAAACCCCCATGCTTATATTGATACTGTTATGGTCATTGGTAGTGTTGGTGGTCAATACTCAGATGAAGTAAAAGTATATTTTCTTATTGGCTGCATATTGGGTTCATTAACGTGGTTTAGTTGTTTAGCACTTGGTGCGGCTAAACTTTCCAAACAATTAAGCAGACCAAAAGTTAAAAAGACCATAGATATCATTATTGCCTTAGTTATGTGGTTAGTCGCTTGGTCACTGTTTAATAGCTGGATGGCGAGTTAATTACATTAACTGAACATAGGGTCTGTTGATCTTTCGAGATTACTTTTACAGCAACATGTTTGATATTTAGGCAAGGCAGAGCATGTGAAGTGTAGCTACATGAACATACGATAACGCCGTATAAATTTCAAACAAGTACTCCCCTTTGGGTTCATTTAAAACGGCCTTACTCCTTGTTATTCACTTTTTTAATAGAATAACTATGATACAAAGCTCGCGCCGCGATTAAGCCCGTTTTAAATTGAATAAATTTTAACCCTGAAAGATCAACAGAACCTAATAGCTGACAATAATTGTTAAAAAGTTAAGCAATGCTAATAGCCCTTATGGCATAATCTAGCGGTAATACCAATCGGTATAAATACCCTGTAATAACATAAGAGTTTTAGCATTTCATGACCACTGCCATAAAAGATCTTTCATCACACACCCCTATGATGCGCCAGTATTTAACCATTAAGGCTGAGTTTCCGCATATATTGATCTTTTATCGCATGGGCGATTTCTATGAGTTGTTTTTTGATGACGCTAAAAAAGCGTCAGACTTATTAGACATATCCCTTACCGCTCGCGGTAAAACAGGTGGTAACGCTATTCCCATGGCTGGCGTGCCTTATCACGCGGTGGAGAATTACTTAGCAAAGTTAGTCGCTTTAGGTGAGTCAGTCGCTATTTGTGAACAAATAGGTGACCCTGCTACCAGTAAGGGCCCGGTTGAGCGTAAAGTAGTACGGGTTATCACTCCAGGTACGCTCAGTGATGAAGCCCTGCTAACGGATAGACAAGATAACCTCATTGTCGCCATCGTTGATAACCAATTACCACAAGCAAAACTAAAAACTAGCTCAGCTCCGGCTTTTGGTCTGGCCTATTTAGATATGGCCAGTGGCCGCTTTGTCTTAACTGAGCCGCAAACCAGTGAGCAACTACAAGCAGAATTGCAAAGATTATCTCCAGCGGAATTACTTTACAGTGAGTCAATACAAGACTTTAGTTTAATCGAGCAAAGAAAAGGTCTACGTCGTCGCCCCGAATGGGAGTTTGATCTCGATACCGCAATTAAGCTATTAAATACCCAGTTTGAGACTAAAGAATTAACCGGCTTTGGTGTTGATGATAAGCCATTAGGCTTAGCAGCCGCCGGTTGTTTATTTCAATATGTTAAAGATACCCAACGTACTGCCCTGCCTCATATACGCGCTATTATTTGTGAATCAGCCAATAAAGGTGTCGTACTTGATGCAGCCACGAGGCGAAATTTAGAGCTGACCCAAAACTTGCAAGGTGGTTTTGATAATACACTGGCATCAATTTTAGATAAATCCTCCACGCCAATGGGTTCGCGTTTACTTAAACGTTGGTTACACTTCCCATTACGTGACTTAACTGTGCTTCACAATCGCCAAAATACTGTCAGCGATATTATAGCGTTAGACCTAATCACGCCAATTCAGCCAATATTAAAGGGCTTAGGCGATATTGAACGTATTGTTTCGCGTATTGCTTTAGGCTCGGCACGACCACGAGACTTTGCTCGCTTACGTCATGCACTACAGCAGTTGCCAGAGCTACAAAATGAGTTACAGAGTGGGTCACAGAATGAACTACCAAGTGAGTCACCCGAGTCAGCTACTAATTACTTAAACACCATTGCCCAACAAAGCCAACCAATGCCGGCGTTACAAGGCTTACTTGAGCATGCCATAATTGAAAATCCACCGGTACTTATTCGCGATGGCGGCGTTATTTCTCCGGGTTATAATAGTGAACTCGATGTATTACGCGATTTAAGTGATGGCGCTACTGAATTTTTAGCACAGCTTGAACAACGCGAGAAAGAAAGTACTGGCATTCACTCACTAAAAGTTGGCTACAACAAGGTCCATGGATTTTTCATTGAAATGAGCCGTACCGCGGCTGCTAATGTCCCTGATAATTATATCCGTCGTCAAACCTTAAAAAATAATGAACGCTTTATTACCGAAGAATTAAAAGAACATGAACATAAGGTACTGAGCGCGCAAAGCAAATTTTTAGCCCTAGAAAAAACACTCTATCAAGAATTATTCGCTAAAGTTATGCCCGATTTAGCGCAATTACAGCAATTAAGCCAGGCTATCGCCGAGCTTGATGTGTTAACCACCTTCGCCGAGCGTTCGTTGGCGTTAAACTATGTTAAGCCGAACTTAGTAAAGGAGGCAGGTATAAGCATTGATGCTGGTCGTCACGTTGTCGTTGAACAAATGACCAACAATGCCTTTATCGCTAACCCGGTATTGTTAACCGAACAACGCAAGATGCTCATTATTACCGGGCCAAACATGGGCGGTAAATCAACCTATATGCGCCAAACAGCCTTAATTGTTTTGCTTGCTCATATCGGTTGTTATGTCCCTGCTGACAGTGCAACTATCGGCGTAGTTGATAGAATATTTACCCGCATTGGCGCCTCAGATGATCTAGCTAGTGGTCGTTCTACCTTTATGGTCGAAATGACGGAAACCGCGAATATCTTACATAACGCTACTGACAGAAGTTTAGTATTACTTGATGAAATTGGTCGAGGAACGAGTACTTACGATGGCTTATCACTGGCCTGGGCCTGTGCAGAAATGCTGGCACTTAAAACTAAGGCCTTTACCCTCTTTGCCACGCATTATTTCGAATTAACTATGCTAGCTGAGCAAATTGAAACCCTTGCTAATGTCCACTTAGATGCCATGGAGCATGACGATAAGATAGTATTTATGCACGCAGTGCAAGAAGGAGCAGCAAGTAAAAGTTTTGGTTTACAAGTAGCGCAATTAGCGGGTGTTCCTAAACTGGTGATAAAACGTGCTAAGCAAAGGTTAGCTGAATTAGAGCAGCAGCAAGCCCCGACAGTGTTGACTGCTACGCCGATACAAGGTGATGCTTTTGAGCAGCTGAGCTTAGCCCCAGATGAACATCCTGTATTAACAACACTTGCCGATACCGATGTAAATGATTTAAGCCCGAGACAAGCATTAGAGTTACTCTTTTTTTTAAAGGAACAGCTTTAAAAGAGCAACGTTAACTATTAACTAACAAAAGCAGCCCTTGAGTTAAACATACTCAGCTAGCTGCTTTTTTTGTCTGAGGCTTAATGTCTGAGATTTAGTGCCTGAGACTTAGTGTTAAAAAGGCGCCTCCTCATTTCCAAAAGTTGATAAAGGACTTATAAAGTTTAAGCTGTAGAAACGAAAAAAGCCTCAGCATTACTATTTATAATAAGTAATGCTGAGGCTTCGTTACTTCATAGAGAAGTTATATGGTGCCCCGACCCGGATTTGAACCAGGGACACGAGGATTTTCAATCCTCTGCTCTACCAACTGAGCTATCGGGGCATTCTTTGAAGAGTGCTACTCTCTAAAGAGCGCGTATATTATAGTTAAAAATTATCAGTGGCAACTGTTTTATAACAATAATTTACTTAAAGTTTAATTTAGTACTTTATTCATACTTTACCGTCTATTAAGTGTGCAATAATTATCCTAATGCTTACTAATCCTCGTGTTTTAACACCCCTTGTCAACTAGCACCTAACTAACGCTCACCTTACTTAACTAGATACAGACATTAGTTAAGCTATAGGGTTTATTGCTGATAAGTTACCGGCGTTATTTCTTTAAGGATAAACATGCCGTCCCAATAAGTGGACCATTCATTTGCTGTCAGTGTCTGTTGATAATCATTAGCAAAAGCTTCCAGTTCACTGCCCTGTAGTGGTAGGCCTTTATTTTCAATGTAATTAATGGCTGATGTTGTCGTTTGCTTAAAAAGTCGCTCTACTGAATTTTTCTTTGGCTTCGCAAGCGCTTTATTTTTTAAATCAATGTAACTTAAATATTGCCCTTGCTCGCCACTAAAGTGCACCATGTAATAAGCATCGCCAAAGGCATCACTAACCACTTTACCGGCATTAACTTGCTTGTTGCCCGCTTTAGTTAAATGCCAAGTATGTGCCCAAACGATAATTTTCTTATCTGGGTATTGCTCAGCCCACCATTTAATATTTTCGCCCATTTGTTGACTACGGTTATCGACAAGTTGCCATTGTCTTTTAGCTTGCGCAACTAGCCCTTTTGTTATGCGATACCAAAAGCCATTATTAGCTAGTGAATTATGTTGCTTAAAGTTAGTTGCTAGGGTATCAAGTTGACTAAAGAACAACTGCTCTTGCTCTATGGGAAAACGTACATCAGAGCCAGCCAGCACTTGTTGCAGTTGCTTGGCAAACACTTGCCAATTAGGGCTATTTACCCAAGCGTTATCAATTGCTCGTTGCGCTTTAGTTAAGTCAGTAACCAGTCCGGCTAACGATAGGCCGCCGGTATGTTGGCTATCAAAGCCGACCATAGTTAGCGGGTTTTCGGTATTAAGCTGATCGTTAACATAATCAAATAAGGGCGTAACTTCTTTACTATTCGCATACATATAGAAGATATTCCCTGGCGCTATTGCTTTTATTGATTGGCCATCTTTAGCTTGTTGCATGATTTCTCGCACATCGTACATACCACTTTCTAAAATAAAAAAATCAAAACCATGATGCTGATGTAGATATTTTATCAAAGCCGTTTTCAGGGAAAATACACTCGCTGCGCCATGGGTTTGCTCACCTAAAGCTAGGATCCTGACATGTTCAATCTTTTTTGCAAATGCTGCTAAATCTTCATTGGCTAATTGTCCTGAGCTATCAAGATTAATGGCTAGGTGGTTTGCTAGCAGTTGTTGACTAAGGTTTTTATCTATCGCAATGGCTGTAGCAGGAATATTCTGCTCATTGCTGCATGCTGTTAACAGTAATACACATAGTGCTAGAAGGTAATTTGAATACATGAATTCATCCTTGAAGAAAGTGGTAATAAATTGAACTTTTTTATTTAAATAAATATTAACACATTGAATTACTGTCTGTTATTCCAATAAATACTGGGCTATAACAAGACTATAACGAGGCTGCACAGAAATATTACAGTTCAAACTCACTGAAATCTAAGTCGGTATTTGATGATGTCTTAGTATTACTTGGCGGGTCAAGCAAGGAGGGTTGTAAGTCTTCTTCGACTAAAGGTCCAGCAACTTGTTCAACAGGTTTTGCCTTTAGCTGATTCAATTTACGTTTTTTTCGTTGTAGACAACGTTTAATTACTTTTTGTTTCTCATCGTTAGTAAAGTTAATCCATTCTTGTCGTTCATCACGCGAGCGCATGCAGCCAAGGCAAAGGCCTTTCTCATCAGACTCACAAATACTGACACA
>NZ_JABSOV010000147.1 GCF_013215345.1 Colwellia sp. | reverse complement strand
AATGTTGCTGATAACAGTGGCGCTAAGCGTGTTCAATGTATAAAGGTTCTTGGTGGCTCGCACCGTCGCTATGCACGCATTGGTGATATCATCAAAGTTGCCGTAAAGGAAGCAAGTCCTCGCGGTAAAGTAAAAAAAGGTGATGTTGTTACTGCGGTAGTGGTGCGCACTAAGAAAGGTATTCGTCGTACAGATGGCTCTGCTATCCGTTTTGATGAAAACGCGGCTGTAATTTTGAATGCAAACTTACAACCAATTGGTACTCGTATTTTCGGGCCTGTGACACGTGAACTTCGTAATGAAAAATTTATGAAAATCGTATCATTAGCACCTGAAGTACTATAAGGAGTCACGATAATGGCATCTAAGATTCGTCGTGATGATGAAGTAGTTATACTTGCAGGCAAAGACAAGGGCAAAACTGGTAAAGTTACTAAAGTTCTTGTTGAAAGCGGCAAAGTATTCGTAGAAGGCGTTAACTTAATCAAGAAACACACTAAGCCTGTACCACAGTTACAGCAGCCTGGTGGCATTGTTGAAAAAGAAGCACCTTTACAGGTTTCTAACGTAGCTATCCTTAACCCGAAATCGGGCAAGGCTGACCGCGTTGGTTTTAGAATTGAAGACGGCAAAAAAGTTCGTTTCTTCAAATCTGATAACGAATTAATTTAATTGGAGTAAACGATGGCGAAACTGCATGATTTTTACAAAGATACAGTTGTAGCTGAATTGCAAAAGCAATTTGGTTATAAAAGTGTCATGCAAGTCCCTCGGATTGAAAAGATCACCCTTAACATGGGTGTTGGTGAAGCAATTTCTGATAAGAAAGTATTAGAGCACGCCACAAATGATCTTACTGCAATCTCAGGGCAAAAGCCGCTCACGACAGTAGCACGCAAATCAGTTGCGGGCTTCAAAATTCGTGAAGGCTACCCTATTGGTACAAAAGTAACTCTACGCGGCGAGCGTATGTGGGAATTTTTAGAGCGTTTAATCTCTATTTCTATTCCTCGTATCCGTGATTTTCGTGGTTTAAATCCAAAGTCATTTGATGGCCGCGGTAACTACAGCATGGGCGTTCGTGAGCAAATTATCTTCCCGGAAATCGAATATGATAAAATCGATAAAATTCGCGGATTAGATATCACTATCACTACTAGCGCGAAAGATAACGAAGAAGGACATGCTTTATTGTCTGCCTTTAGTTTCCCGTTCAAGAAGAAGGTGTAGAGTTATGGCTAAATCGTCAATGAAAGCTCGTGAAGCTAAAAGAACCAAGTTAGTAGCACAATATGCTGAAAAGCGTGCTGCGTTAAAAGCAATCATCTCTGGTGTTGATTCTTCTGAAGAAGATCGCTGGGATGCTGTATTGAAACTTCAAAGTTTACCTCGTGATTCGAGCAGTAGTCGTCAACGTAACCGTTGTAACATTACTGGCCGTCCACATGGATTCTTACGTAAATTTGGTTTAAGTCGTATTAAATTACGCGAAACTATGATGCGTGGTGAAGTTCCAGGTCTTAAGAAAGCTAGTTGGTAATTCACGGGAGTAAATGGTTATGATGACTGATCCTATCGCGGACATGTTTACACGCATCCGCAACGGTCAATCTGCAGCAAAAGTTGCAGTTACAATGCCATCTTCAAAAGTAAAAGTTGCAATTGCCAACTTACTTAAAGAAGAAGGTTATATTTCAAGTTTTTCAGTAGCGGGCGATGTAAAGCCAGAGCTATCTGTTGAATTGAAGTATTTTGAAGGTAAAGAAGTAATTGAAGTGATCAAACGTGTTTCACGTCCTGGTCTTCGTATATACAAAAGCTGTGATGAACTTCCTAAAGTTCTTGCTGGCATGGGTATTGCGATCATTTCGACTTCTAAAGGTTTGATGACGGATCGCGCCGCTCGCTCTGCGGGTATTGGCGGTGAAGTTCTTGGTTTCGTAGAGTAAGGAGAATAATATGTCTCGTGTTGCAAAAGCACCTGTCGTTGTTCCTGCTGGCGTTACCATTACGTTATCAGGTCAAGACATTACAGTTAAAGGTCCAATAGGCGAATTATCTCGCACGATCCATAGTGACGTTGTTGTTTCTCAAGAAGAAAACAACATTATTACTAATATCGTTGCTGATGTTAAAGGCGCTTGGGCTCAAGCCGGTACTACACGCGCTTTAATCAATAATATGGTTGAAGGTGTTAGTAAAGGTTTTGAAAAGAAATTAGTTTTACAAGGTGTTGGTTACCGTGCCAAAGCTGCTGGTAAGTCTTTAGACTTATCTTTAGGTTTTTCACACCCAATCAAACACACAATTCCTGAAGGAATTACTTGTGAAACTCCTAGCCAAACTGAAATCACACTGAAAGGTTGTGATAAACATTTAGTTGGTCAAACCGCTGCGAACATTCGTGCATACCGTAAACCTGAGCCTTATAAAGGTAAAGGTGTTCGTTATCTTAACGAAAATGTTCGTCGTAAAGAAGCTAAGAAGAAGTAGGGTAATACTATGGATAAGAGAACATCTCGTTTGCGCCGCGCTAAACGCGCTCGTGCAAAAATTAGCGAGTTGGGTGCGAATCGTTTAGTTGTATTCCGTACTCCTCGTCACATTTACGCTCAATTGATCGCGCCAACTGGTTCTGAAGTAATCGCATCTGCGTCTACTTTAGACAAAGAAGTTGCTGCTCAATTGGAAAAAACTGGTAATGTAGCCGCTGCAACTGCAGTAGGTACAGCAATTGCTGAACGTGCAAAAGCTAAAGGCATTGAGTCTGTAGCATTTGATCGCTCAGGCTTTCGTTACCATGGTCGCGTGAAAGCGTTAGCAGAAGCAGCTCGTGCAGCTGGTCTTCAATTCTAGGGGTTGATAATGGCTAATCATAATCAAGAAAACTCACAGCAAAGTGATATGGCTGAAAAGCTAATCGCCGTTAACCGCGTATCAAAAGTGGTTAAAGGTGGTCGTATTTTCAGTTTCACCGCATTAACAGTAGTTGGTGACGGTAATGGTCGCGTTGGTTTTGGCTACGGTAAAGCACGTGAAGTGCCTGCTGCAATCCAAAAAGCAATGGAAAAAGCACACCGTAACATAGTAACGATTGACTTGAAGGGTACTACTCTTCAGCATGTTATTATTGGCAAGCATTCGGGTTCTAAAGTTTTCATGAAACCAGCCTCTGACGGTACAGGTATCATCGCCGGTGGCGCGATGCGTGCAGTACTTGAAGTTGCAGGCGTTCAGAACGTATTGTCAAAAGCATACGGTTCTACTAACCCAATCAACGTAGTTCGCGCTACTGTTTCTGCCCTAGTGAATATGCATTCACCAGAAGGCATGGCAGCTAAACGTGGCAAAAGCGTTGAAGATATTTTGGGGTAATTAAGCATGTCTAAAACAGTTAAAGTAACTCAAGTGAAAAGTTCTATCGGTCGTTTACCAAAGCATAGAGCTACATTAAGAGGCCTTGGTCTACGTCGTATCAATCATACAGTTGAGTTAGAAGATACTCCATCTGTACGTGGTATGATCAACAAGGTTTACTATATGGTTAAGGTGGAGGATTAATTATGCATTTAAATACTTTATCCCCTGCACCGGGATCTCACAAAGCTAAAAAGCGCTGTGGTCGTGGTATTGGTTCAGGCATCGGTAAAACTGGTGGTCGTGGTCACAAAGGTCAGAAGTCTCGTTCTGGCGGTAGTGTACGTCCTGGTTTTGAAGGTGGTCAAATGCCATTGAAACAACGTTTACCTAAATTTGGTTTTACTTCACGTAAGTCTTTAGTTCGCGCTGAAGTACGTCTACATGAATTAAACCTAATTAAAGGTGATGTTGTTGATATTCACGCGTTGAAAGATGCTGGTCTAATTACCCGTAACATTATCGCTGTAAAAATCATGCTTTCGGGCGAGATTACACGCAAGATAACTGTTCGTGGTTTGGGCGTAACTAAAGGTGCTCGTGCAGCTATTGAAGCTGCCGGTGGTAACATCGAGGAATAATACAGATCATGGCTAAACCAGGAATGGCTTCTCAAAAGGGAAGTAGTGGCGCAGGCGGTTTGTCTGAGCTTAAACAAAGATTGTGGTTCGTATTCGTTGCACTGGTAGTGCTTCGCTTAGGATCATTTGTACCAATCCCTGGTATTGACGCCGCTGTATTAGCTCAGTTCTTTGATCAACAAAAGGGCACCATTGTAGAAATGTTTAACATGTTCTCCGGTGGTGCTTTAGAACGAGCCTCAGTATTGGCACTTGGTATTATGCCGTACATCTCAGCTTCAATTATTATGCAACTGCTAACGGTTATGACACCGAAATTTGCAGAGCTTAAGAAAGAAGGTGAAGCTGGACGACGTAAAATCAGTCAATACACACGCTACGGCACACTTGTTCTAGCAACAGTACAATCGATAGCGATTGCCAGAAGTTTACCGGAAATGATGCAAGGGCTAGTTATTAACGCTGGCTTTGGCTTCTATTTTACCGCGGTAATTAGCTTGGTTACTGGTACCATGTTTTTAATGTGGTTAGGTGAGCAAATTACTGAACGTGGTATCGGTAATGGTATTTCGATTATTATTTTCGCAGGTATTGTTGCTGGCATGCCATCAGCAGTTGGTCAAACAGCTGAAATGGCGCGTCAAGGTGAATTGCACTTATTAGTATTATTGCTAATTGGCGTTGTGGTATTTGCAATTACTTTTTTGGTAGTATTTGTAGAACGTGGTCAACGACGTATTGTTGTTAACTATGCTAAACGTCAACAAGGCCGTAAGGTTTTTGCTGCGCAAAGTACACATTTACCCTTAAAAGTGAATATGGCGGGTGTTATCCCACCAATCTTTGCCTCAAGTATTATTTTGTTCCCAGGCACGCTTGCGAGCTGGTTTGGACAAGGTGATGGCCCGGTAGCTGATTTCTTACAAGGAGTTTCTCAGGCGATGTCGCCAGGGCAACCTTTGTATGTATTTATGCTAGCCGCTGCAATAATATTTTTCTGTTTCTTTTACACGGCTCTTGTTTTCAATCCACGTGAAACTGCAGATAACTTGAAAAAGTCAGGTGCGTTTATTCCAGGGATTCGTCCGGGTGAACAAACATCCAAATATATAGATAAAGTAATGACTCGCTTAACCCTTTGTGGTGCGATGTATATTACTTTTGTCTGTTTGGTTCCACAGTTTATGATCATGGCATGGGACGTACAGTTCTATTTCGGTGGTACATCATTATTGATTATCGTCGTAGTGATTATGGACTTTATGGCACAAGTACAAACGCATATGATGTCTCATCAATATGACAATGTGCTTAAAAAAGCTAACTTGAAAGGCGGCGGTCGTTAGACCCTGTTAATTAAGTAACGGAGTATAAAATGAAAGTACGTGCATCCGTAAAAAAGATTTGTCGTAATTGTAAAGTGGTAAAGCGTAAAGGCGTAATTCGCGTTCTTTGCTCAGAGCCAAAGCACAAACAAAGACAAGGTTAGTTTATTTATTAGGTAAAGCACTTCAATTTATTTTGGAGTAAAAGACCAATAATTATTAACGTAATCTTTTTGAACTGGCATTATGCAGAATATTCGGTATAATGCCGCTTCGATTTGCGAAAAAAGAGAATGGTTGGGTATCCTAACGGGCTTTCCAACCAAAGTAATTTTAAATAACTATAGGAGATGTGTTAGTGGCCCGTATCGCTGGCATTAACATCCCTGATCGTAAGCATGCAGTAATCGCCATTACTGCGATTTACGGTATCGGTGCTACACGTGCGAAAGCAGTTTGTGCAGCAGCAGGTATCGATGAATCAACAAAGATCAGTGAATTAGACGAAGCAAAAATTGATTTGCTTCGCGCTGAAGTGGACAAATTTACCGTAGAAGGTGATTTGCGCCGTGAAGTTTCAATGAACATTAAACGTCTTATGGATTTAGGTTGTTACCGTGGCATCCGTCACCGTCGCAGTCTTCCTCTACGTGGTCAACGCACTAAAACAAATGCGCGCACCCGTAAAGGTCCTCGTAAGCCAATTAAGAAGTAAGAGGAACTAAACAATGGCTAAAACACCAGTTCGTTCGCGTAAACGCGTAAAAAAACAAGTTGCTGATGGCATGGCTCATATCCATGCTTCTTTCAACAACACAATCGTGACTCTTACAGACCGTCAAGGTAATGCATTATCTTGGGCGACTGCAGGTGGTTCAGGTTTCCGTGGTTCACGTAAATCTACCCCTTTTGCTGCGCAAGTAGCTGCAGATCGCGCAGGCGCTACTGCAAAAGAGTTTGGCTTGAAGAATATTGAAGTGTTCGTTAAAGGTCCAGGTCCAGGTCGTGAATCTGCTATCCGTGCCTTAAATGCTGCTGGTTTTAAAATCACCAACATTACTGACGTAACACCTATTCCTCATAATGGTTGTCGTCCTCCTAAGAAACGTCGCGTTTAATCGCTTTTTTTAGGATAGTTGGAGAAAGAAAATGGCTAGATATTTAGGTCCTAAGTTAAAACTTAGTCGCCGCGAAGGCACAGATTTGTTCCTTAAAAGCGGTGTTAGAGCAATTGACACTAAATGTAAAATCGAAACAATACCAGGTCAGCATGGCGCCCGTCGCGGTCGTTTATCTGATTACGGTGTTCAACTTCGTGAAAAACAAAAAGTTCGTCGTATTTTTGGCGTACTTGAAAAACAATTCAGTAACTACTACAAAGAAGCGGCACGTCAAAAAGGCAACACAGGTGAAAACTTGTTACAACTTTTAGAAACTCGCCTTGATAACGTAGTTTACCGTATGGGTTATGCCAGCACTCGTGCTGAAGCCCGTCAATTAGTTAGTCATAAGGCTATCGTGGTAAACGGCGTTGTAGTTAATATTCCATCTTTCACTGTTAAAGCTGAAGATACTGTTTCTGTTCGTGAAAAATCTAAAACTCAAGCGCGTATTATCGCTGCTTTAGAATTAGCTGATCAACGTGAGAAACCACTTTGGGTTGAAGTAGATACTAAGAAGCTTGAAGGTGTTTTTAAACGTCTTCCAGATCGCGCTGATTTATCTGCCGAAATTAATGAACAGTTGATTGTTGAACTTTACTCTAAATAGTAAAGTTGCACTTTAAGAGAGGACATATATGCAGGGTTCTGTAACCGAATTCCTTAGACCACGCATGGTTGGTATTGAAAATATCAACCCTCGTCGCGCTAAAGTAACTTTAGAGCCACTAGAACGTGGTTTTGGTCACACTTTAGGTAATGCGTTACGCCGTATTCTTTTATCTTCAATGCCAGGTTGTGCTGTAACTGAAGTTGAGATTGATGGTGTTTTACATGAGTACAGTAGTAAAGAAGGTGTTCAAGAGGACATCATCGAAATATTGTTAAACCTTAAAGGACTTGCAATAATTTTAGAAGGCAAAAATGAAGCTGTTCTAACGTTAACTAAGTCTGGTGAAGGCCCTGTAACGGCAGCTGATATCCAACATGATGGTGATGTAACTATTACTAATCCAGATCATGTCATCTGTAATTTAACAGGTGAAGGTTCTATCAGTATGCGGATTAAAATAGAAATGGGTCGTGGTTACGTTCCTGCTTCTGTTCGTCGCGATGCCGAGGAAGAAGATCGTGCTATTGGTCGTTTGTTGGTTGATGCCTCATTCAGCCCAGTAGTAAGAATTGCTTATGATGTTGAATCTGCTCGTGTTGAACAACGTACAGATTTAGATAAATTAATTTTAGACATGGAAACCAATGGTACATTGGATCCGGAAGAAGCTATCCGTCGTGCTTCAACCATTTTAGCTGAACAGTTAGATGCGTTTGTAGAGCTACGTGATATTAAAGAAGTTGAACAAGTGGAAGAAAAACCATTATTCGACCCAATTTTACTTCGTCCTGTTGATGATCTAGAACTAACGGTTCGTAGCGCAAACTGCTTAAAAGCAGAAGCAATTCAATATATTGGTGATTTAGTACAACGTGCTGAAGTGGAGCTTCTGAAAACACCTAATTTAGGTAAGAAGTCTCTAACTGAAATCAAAGACGTGTTAGCGTCGCGTGGTTTGTCTTTAGGCATGCGCCTAGAAAACTGGCCACCAGAAAGCATTGTTGACAACGACTAGTTCGATCATCGTTTTTTATTAACAGTTTGAGAGAAGGATTAACTTATGCGTCATCGTCAAAGCGGTCGCCAGTTAAACCGTAATAGCAGTCATCGTAAAG
>NZ_JABSOV010000146.1 GCF_013215345.1 Colwellia sp. | reverse complement strand
GCCTCGTTAACCGACGAGCAGCAGGCCATTTTATTTTTTGGTACTTTATTATTAGCGGAATTAAAATATTCTCCAGCGTTAGAAAAGTGTTTACAGCTATTTGCACGTAATGATACGTTTTTAACACCCCTTGAAGCGGTATTTGGCGATGCGCTTACTGAATTAACTCCGACCTTATTTTATAATGTGGTCGATGGTAATACACAAGCATTGTGTAATTATATTGTTGATGGTCATCAAGCTATGTATTGCAAAGCATCGGCTATTGAAGCTGTATTTGCTCAGTACGAAGCGGGTATTATTGATGAATTCGTATTAAGTGCCCATGTAACTCGATGGATAACTGTATTTTCGGCTTTACCGAGTTCAACCAATAGCTTTTTAATTAGCGCATTAGCCGATTCTTGCATTGAATATCAACTTGATAATTTCAAATCTCAGTTTGTTGTATTAGGTGATAAAAATGTATTTGATGAAGACCGCTTTAAATATGACGAAGTAAAAGCATGGCATAGGGCTGATGCACGTAAGTTGATTGAGTCTGGCATAATTCAAACAGACTTTAATGTTGTTGATACCTTAAGTGCTTGGGCTGATGATGACTCAGAAGATGAAGAGCTCGATAGTCTTGTAAATGAAGATTTTGATGGTTTTGATTCGTTAATGGGTGAAGGCGGTTTGTTGGCGAATATGCTTTACGACGAAAATACAATTTTAGAGAACAGTGTGCCCGTTAGTTCGTTACCTACGGCTGGCCGCAATGAACCTTGTCCGTGTGGCAGTGGCAAGAAATATAAGAAGTGTTGTTTAAGGTAGGTCTGTAAGCTGGAATAGCTCATTGAGCTTTATCAGTGAGGCAGCTAAATAATCAAAACTATATAGTCAAAAATATGTCTCAAACCTAGCCCGTAAGGGGAATAATATCCTTATGGGAAAATATATAAATAAAATCCGCTAATTGAGAGAACAGCGGATTTTTGCTAAACCCCTGCAAGTTTTTTGAATAAGCGCTATAACAGTCATCTAAAGCGGAATAAACCCTATAAATGAAAATCTATTTACTTACCCATGAACGTGAATTGCATAGAGCAACTAATACTGGCGCTCTTGCTTTAGATGATTCTAATGAAATTGTTGAACGTATACTTTGGGAAAGAGTAAACCCTAATAAAGACCTTGTTAGATTAATAGAAAATAATGAGGCGGTATTATTATATTCGAAGGGTGTGTTATCAGCGGCACTGTCACTGGCAATAACACCGGAAACGTCATCGCCAGTATCAAAAGTACTTTCATCTACAAGAATTGAAGACTATAAAAACATTATTATAATTGATAGCACATGGCAGGAAGCCAACAAAATCTTCAACCACAGTGCTTATTTAAAAAATTCTCCACAGTTCACCTTGAAAATGACCAATGATTCTTTATACAAACTTAGGGCAAATCAACCTAAAGGGGGTCTATGCACCATCGAATGTATAATCGAAGTCTTAAGACTTAAAGGGCAGAATAAAATGGCAGCAGACTTATCATTAAAATTTGCCCAATTTAATGGCTAAAAATTGAATAAATACAAAGATAAGCAATATTGCTGAATAAGCTCAGTAATCCCAGTATAATTGCGGCATATTATCAAAGGTATTTAAAATCTAGAATGGCAGAGCAAAAAAGTAACCCCGAACTAACCATCACGCAAGTTCCCCTCATTGAAGACAATATTCCTGTTTCAACTCTTCCTGATTCAATAAAGCCAGAGTCGCTATTACCTGAGTCAGCAAAGCCAGATTCAATGAACAAGGGTACACTGGTTACTCAAGCTGTTACTCATCAAAGCAGTGATAAAATAGATGGATCCTCGCCTAAAATTGTCCTTGCTACGCTTAACGCTAGATTTTTTCATACCAGTTTTGGTTTACGTTATCTTTACGCTAACTTAAAAGAGTTACAGCAATATTGTGAAATAAAAGAGTTTATTATCCAAACTCGCGCTCTTGATATCGTAGAACAAATATTAGCATCGAAACCCGACATTGTCGGTTTCGGTGTCTATATCTGGAACATCGTTGAAACAACTGCGGTTGTTAACTTATTGAAAGTGATAGCTCCAGAAATTAAAGTTATTCTAGGTGGGCCAGAAGTCAGTTATGAAACGGAACACCAAGCGATTGTCGATTGTGCTGATTATGTATTGACCGGCCCGGCCGATGTAAGTTTTTATCAACTGTGTAAAGACATACTCAATAACACACCACCGGATAAAAAAATCCTAAGTTCAAAGCCCGTCGCGTTAGAAGACATAGCATTACCTTATGAGTATTATACCGACGAAGATTTAAAGCACCGTCTGCTCTACGTTGAAGCATCGCGTGGTTGTCCCTTTAAATGTGAATTTTGCTTATCGTCTTTAGACAAAACATCCACGCCATTTGAGTTAACAGTATTTCTTGAACAAATGGAAATCCTCTATCAACGTGGTGCGAGAAACTTTAAATTTATCGATAGAACCTTCAATTTAAATATTAAAACCACCATGCAAATTATGCAGTTTTTCTTAGATAGAATGACTGACGATCTTTATCTGCATTTTGAAGTGGTACCCGACCATCTACCGAGAAAGTTAAAAGAGTTGTTGGCTCAGTTTCCTGAGGGAAGTTTACAATTCGAAATAGGCATTCAAACCTTTAATGTTGAAGTACAAAAGAATATTAGCCGTAAACAAAATAACGCCAAATCAAAAGAGAATTTAATCTGGCTAAAAGATAATACAAATGCCCATATTCATGCGGACCTTATTTTTGGTTTACCCGGCGAAACCTTTGAAACATTTAAAGATAGCTTCAACCAACTCTATCATTGTCGTCCTCATGAAATTCAAATGGGGATTTTGAAACGTTTGAAGGGTAGCCCGATAATAAGGCACACCGAAGCGTTTGACTTGCGGTTTAATCCTTTACCACCCTTTGATATTTTAAGTACTGACAGAGTTAGTTTTACTACTATGCAGCGTATTAACCGCTTTGCCCGTTACTGGGACATGATGGGTAATTCAGGGCGTTTTAAACACGTATTACCGCATATGTTGTCTGATGAGCCATTTGATGATTTTATGGCAATTACCGAGTGGATTTTTAACAAAACAGGTCAAATACATAAAATTAACCTGAAGAAATTATTTGAGCTGATTTCTCAAGCAGTAGAAGCGCTATTCCCTGAAAAACATCAAATTGTTATTGAAAAAATTGAAATTGACTATAATGCCGCGAAATTGAAAAGCTTGTTTAGTGGACTCAATCTCTATGCCGTTGCTCAGGTGAAAACCGTAAGTAAAAATAAAGCATTAAAGCGCCAGCAACAACATATGAGCTAAGCGCTATTTAATTATTTTTCGGGGGAATTACCAGTCTACCTCGTGCCCACGTTCATTGCATTGCTCCCGCCACACGCCAAGAAACCGCAACTTTAACGAGTCGCGGTTTTTTTGTCTTAAATTTAGTGATGGAAATAGATAGAGGTTATGGAATTGCTATAGGGCAATATTGTCTAAAAAATACTAACGATCTACACTTAATGTAACTTTGAAAAGAGAACGTTCCACTATGCCGACACTTACTGAACGACTTAGCAAATACAAAAACTCCTTTGCCAAATCAGTTTCCGCAGAAGTACTTGAAATTTTAAGTCGGAATATTTCTCTGCTGCAAAAACATCAAGTGAGGGCTACTAAACTCGGTGTTGGTAGTTCAATTGAAGATGGCCTGATTTATGGGAGTAAAGGTAATGAGGTTGAATTAGATAGTTTATTGTCACAAGCACCACTAATTATTACTTTTGTTAGAGGAGCCTGGTGTCCTTATTGTATGTTAGAGCTCCAACAATGGAATAAATTTATTAAATCGATTCCTCAGCCGATAAATTTTATCGCCGTGTCTGGTGAATTATCTACTCTGTCGGACCAGGCTATAGAAGATAATAAGCTTGGTTTTCCTATCTGGGAGGATAAAAATTATCGCTTAGCAAGTAAATTTGGTCTCACCTATCAAGTAGACCCTGAGATGAAAGCACTCATGTTAAAGTGGGGCATCGACCTCTCACTGCGAACATTTAGTGGTGATTTTGTTCTGCCAATTCCAGCGACCTATATTATTGATAAGAATCATAAGATTCGATACGCCTTTTTAGAAGAGGATTACACTGAACGAGCAGAGCCACAAGACGTGTATGATGAATATAAAAAACTCATTTAATCAAAAGGATGAGTACTCGATGTAGCTTATTGTCATCCTAAAGGTGTAATTGATAACCGCTTTAACCGTCACATTTTAAAAGACCGCGACTATTACAAATCGCGGTCTTTTGTCTTTAGTGACTTTAAAACTACTGAATTAGCTTAATGAAGCTCTTTTTATATCTATCGGGGCTTTCCTGTGACCATCAATAAACTCCCGTTTTAAGTTAATAGCTTTACTCAAACGCTAAGACTAACCCTAACGCAACGGCTAAGCAGGTTCTTGCAATCGCCCAGTGACAAGTTACAACAGAGAACAGGAAAATATCGCAATAACCATTAACACCCGTAAATAGTTTTGTTTTACCATAACGGCTATTAGTAATTACCGCTAAAGAAAATAGAGTATCGATGCGAATTAGACATATTGAAGTATTTAACGCCATTTACAGCATAGGCTCAGTCTCGGGTGCTGCTCGGTATTTAAATATTACCCAACCAACGGCCAGTAAAGTGTTAAAAAATGCTGAGCACTACCTTGGTTATCTCTTGTTTATTCGTGTCGATGGTAAGCTGATTCCGACACCTGAAGCCGAAATTCTCTATAAAAAAACCGCTGAAATTAATAGTCAGCTTATTGAATTAAGACAACTGTCTGAAAACCTGAAAAAGACCGGCACCGGAAAAATTAAAATTGCTGCTATACCTGCCATAGGTCTAGAGTTTTTACCGCGCGCAATGCAAGCATATCAACAACTACATGCTGATGTGCAGTTTGAAATTCAGCTCTACCAAAGCCAAGACGTAGTGAAAGCCTTGTTTGCACACGAAAAAGATATCGGTATTATTTTCGCTGGCGAGTCTTATCCTGGCACAACACAATCCAAATTAACCCAAGGACAATGTGTTTGTGTTTGCGCGCAAGATATTTTTAGCGATAAAGTTACAGTCACAATGGCAGATATCGCCAATCAAAAAATAATCAGTATGGAAAATAGTGGTCCGCTTGAACATATATTTCACCATGAACTGGCCAATGAAGCTCTGGCAAATAATTCAGCCAATATAACCGCGCAAACCTATTTAGTAGCCAAAAACCTGGCTGCTTTAGGCTCTGGTGTGGCGGTTATGGATGAGTTTTCTGCGCGTACTACCTCCTATGGTGCTGTCTCTATCAAGCCAGTAGTACCACCACTTCACTATCAAGTGATAGCGGTGACCTTAGAGCAAACGTCATTATCTGTAGATGCCGAGCGCTTTGTTCGTTTTCTTGCTAAATTTCTAGAAGAACAAACCATAGCAGCACAAAGCTCAATTGACTGTGCTTAATGCCTGAGGGCTTAATACCTAGGCCTTTAATACCAGCTAACTTGAGTCCATGCAGTGAGTGTCTTCGATAAAATAAGCCGGCTATAGCGCTGGCCTTCAGTGATTATTTTCTAACTTTACTGAAAGGGGCCGTTTTATTGAGAGTGGCTAAACTTATTTAGGTGCGGTACAAAACTTTAATAATATGCCAGCCAAATTTAGTTTTGATTAAATGTGGTGTTAGGATCTCACCATTAAAGGCAACTTTATCAAATTGATGCACCATAGTTCCTTTAGCAAATTCACCTAAATTACCGCCTTTTTTACCTGTGGGGCAGGTGGAATGTTTCTTGGCTAAGGTTTGAAACTTAGCGCCTTTTTCTAGCTGTTTAAGTAAATCTTCAGCCTGTTCTTTATGCTTCACTAAAATGTGAAGTGCTGCTGCGGTACGAGCCATATGCCAACGTCTTTGTTATAACTATATGTGGTTATTTTACCCTGTTAAGCATTGTATTTCAGCAAAAGGTTAATCCGCTTGTGCAAAATAACAGGGGTTACTGCTCTCTATTCGTATATTTCTTTGGTAATAGTTTTGGCAATGTTTTCTGGCAATAGGCTCAGACCATAGCTTTATGGCATACCGACCATATTCTTTTCATAACCCTGCTTAACTACAAGTAGCATAAGATAACGGCATTGAATTAATCAGCTGTTTACTAGTGGGTATTTATTATGAAATTTAGTCCTCCTTATTTATTATATCTTGGTGATGCCAACAAACCTTTAGCGATCAAAACCTCTCGAGGTATTGCACAATGGCGACCGGAACTTTGTTTAGGTGAATACGCACATGCTGGAAACCCATTAACCTTAGGCTTAGCAAAATTAACGCCCAAAGAAGCTAAAAGCTTAGGAGCAAAAACCTTTGTTGTTGGCTTGGCTAACAGTGGCGGTATTATTGAAACTAACTGGATTGATGACATTGTTGACGCCCTTGAGCAAGGCTTAGACGTTGCCTGTGGCTTGCACAAGAAATTAACCGATGTTCCTCGAATTTATGCTGCGGCAAAATTACATGGCTGCCAACTGTTTGACCTACGCCATCAAATTCCAGATATCGCAGTTGGTACTGGCAGTAAACGCAGTGGCAAACGTATTTTAACCGTTGGTACTGATTGCTCTGTCGGCAAAATGTATACCTCTTTAGCCATAGAGCGGGAAATGCACTTACAAGACTTTGATGTCAGCTTTAAAGCCACGGGCCAAAGCGGCTTACTACTTGCCAATAATGGTATTTGTATCGACGCTGTGGTTGCTGATTTTATTTCCGGTGCTGTAGAGTTAATTTCCCCGGCGGCGGATGATAATCACTGGGATATTATTGAAGGCCAAGGCTCTATGTTCAATCCATCCTGTGCAGGCGTTAGTATGGGTTTGCTACATGGTGCGCAAGCCGATTATTTAGTCATGTGTCATGAAGCCGGGCGTAATAATATTAAAGATATCCCAGACTATAATGTTCCTGATTTGGTTAGCTGTATTGAACTTAACCTTAGTGTTGCCCGTTTAACGAACCCTAAGGTGAAACTTGCCGGAATTTCACTTAACTGTCGCGTGGTGGGTAAAGAGCAGGGTAGAGCCTTGATTAAAGAACTTGAACAAGAATTTAATGTGCCTTGTTTTGATCCCTTAATAACGGGCTGCGAAAATTTTGTCACTCAGTTAAAATCCGTTGATCTTGGGTAAACGACTATGAGTAAACTTAGCCTGACGGTTACTCGAGAAATATGGCCACTAGCAAAACCTTTTGTTATTGCTCGGGGCAGTCGTGTTGAAACTGAAGTGATAAAAGTCACAATTTCTCAGGGTGTCTTATTCGGTCTTGGTGAATGTGTACCAACGCCGCGTTTTGGTGAAAGTGTTAGTGGCGTTATCGATGCTATTGAGTCTATACGTGGCAAACTGATAACATTTAGTGGTGAGCTAAGTCAATGCCGTCAGCAGTTGCAACATTGGCTCCCCGCTGGCGCGGCTAGAAATGCTCTTGATTGTGCTCTGTGGGACTTAGCTGCTAAAGCCGAGCAAACAAGTGTTGCTCAACTATTAAGTTTTATCGAGCCAAAAAATATCACCACAGTACAAACCATCAGTATCGACAGCCCGGAAAATATGGGCAAAGCGGCAGCCTTGCTGAAAAACTTACCGCTGTTAAAAATAAAATTGAATGAAGAATTGGTACTTGAGCGATTAAATGCGGTACATGAAAATGCCCCCAAGGCCAAGTTACTGATTGATGCCAATGAAAGCTGGGATATCGTACTGCTTGAACAAGTGGCTAATTCGATAAAACATTTACCCATTGTCTTAATAGAGCAACCTCTCAAAGCTAATCAAGATGAAGTATTAAAAGGTAAAAGCTTTGCTGTGCCTATTGGCGCCGATGAATCATGCCACACTTGTAGCGATATACCTTATCTCGCCCAGCGTTATGATGTTATTAACATTAAACTGGATAAATGTGGCGGATTAACCGAAGGCATACAAATGGCCAAGTTGGCAAAAAGTAATGGCTTGCAAGTCATGGTTGGCTGTATGGTAGGTACTTCGTTATCTATGGCGCCAGGCTTAATTTTGGCGACTCAAGCTAGTTATGTTGATTTAGATGCACCTCTGCTTATTAAGGTAGATAGACCTTTCGGTTTACAGATAAATAA
>NZ_JABSOV010000145.1 GCF_013215345.1 Colwellia sp. | reverse complement strand
AATGGTGTAAAGAGCCAGTTTCTGGCAGCAGTTGTAATTCAACTTGCTGATAATCTTGACGCAATTGTTCTAGGTAACGACTCGCTTCACTGCGCTGCACTAATTGTTTATCTTGTTGCTTCTCTAATTGATATTGCTGTTTTTGTAACTCTGAATCTTGCTGCAGTAGTTGATTATAACTTTGCTGAGCCTGAGTTAATGCTTGCCTGTTATCGTCAATATCAGTAATTAATTCTGGCGATATTACTGGCTGGGCAAGTTGTTGTTTGGCACTATCTAATTGATAGTGTATTTGCTGCTGATCTTTTTGCAGCTTAAGCTCTTCTCTATGTAATTGAGCATTAAGAGCGTGTTCTTGTTGATGAAATACTTCATTAATATGAGATAGCTGTTCATTTGACGTGCGCGTAATAAGTGCAGATTTTTCGTTATTACTACTGACAGATTTAAGCTTTTCAACTTCAATTTTTTGAATTAGCTTATCAAATTTTTGCCCTATTTTAGTAATATTACCTTCAAAAGCATCGATAACGGCAATCACTTCATTCAGCTCTGCTTGAATTTGCGGTGCTTGCTCGGCCTTTATTTGATAACTACTGGCGTCATCGTCTTCATAGTTAAGTTTGTCTTCATCAAGTAAGTCTATTTTACTTAAGTCGGCATCAATTTTAGCGTTTAAATCAAATAAAGCTTTTTGATATTGCTCAGTGGCATTGGCTAACTCAGTATCGAGTTTGTTGCGTGTTTGAATACTGCTTTTCTTCAGCTCTTCTCTGTCTTGCTGTTTTATTTCAAGACGCTGTTGATGGGCGATTACTTCCGCATGTAGATGTTGTAACTTATTTAATAAACTGGTGAAAATACTAAAGTCATTTTGCCAAACAGATATTTTATCGGCTACTTTTTTAATGGCTCGACTGGCCTGGATATCCGCAAGCCAGCTAGTAATATCGGCTTTATTTAAACTGAGTTGTTCTTTTTCATCATTAGTATCTCGGGCAAGGTGATCACTGGCAATAGCCACTAACATACGTTTAACTGCTTCAAAATCTAGGTTTTTTTCTATGGTGCCGTTAATCACTTTATCAATATGTGGACAGGCTTGCTCACTAAAAGAAAAGCGATTTTGCAGTAATCTAATTTCTTTGTGTTTACGGCCACTGCGTAGATTTTGAATCACTTGGCGGTATTTATCTATACCGAGAAACTTAGAGCTTTCTTTACCTATGCTACGGTAGTTTTTTTCTATTTCGTTGAGTGTAAAAGGCTTAGCTTTGCTACCTTGTTCGTTAACTTGGCTACTGGCGATAAAATGTTGCGCATCGTAAGCATCGTCAATAAATTTAAAGTGTACACCTCGACCATCACTGGTGGCTAACACCTGGCATTTTTGGCCAAAAGGTCTTTGGTATTCGTACACTAAAATGCTGGATTCACGGGGTAAGTAAAAGTCAGCAAAGTTTTTTGCTTGATCAACCTTGCTAACAATATCACTGGGTCGCATGCCATAAAAAAGTGGTAACAAACGCATTAATGAGGTTTTGCCTGCACCGTTGGTGCCTTCAAGTTGAGTGTGCCCGGTTAGATCAAGTTCGTTTACTTGACCCTGCCAAAAACTGTCGATAATAATAATGCGTAGCAGCGAATAGCCGTGTTCAGGCATAGTGTGACCTTAGGGGAATTAAATGATTTTAAGTAAAGTTAATCAAGAGGTTGCAGTTTTAATACTAACGCTGGGTCAATTTTTACACCGAACCAGTTAATGCGCCAGTCTAAATGAGGTCCGGTTGCTCTGCCGCTTTTACCCACTGCCGCTACTACCTGCCCTTGTTTAACTTGGTCGCCTTGTTTTACATAAGAATTACTTAAATGTAAAAAGGTTGAGCTGACGCCCTGGCCATGATCAATTATCATGGTACCACCAGAATAAAACATATCGGGAACCCAAAGTAATACCGTACCTGATGCCGGAGCTTTCACCGGATCGCCAGTTTTACCGGCGTAATCTAAACCAAAATGAGGGTTTTTAGGCACGCCATTATATACTCGCTGACTGCCATAAACACCGGTAATGGTACCTTTGATTGGCGCAATAAATCCTTGAGCAAAATAACCAAGTTCACTTGAAATTTTTCGAGCCGCTTTTACCTGTTTGCTGTCTTGTTGCGCTCTAGCAACAGACTTAGGGTTTGGCTGCATAATGCTTTTTTTAATACCTTCAATACGCTGGATATTATACTCGCGTATTGAAGGTGTTAAGGTTTTTGTTACCCGATCACCATTAACCGCAGTAATCACTAATTGGTAACTTTGTTTATCATCACGAGAAAAACCAAAGGTGTAATCACCGTTTCTAGAAACGGTAATTACCTTGCCATTTAAGGTGACAGTATTGTTCGGTAATGTCTTACCAACAATTAATCCGCCTTGTTTAATTTCACCGCTTAACTCGAACTTTTGGCTAGTGTTATGAAAAGCACTCGCAGAAAAGCTCGCAGCAAATGCCAAAGCCACTAAGGACTTGTTTAGAGAGCTACCCATTTACAATTGCGCCTTTAGCAACGCCTTCATAAGCAACAACTTGCACTGTATTGTTGGCGAGTTCAGGATGGCCAGCTTTTATTTGCCTTAAAATAAAGTCGGCCAGTAGTTCCACGGTTGAATCACAATCAACAACTTCTAATATTTTTTTATCAACGGCGATATCAAATCGACCTTGTGGCGCATGGTAACTAAAATATTGGTGGTCGGGAGTCAAATTGTTCATTGCATGAGCAGATAACTCAATATCATCAACAGATATTCTATCGGCCTCGCTGGCAATATAGATATCTTTCCAACGTTGACACCACTGCGCTTCTAACTGAGCATCCCTTTTATCATCAACATAAATCTTAATTTTTGATCTATGACCATGAGCAATACGTTGGCAATTACCATCGTGTAACTTCAAGCCATGAGTATAATGATAATAATCGCTCGGAATGACTTCCGGACGTAGTACCAATGTTAATCCTTGCACATTATCCGGCAGTTGCGCCAAGATAATAGCCGTTAAGTGTTTAGTCACCGCAGCTACTGTGATGGTTAAACAGTCTATAGAAGCAAAAGCGCACGCTGGAGATTGCAAATAGTAATTTGCCACATCGCTATTGAAGTCAATGGTTTGATGACCTTCGTTATGTGGTGAATCGGCCAACGTTAATGCTGGCTCTTGTATCGCCAATACCAATTTATGATCAACGGCATCATCAATAATGGCTTTAATTTGCTTTTTAACTACGGCAAAATCAAGCACCATGCTTTGGTCGTTTAACGATCCATCGAGTAATACGTCAACAATCCAGCTCTCACCTACAATTCCGCGCTGTTTACACAGGTATGAAAAATCAATAACGGTAAGATCATCTACAAATAATTGCATTTTTTTCCTTTTTTAACTTTTGGCTCTCAACTTAAATTGGTTTAACTCTTTTGTGAGTATTATCTACTTTAAACATTAAGATAATACTCACTTAACTTAATGAGTTAGTCTGCTACGGTCCACAAAACATCTTCACCTGCGCGTACAGGTACTACAACATCATCACCAAAAGTCATGGTTGCTGGTACTTGCCAAGTTTTTTTAACTAGGGTTATTTTATCTGTATTTACGGGTAATTGATAAAAATTTGCGCCATTAATGCTAGCAAATGCTTCTAACTTGTCTAAAGCACTTTCTTGTTCAAATACTTCCGCATACAATTCGATTGCCGCAAAAGATGAATAAACACCAGCACAACCACAAGCTGACTCTTTAGCATGTTGTGCGTGTGGCGCAGAATCAGTACCTAAGAAGAATTTTTTACTACCACTCGTTGCCGCAGCTCTTAATGCTTGTTGGTGAATATTGCGTTTTAAAATAGGTAAACAGTAATAATGTGGTTTGATACCACCAACTAACATGTGGTTACGGTTATACAGCAAATGATGCGCGGTAATAGTAGCGGCAACATTATCACCAGCGGCTGTAACAAAGTCCACCGCATTTTTAGTGGTGATATGCTCTAACACTATTTTAAGATTCGGGTAGTTAGCAACTAACGGCTGTAAAATGGTATCAATGAAAACTTGCTCTCTATCGAAAATATCGATTTCAGCATCGGTCACTTCACCATGAACCAATAACGGCATTTCAACTGATTGCATGGCAGCAAAAACTTCCGTTAAATTGGCAACATCCGTGACACCTGATGAAGAGTTAGTCGTTGCACCTGCGGGATATAATTTTGCCGCATAAACTAAACCTGACTCTTTCGCTTCAATAATTTCTGCTGCGGTAGTTTTATCTGTTAGATATAACGTCATTAGTGGTTTGAAATGTGCATTTGGCACTTCTGCCATAATGCGCTCATGATAACTTTTAGCTATCGCGGCATTTGTTACTGGCGGTACTAAATTTGGCATTACAATCGCTCGGCCAATATAACGACTAATGTCTGCTACGGTATTTTTTAATACTACACCGTCACGTAAATGCACATGCCAATCATCAGGACGGGCGATGGTTAATGTGCTAATTGCAGCATCCGTTGAGGCACTGTTTGAGCTATTGCTTTGATTTGTCATCTTCTTTTTCCAAATTTTTATGGTTTTAATCAGTCACTGTAGATATAAAGTAAGTAACTGTTTTATAATTATATATTGTCTTCGTGGCTCTCGATATAACGGTAACGCGATACCCTTATGGTTATGCGTTACCAGATTTCCGTCGTTATCATGACTCTTCTGAAACTTTTTCACCCTCAAGAAGCGCCATTAACTGTTCTTTTAAATTGGGTGGTACTTTAAAGATGGTTAATGAGTCATTATGTGGATTATACACCACGTCTTCGCCAAAATGACTACGCTCGAAACTTAAGCTTATGCCATTACCATAGCCTGAGTATTTAGTGATTTTGTTAACCACTGCTTGCTCGTGTGGAAACGAGTCTTCAATAGGATATGATTGTGTTTGGCAGAACTGATAAAAGTCTTGCTCTGCGCCAGCACTTTCAATAACTTTGCCAATCTCTTGCAGTGATACATCTTGAGAGCTGGCTTTTTGCTCTTTACAGTAGCTCAGTAAATCTTTGCGTGTTTTTTGCTTTTCTGCCGGATCGAGTTGATTTACCGCAACATAATCTTCAACCGCTTGTACCAATGTTTGGGTTTGTTCTTTGGCGTTTAAACCTTCTTCACAGCCTAAAAAATCTAAAAAGAAGTCCGATACCTTACGACCTGCTCTGCCCTTAATAAACGAGATATAACGATTACCTTGGTCATTTTCTTTGTAATCGAACAAATCAATACGCGCTGCCAGTTGTATTTTATTAGTATCAAGGTGCTGCGCCGCTGATATATTTAACTCGCCATCAACACTGTAATGTTCAGACACAGGAATAACCGCTACGAATAAGTATCGACCACCCATGTATTCATAATGACAGATAACAAAATAACCAGTCTCTTCTATGTCATATTTTTCAATTTCATTTTTTAATACATTGGCCGCTTGGGTACTAAAATCATAGAAATTTTGCTGTTCAGTTAAATAACTTTCCATTAAATCAACAAAGCGCGCGGCATCACCTTCACCCGGCATTGCTGAAAAGCTGCCATAGGCTTTATTTCCTTTGGCATTATATATGGTGTGTAAACCATCAACAAAGTTAGTTGTTTTGGCACTTTCTTCGTTGAAATCAATATTTTCTGGTCCGAGGCGCAAGACAACTTCACCGGTATCTTCTTTTTTAGACAAAAAATGTAATGCAATGTTAGTAATTATTAAGCTCATAGGATTTTATGTTCTGTTACTGATGTTAATTAATGTTGGTGTTTTATTTCTGCTATATATTAAATTGTGCAGGCATTTGATAAACTAGATAAATTAAATTTATCATTAACGAAAACTATTATTATGCCTATTGTATCTAAATATTCGAACGAACGTGTAGAAAAAATTATCCAAGATTTACTTGATGTACTTATTAAAGAAAAAGCAACTCCAGATTTAGGCCTAATGTGTTTAGGTAATGCGGTCACTCACGTGCTTAGCCAAGTACCGGAAAGCAAACGTAGTGCTGTTGTCGACAACTTTACCCGCGCATTAAAAAAATCTGTTTAAGCCCTTATTCAGTTTAAATACTTACTAGTTCAATTTCTCTGCAAAAAGAAGAATAATAATCAATGGTTTCTTTTGATACAAAAAGCTATAGCAAAAAACTATTACACTTGATCAGTTGGAGCCATTGGTTCACATTTTTCAATATTTTAGCAGCAATCGCACTATCCTCTTACTATTTATTTAGTGATCCCGCACCGACAACACTCTTTGGCCAAGTGTACTTAATAACAACTTGGGTGAGTCATATTGCCTTTTTGACCTTTATAAGTTTTGTTTTGGTGTTGTTTCCTTTAACACTCGTTTTCCCTAATACAAAGTTCATTAGAACCAGTGGCTCTATCATTTTTGCCCTGGGTTTATTATTACTGATGCTCGATGCCTTTATCTATAGCCGCTTGGGTTACCATTTAAACGCCTCTTCAAGTTCACAAATCATTAGCTTGCTACAAGACATTGCCAAAGAAAATAGCCTATTTTTCACTATAGGTGGTGGACTTGCTATTGTTATTTTAGGCTTTGAGTTTATTGTTAGTAATTATGCTTGGAAGCATTTAAGGCAATTACAAAAAACGGTTTTTGCTCGCTTTGTTATTTTTGCTTTAGTTTTATCATTCTTCTTTAGTCATTTAAGCCATATTTGGGCTGATGCGAATCTTGATTATGATATATTACGCCAAGATACAGTATTACCTTTGTCTTATCCGGCCACCGCTAAAACGCTGTTAACTAAATATGGCTTATTTAATATTGACGATTATATCGAGCGTAAAAATAGCCCGTTATCGTTTAGTCACGCTATTCCGAGTTACCCGACTATTACTGCAGACCTTTGCCCGAGTGAAATAGTTAATAAAGCGCCGGCTAACTCGGTATTTTTAATCCTAACGGAGCAACAAGTCTCTATTAGTCAGCTGAATCAATTTAGCCATAGAGCCAGTGCCATTAGCTTACATTTAACCAATAATATTGATACCGGTCTTAATGATGATGCTTGGTTTAACCTGCTTTATTCTTTACCGAGTATCTATCAACAAGATATTTTAAAGCAAGGTGTTAAACCGCTATTGTTTCAGCTTATCGAACAACAAGCCTTAGCAACAAGCTTAACGGTTATTTCTGATGAATTTACCGCTAATTCAGCGCTAGAAGATACAGAAGCTAGTTCCGATGAAAACACCCCTATCAACGAACCTCGTTGGTTCGAAGCGCTGTTTAGTAAAAAAACTGAACTGATTAATGTTTCAAGTCTACTCTTTGCTGAGAAGTTAAATAATAAAGCCCCTGGTTTGCATATTATCTACCTTAAAAACAGCCATATAACTAAGGCCAATAAAGCAGTAAAAAACAATAACCAATATCAATTTGAGCTATTTGTTGATGCTTTACTATTGGCACAGAAACAAAAAGCACAAAAAGATATCATTTGGATTAGCTCTATCGGCAATCAAAGTAATGAAACGCGTTTAAACACTAAACCCGCATTATTTATATATCCGCAAGGAACTAGCGTAAGCCATAAAGATGTGAGCTTTAATACCAGTAATATGGACTTACAGCCAACCTTAATGACCCAATGGTTAGGTTGTAAAATTAACTACAGTAATGGCAGTGACTTACCGTCATTGAATAAAGACAGAGTGATTGCCAATACTACCGATAAAGGCATTATTATCTTTAATAAAGATAAATCTGTCTTTGTTGACCAAAATGGCAATTTTCAAAGTTACTCAAGACAATTTGAAGCACCAATAACGGTAAGCTCAGATTTTCCGTTAATGATTGATGGAGTGCACTTTATTAAGAAGTTTACTCACCAAGAAAAGCAGTAAACGTGATTTAGCTAAACAAAGTTGAGAGAAATAGCCCAATATCGAGTAATAGTTAGCCGGTTAAACAGTTAGGGCTAACTATTCAGTCATTTATCATTGCAATAGCTCGATAAATCATTAATATACAGGCGGTAAACTCGTTATCCCTAGAGTTTACCTTGTCGGGGTATAGCGCAGCTTGGTAGCGCGCGCGTCTGGGGGACGTGAGGTCGCAAGTTCGAATCTTGCTACTCCGACCATATTAAGTAAAATAAATCAGCCACTTAGTGATAGTTAAATGAACTGCTCAAGTCGCTTTTTTATGTCTGTATAACAGTCATAAAATTATTCTCGACTTATTGATTT
>NZ_JABSOV010000144.1:4415-8327 GCF_013215345.1 Colwellia sp. | reverse complement strand
TTGCATGATCAAGGCTTATCCACCTGCTTGCTTAAAGTTGCCAATAATACTCAGCACTTCAGTATTAATAAAGTCACCACAGTCTCACGGGCTACAGTGGTCTTGGGCATACAAACCGTTAAAAACATCTGTTTAACGGCAAAGTTAGTGTCTAGTTTACTGGCAGCAAAGTCGCTTGATATTAATGTTTATGAAAAGTTAACTCAGCTTATGGCAAATTCATTTTATGCCGGTATGCTTGCTAAAATGATGGTGCCTAATTATAGCGAAGAGGTGCAAGAAGAAGTGTACCTAGCCGCAATGCTATATCGCATAGGTGAAAGCACTTTTTGGAGTGCTGGTGGTGATGTCGCTAAAAACTTAGCAAATCATCAAGCGACATCAACAGAAGATTTTAATCAATATTGTCAGCAAGAAATGGGCACCAGCTTTAATGAATTAACTAAAGGTCTGGCGATGACGTGGAATTTGAGTGATTTATTAATCAAGGCCTTAGATCAGCCTGCCACACGTACAGATGAGGTAAAAGTTATTTATTTTGCCGATAAACTCAGTGCTATTATTGCCAAACCAGCAGGTAGTGAGGAAGACTATCGTCGTTTACTGGCTGATATTGCTCAAATCATGGATATTTCGGTAAGGCAATTAACTGTAAGAATCGACCATACCCGTGAACAAGCTGGCAAGTTGTTGTCATCCTACGGCGCTGATATATTAATAGAGCGGATCAATAGTTTACCTACCAGTAAGGACTTCGAAGCCTGCAACGATGTTACTTCCTCAGCAGAGCCAGCCAGTAAAGAGCAAGCTTTATTAGCCGGCTTTATTAAGCTAACCAAGTTGATGCAAAGCAGCAAAGACTTTAATGAGTATTTACAGTCAGCTCTGCAAAGTATCGCCTTTACATTTGCTTTTGAGCGCAGCTCTTTTTTAATGTTGGTTGATGAGAGAGCGGGAGTTAAGTCTCGTTTGGTGGTTAATCAAAATGCCGAAGACGATGCTATATCAATAAATATTGATATAAAACACAGTGATAATGTTATTGCTAGGGTGATTAATACAGATACCGCAGCACTGATTAATGACCATCAAGAAGCTCGCTGGCGTGAATTAATCACTGAAGAGATCAATGCGGTCATTGCTGATGGCGCAATCGCTTTTGTGCCAGTAAAAATAGGTGGCAAGGCAATAGGAGTGATTTGTTTGCAATTGCTGACACCAAAACAAAAGATAGCGACTCAAGACTTTCAACAAGTCTGTGCCTTTATTGATCACCTAAACATGTGTTTAACCATGATAAAGTACAGCTAAGCGAATAATAATTTGTTCTATTGTTCATAACACTGGGAAGAAAGTTACTTTGTAATTGGCGCGACAATTAGTTACTCGTTTTAGTAAGTCTTCTGATAAACTAGCGTTAACTTACTTTGTTAACCGACTTTAGTGTTTGTAAATTAAATGACTCAACCTTCAACAAATCAATCTTCAATGACGAAAACAAGCTCTTTTTCTGCCAGTTTTACCTTAGATAAAGTCCATTATAGTGAGTGTTATACGCAATCTAGTACGCTAGAGCATAATAGAAAAACCTATTTTAAAGCCAATATCTTAACTGTTTTTGGTTTGATTGTTTTGTTGTTCACACCGGTTAATCCTTATGCTGCTTGGTTTGTTATCGCTTGCGGTATTCTCGAAACACTTAGTGTTTATTATCATAAACCTTGGTGGGTGATGAGACAGATGCTTAGTAAAGCTTCTGGAAGTGTAGTTAAGCTTACTATTGATGAACAAGGCATATTGACCGAGTCATTTCATATAAATACTCGTATTTTATGGACTGATGTTACTGTAGTTACTGAAACCGAGTTAGGCTTTGTCATTAACTTTAGCTTAGGTAAAAGTGCTATGGGCAAAGATATTGCCAGCAAAAGCTATATCTCTAAAAATTGTTTATCCGATGATGCTATTGCCTTTATCAATCAGAAAAACCCAGTCACAACTTAGGCTAACTTATCAAAGATATCGCTATGGCTAAACAAGCGTTTATGCGCTTATCAAACCCTAAGTTTATCGTGCTGTTTCTAGTGCTATGGATAAGTTTACTTTTGAGTTCTAGCCATACGCTGTATGAACTGCTTGATTATACTCTATTTACTTTTTTAGGTAGCTTAGGGGCCATTTTCGCCAACTCAACGGGAGCTGGCGGCGGTGTGGTGTTTATTCCCATGTTTAGTAAACTAAATTTTTCTGAGCAGCAAGCAATTGCCACCAGCTTTGCAATTCAATGTTTTGGTATGACCGCAGGTGCGGTCACTTGGTGGCATCATTATAAAACCGAAAAAACAGACTTACGTTTATGGCAGGGCTTTAAGCGTATCATTTGTGTCACCAGCATAGCTTCAGTTATTGGCTTAAATGCGGTGTTTTTCTATCAAGTGGACTCTCCGGCTGCTTTGCATATCAGTTTTAGTTGCTTTTCATTGCTGCTAGGTTTTTTCATTATCTTGACTATCTATTTACTGCAGCCACATCGTGAGCGTAGCCAGTTATACTATGTCGATTATATTGCGCTTGTGCTGATTGGCTTATTCGGTGGTGCCGTAACTGCTTGGTTAAGTGTTGGTGTCGGTGAGTTATTAGTTATTTATCTGCTGTTACGTCATTTTGATATGAGTATGGTAGTCGCCGCAGCTGTTATCGTTTCAGCTATTAGCGTCTGGGCGGCAATTGCCCAAGTTAATAGCGATGTTTATTGGCAGGTGGTTTTATTTGCTGGCCCAGGGGCAGTATTGGGCGGAATTTTTGCTAAAACGCTAGTTACACACTTATCGGTAACTAAGTTAAAATTATTTTTCGCTTGCTGGTTATTGGTAAGTGGTGCTGTTGGTTTAAGTTAAGTTAGATAAACTAAACTTAAGTAAAAAATAATGATCTGTTACAAGTCTTAATGAGAGTTATTCTCAAATGCCTTGACAGCTTTAACTGTCCTTGTACAATTCGCCCACAGTATTTTATTGAGACACTATTTATGTTGAAAAAATTGTTTAATAGCACACTTATAGCATTATTTTTTACTGCTAGTTTTATGA
This sequence comes from Colwellia sp., assembly GCF_013215345.1. GTDB lineage: Bacteria > Pseudomonadota > Gammaproteobacteria > Enterobacterales > Alteromonadaceae > Colwellia. The sequence goes on along the minus strand of NZ_JABSOV010000144.1, from coordinate 5,238 downwards.
CAAGTTTTATCGCTAATGCTAGCGAAGAAGTTAATGTTTATTCATATCGTCAGCCTTTTCTTGTTGAACCATTATTTAATAAGTTTACTGAGAAAACTGGTATTAAAGTTAATGTGGTCTTTGCCAAAAAAGGTATGGCTGAACGTTTAGCCCGTGAAGGTAAATATAGTCCTGCCGATATCTTACTGACCACAGATATCAGTCGTTTGGTTGAATTACGTGAAAAAGGCTTAGTCCAAGCGGTTAATTCTGCAATTTTAAGTAGCGCTATTCCTAAGCAATATCAAGCTGAAGATAATACTTGGTTTGCCTTAACTACTCGAGTTCGTAATATCTACTCAGCGAAGCGTTTAGGTAAACTTGATTTAAATTATGAAGACTTAGCTGATGAAAAATACAAAGGACGTATTTGTACTCGCAGTGGTAAACACCCTTATACTGTCGCTTTAGTTGCTTCAATGATCAGTGAACATGGCGAAGCTTATACTTTAGATTGGCTGAAAAAATTCAAAAATAATTTAGCGCGTAAACCACAAGGCAGTGACCGTGGACAAGTGCAAGCTATTCATCAAAAATTATGTGATATCTCGTTAGGTAATAGTTACTACTTTGGTAAAATGCTAGAAAATGACGAACAAAAAGTATGGGCTGAAGAAGTGTATATTAACTTCCCTAACCAAAATAACCGTGGTGCACATATCAATATTTCCGGCGTTGCCATGGCTAAATATGCCCCTAATGCAAAAAATGCCCAAGCCTTAATGGAGTTTTTAGTTTCTAAACCAGCACAGCAGTTATACGCAGAAACGAATATGGAATACCC
>NZ_JABSOV010000144.1:0-4405 GCF_013215345.1 Colwellia sp. | reverse complement strand
AAGTTAGTTGCTTCATGGGGCAGCTATAAAGCGGATACTTTACCGTTAGAAGATATTGCTAAAAACCGTAAAGTAGCATTAAAGCTGCTAGATCAAGCACAGTTTGATTTGTGATAGCACTGTATAACAGTAAAACATGGAAGTTATCTAGCTATATAATTGCACTGGTACTTACCGTACCAGTGTTGGTTATGCTAGTCGGTGGTATTAGCGCGTCAACGCAACTGTTTAGCCATTTGTGGCAAACAGTACTGCCAACTTATCTTGAAAATACCTTATTACTCGCTTTCTTAGTGGTGTTGCTCGCGTTAATCTTTGGCGTGTTCAGTGCCGCGATCATTACCCAAACGAATCTCATTTTTAAAAAGCAGTTGCGCTGGTTATTATTGTTACCTTTAGCAATGCCAGCCTATTTAGTTGCTTATCTTTATACTGACCTATTTGATTACGCCGGCCCGGTACAGCGCAGTCTTCGAGCCTGGTTTGGTTGGCAAGCACCAAGTGATTACTGGTTTTTTGATATTCGTACTTTGCCAGGCGCGGCTTTAATGCTGGCTTTGGTATTATTTCCTTATATTTATATGCTGACTCGTGGTGCATTTGAGCAACAGGATCAGAACTTAATTCGAGCCAGCCGACTTCTTGGCTTAACGGCTAAACAGAGTTTCTTTAAAGTTGCGCTCCCTTTGGCAAGACCTGCTATTGCGGTTGCCGCGAGCTTAGTATTGATGGAAACCTTAGCTGATTTTGCTACCGTGCAATATTTTGCCGTTAATACCTTAACCACAGCGATATATGATACCTGGCTTGGTTATGGCGATCTTGGCGCGGCCAATGCTTTAGCAAGTGTGTTGATGTTATTGGTACTGTTTGTGGTATTAGCCGAACAACGTAGTAGGGCAGGATTAAGACATCAAAGCGCTCGACCTAACTTATCAAGAGAGTTAATACAGTTATCTTTTAGCCAGCAGGTTATTGGCAGCATTTTTTGCTGGACCCTAGTTATTTTTGGTTTTTTACTGCCCCTGACGTTATTAATCGTTATGGCGGTGCAGTACAGCGATGTAGCCCAATTATCGATGTTAATGTCTACGGGTGTTAATTCCTTGAAAATTTCAGTGATTGCTGCGACCGTTGCAGTATTGATTGCTTTGTCATTAGGTCTATATCAGCGTTTGCATAGCGATAAGTATCGCCAGTTTCCCCTGCAAATATCAGGGTTTGGCTACGCGATACCGGGCACTGTACTTGCCATGGCAATGTTATCGACTTTAGGACCGCTAGATCACTGGCTTAATGATATTGCTGAGTTTCTGGGTTTTGCACCACCAGGCTTAATTTTATCCGGCTCATTGTTCGCCATCATATTTGCCTTGGTAGTACGTTTTTCTGCCATAGCCAATGGCACCATTATCAGTGGTATCAAACAAATACCGCAATCCTTAGATTATGCTCCTGCATCATTAGGGGTGAATTTAACGGGCAGTTTAACTAAGGTACATTTACCTATTTTAACGCCAGCAATACTGGTGGCATGGTTATTAGTTTTTGTTGAGGCAATGAAAGAGTTACCGGCAGTATTATTGCTACGACCTTTTAATTTTGAAACACTAAGTAGCCAAATCTATCAGCTTATTTCTGATGAAATGCTAGAGCAAGGTGCCTTAGGCGCAATCCTTATCGTGTTGTTTGGTTTATTACCAATAGTGCTACTAAATAAGAGCAAGGAAAAAGTATGACGGTGTTGTTAACTATCCAACAACTTTCGATAACATTACAAGACAATGTTGTTTTATCTGAGCTAGATCTTAGTCTGAATAAAGGTGAGATCTTAGGGCTTGTTGGTGCCAGTGGTTGCGGAAAAACTACCTTGCTCAATGCCATCGCTGGTTTTAGTAAGCCAAGTCATGGCAAGATAGTTATTGATGAACTTACCCTCAGTGATAATAACAGCTGCGTGCCAGCAGAAAACCGTCAAGTAGGCATGATTTTCCAAGATTACGCCCTTTTTCCACACTTAACGGTGCAAGAGAATATCGCCTTTGGTATTAGTAAACTAAGTAAGGCTGAGCAAGATAAACAAATTAATGACTTACTTACTATCTTAAAGCTAGAAGAATATAGTAATAGCTATATTCATCAACTTTCTGGTGGCCAGCAACAGCGGGTAGCAATTGCCCGGGCATTAGCACCAAAACCTAAATTACTTTTGCTTGATGAGCCATTTTCAAATATTGATGCTCGTCTTAGAAATGAATTAATGGTCGAGATCAGGCAGTTATTAAAGCAATTTGATATGACAGCCATCTTTGTCACCCATAACAAAGATGAAGTGTTTACTTTTGCCGATAAAATGGCGGTGATGGCACAAGGCAAGTTATTACAGTTTGATGCCCCCAGCGTTATTTGCCAACAACCTAATAGCTATCAAGTGGCAGACTTTCTTCAGCTTGGTAGTTGGTTGCCGTGTCAGCTTGATGCAACGGGAGCACAGAGTTTACTCGGCCTACTTGATGTCGATACAGTGAGTATTGAACAGCAAGATTTCGCTTATTTATTGGTAAAACCAGCGCAGTTATTACTCGATACCGAAGTTGCAGAAAATCATAAAGCCAATGCGCAAGTTGACTACATCAGTGTTACTGAGCAAGGTTATCATTACTACTTAAGTAGTCTTGAAAGCTCAGTGCCTGATCAGACCTTGTCATTTAACAAATTAAGCTTATACAGTGATAGTGTGCTTTCATTAAAGCAACAAGTATCGGTTAGTGTTAAAGCGCATGACTTTTTATTCTTCCAAAAATAATTAATCTCTTAATATTCTAACAACTTATCATCCTTGCAAGTTGTTACTGTTACGTAACAAGCTATTACAGTCTCTTGTCGCCTTTGATTTTATACTTTAGTAATCAAATCTAAGTCGTTTAATTTTAAGGAGTCTGTCATGGCATCAAGTATAGAGCTTGTTGAAAATACACAAGCACTTGAAACTAACCAGAATAATCAATCACAAAAAAAGCTATTATTGATTGAAAATGATCAATATCTAAGTAAATCCTTTGCAATTCATGCTGCTAACTTTGGCCACCAAACGACAAAGATTCGCACCGGCGAAGTGCTTAGCCAAGAATTGAAATGTTACTTAATTGACCATCGACCTAATATGATAGTGTTAGATGTAGGTTTTGCTGACAGTATTCAATTGCTGATAATTCGCGATATTAGGGCGCTATACGATGGTCTGCTAGTGGTTGTTTCAAGCAAGAATAGCGAACAAGAACATATAGACGCTTTTACGCTAGGGGCTGATGATTACTTACTTAAGCCGATTAATAGTCGTGTTTTAATGATACGAATAGAGGCTTTATTTCGCCGCCAAAACAGTAAAATAAATCAAGTTGAGTTAGCCAGTTTAACTGTGGGGGATGTTTGTTTACAGCCCAAGTCACAAAAATGCTTTATCAACGGTGAGGTTGTGAAATTAACTACCTTTGAATTTAATTTATTGAAAGCACTACTTGAGCATCAAGGCAAAATATTATCTCGAGATCAGCTCTACAGCAGCTTGCTTCGCCGAGTATATAACGGTGTTGAGCGTACCCTAGATGTCAGAATGTCGCAATTGCGTGAAAAATTGACCCAAGCTGGCATGCAGAAGAATCAAATTGAAACGGTTTGGGGACAAGGCTATATGTTTAATAATATATCGTCTTAGCTGTATAACTTAGTCGCTAAATAGCGTTCAATATTACGAGGTATTCCGCTTCGTTCTATTGGACTGTTTTTATATCATCAACCATTTCTAGTTTAAAAAGTTAATAGCTTTACCCTATTATTTGTTTTTTCTGTATACTCGCCAATAATCTTTCTTTAGCTACCAATGCGGGAGCTTTTTTTGCTAGCTGTAATACGTATTATTTTAATGACCTTGGCGTTGGTCATCATTTGCACTATTTCTATTTTCTATTGTTTATTGCGTCCTTTTCATCGTGATAACGTTTATCATACGGCCAGATTTTTAGGGAAAATCCCTAAATTATTGGGTGTTGAAATGGAAGTGAGAATTCCTGAGTCTGTTAAAAATATCGGCCCTGTGGTTTGGTTGTCAAATCATCAAAACAGCTATGATCTTTTTACCGTGGCTAATGCCGTATTGCCAGGCACGGTCAGTGTCGGTAAAAAAAGTCTCAAGTGGATACCTTTTTTTGGGCAAATGTATTGGTTAACCGGTAATATTCTAATTGATCGTAAAAATACTAATAAAGCGATGAATACCATACAGCTAACAGCAGATAAAATAAAAAAAGATAAGCTTTCGATATGGATGTTTCCCGAAGGAACCCGCAGCCGTGGTCGAGGCCTATTGCCCCTTAAAACCGGCGCTTTCCGCACGGCTATACAAGCC
>NZ_JABSOV010000143.1 GCF_013215345.1 Colwellia sp. | reverse complement strand
AAGAAGAAAAAATCCTATTAGTTCATTCTGATTCATACCGATATTTTGGAGCTTTTGATGATGATGGAAAACGTTTTTCATATGCTTCAACTGAAAGAAATGGAAGGGATTTTGATCTGTATACTTATGACTTCATTACCCATTCCTCAAAAATGATTTACGAGTCAAAATTTGGTTTTTATCCTAGAGCATGGCGGCCAAAAACCAGTCAATTGTTAATGGCAGAAGTTAGAGGTGAAGACGCGGTAAACCTTTATATTCTTGATGCAGATAGTGGTAAATCTAATGTACTTTATAACCCCGATATTGCTGCTGATTTTAATTCTTTTGCTTGGAAAAAAAATGGAGAAGGTTTTTACTTTTCTTCAAATTTAAATGGCGAGATGAATGAGGTCTTGTTTTACGATGTAATTTCACATCAAACAACAACTATCGTAAAAAACACATTAAATTTAGAAAAAGTTAGGCTATGTAACAATGATAAATCGCTAATATGGACGATTAATCAAAATGGGTACGATAAGCTTCAAGTATTAAATCTAGTGAACAACAAGCATCAAGAAATAGACATACATAAAGGTGTCTATGAGCTTTCTTGTACTAGTGAAAATAATCTGCTTTCAGTATTAGTGTCTAGTTCCGATACGCCTGGTACATTATATCTTCATGATTTGGATACGGGGTTGACTAAGAGCTTTATCGATCCGGAAATGGCTGGAATTAACCCACAGAACCTAAAACACCCTAAAGTTGTTACTTTCAAAGCACGTGATGGAGTCACAATACAAGGGCTTCTTTACCTTCCTCCAGTTATTCATAAAGGATTGACACCTCCTGTTGTTATAAATGTTCATGGAGGACCAACAAGTCAATCAAGACCAAGTTGGCGGCCTATAAATCAATATTTACTTGGTAAAGGAATTGCCGTTTTAGATATAAATGTACGTGGTTCTACAGGCTTTGGTAAAAAATATGCTCGGCTTGATGATAAGAAAAATAGACTAAATAGCGTCCGAGATTTAGTTGACGCAATTAACTGGTTGGAAAAAAGTGGCCAAGTAAATTCAGAAAAGTCGGCTGTTATGGGGGGGTCATATGGAGGTTATATGGTAAATGCTGTTATGGGGCTTTATCCTAGTACTTTCAAAGCAGGTGCCTCTTTTGTCGGAGTTGCTGATTGGGTTAGAGCTTTGAAGACGGCATCTCCTGGTCTTAAAGCTTCTGATATTATTGAATATGGTGATATACGCGAAGAAAAGTGGCAAAAATTTTATGCGAATAATTCGCCAATAAATACAGTAGGAAAAATCACATCTCCAATGTTTTTTGAACATGGAGTCAATGACCCTAGAGATCCTATTGAAGAATCCGATAGTATGGTTAAAATTTTACGACAAAATAATGTGCCTGTAACTTATCTTCGATTTAGCGATGAAGGTCATAGGATAAGCAAAGTATCAAACAAAATTTTATTTTATAGAGAATTGGCCAACTTTCTTGAACGACACTTAAATTAAGTAAACTAGCTTAACCTACTATTTTTAAATAGCTCACAACTTATTGCTATATCTAGCTCTGTATATAAAAACCAGACAACGACTATCAACCTGAAGCCGCTTTTAAAGCGGTTTTTTCTTAATTATTTGGTTCAATAAAATCATCTTAAATGGTAACTATTCACCTTGAAGCAAGCATTAAATTTTAATGCTGTTAGCTCTACTTTGCGTACATTCGAGAAATTAAATTCAAAGTAGTTACAGTAAGGGCTAAGTATTTTAACTAATAAGTAGCAAAATATTCTCCTGGTAACTGTCCAGGAGGATGAATTAGTACCAAAATTAGCTTGCCGGCTTAGCCAGGTTAAACAAGTTTGGTACTAAAACGTATTACTCCATACTACACATCTCAAATCAATTTCATTTCAACAGCACTTGAATCAGCCCTTTCGTTAAAAGCCTCATTCGGTCTGCTTGGCTCACAATAAACATAATTACTGTGTTTATCTGACCTTAGTTCAAGCAGACAATCAGACTTATAAAAAATCCTATAGCCCATAGCAATAAGTGATTCAGAGCCTACATTAAGCTCTTCACCATTTATATAAACAGTAAAGACATAATCCCTAGTGATCTTGAACTTATTAAAGTAAACCGTATTCACATACATCTTGGTCGCTCCGAAGGGCAGCGCTACAAAATTATTAGGCGCAGTAATAACCGAAACGCTAGCATTACGAAAACTAAAAGAATCAATCGCGCTAATATTTTTCTTAGTAGCCTTAGCGGATAAATTATCACTTTGATTAGAAAGCGCTTTGCCTTTCGTATTTTGTGGTATTTCATTAGGTAAATTATTCGCCAACGGTTTAGCAGTCTCACTGCTTTCACTATCGAAGAAAAAGAAAACCATATACACCAAATAGGCAGCCACAAAGGCGAAGCCAACAATAAGACTAGGAGTAATAGGCGACTGACCAGCGCCCGACTTAGTAGATTTTCCCGTTGCTGTGGATTTATAAAGTTTGAAAACATCTAAAGGAACCTTTTTACGAAGTTAAAGCATCGGCTGGTGATGGGGTTCTAGTGGAAGCAGAAGAGCAAACTCACTTAATCAGCTTTAAACCTGAATGGCTAAATAAAGAAATTGGTGTAAACGCCAATGATGTATTTTTGATGTTAGTAGATGGTGACAGTATGTATCCGACATTAAAGAGTGGTGCCATGATAATGGTGAACAAACACTTTAATGGGTTAAGTGATGGGATTTATGTAATGCGGTATGAACAAAACTTACTTGTTAAACGCTTACAAATGTTGCCTAACGGAATTATCAAAGTGAAATCAGACAATAACATCTACGAACCTTGGGAAATAAATAAAGAAAACCTAGATGGGACAGATATGGAAATTATTGGACGAGTGGTTTGGTCAGGGCAAAGAATGTAATTTCAATAATATTTATTGCCGTTCTATTTTTGTTTTCCCTTTTAGGCTGCTTATTACACTACTTTGAATACGTTTCTAAATCTTCACATGCAGCTTTTCTTGCTTCAATAACCTCTTTATCTCGTGATCCCATTGATGCAAGAATTGCAGAATTTCATTTTTGGTTTGCTATTTGATAGGCTGATTTCTTTTTAGGCTCTGTCACCATAGCAATCTGAGGTTTAAAGTTAATAGAGGCATTACAATACATATTCTGTAATTTAATAGTTATGTGTTGTTTATTCTTATCTTGTTGTAAATAAGAACAAGATTGACGAAATAGCTCTTTGGCTTTTACAGTACATTGAGAAAATTTGGTAGAGTTTTGTCTGTAGTTATTACAAACACTATCCTGTCTTATTTTCCAAATTTGATAACTATAGGCAACGTTATAGGCTTCAAATTTAACTACTTTTGTTTGCATTTCAAAATTATACAGGTCTGAATAATGTTGATTGATACTACTTGATACCATCTTAAAATATGAAGCAAATAAGAATGAAATTGGATCTATCATAACAAACTCCTTTTGTTAGTATTCTAATCTATGAGCTTTGAGAAAAGAGTTTTAAAGTGCGCATTATTTGAATTTATCGCTTCTTTAAGTCCGCTTGTCCCGGTGCCATCACCAACCTCAGAATTGATCAGTTTAATAATATCATATCTTATTATATTAAGTTTAGAACCAATATCTTCGGAAGAAAACCACTTTATTAATAAAGTTTTATCACCGCCAAGTTCATGAGCTTTCCCTCTGAACTCGATCATTAAGTCTACTATCTCAGCATTTTTTAATTCTATTTCTTTAGATACATCGTCACGAGACACAACATGTAATTTGTCCAATGATGCAATCATATTTTTTGTTGCATCAAGTAAGTTTGAATGGAATACATCATCTTTAACTGAAGGATCAATTAGAGCTATTAAAGCAGAACGATATTCACTTACATATTTTATGTATTCTAAAGCCGTGTCTTTTTTACGAGTTAAATTTAAGTCGTCTAAATGCTTTACCCTATTAAAAGCAATCGCCATAAATGCACCAATCATTGCCATGAAAGGTGTCGCGTATTGCGGTACTAATGTACCCGTGAGTTGGCTTGATATAAAACCAGCTATAAATACCAAGATAAGAACTAAAAAAATTTCTTTTGTTGTCATGTTATAAATACTCTAAATTATACTAAACCTTCAAGAATGCTAACGTACGAATAATGGATAAAAGTTGTGTAGCGAAGCGTAACCAATTTTCTCGCGTCCGTTTGAGTAATTTGTTATATTTTTACTTTAACCCAAGCGCGACTGCTATCATTGTAATACCAACACCAATGGTAATTTTCCCCCACCAGCGATCATGCCATGATGGGTCTTTATTTGTAGCATTACTTATAACAACATCAACTGTAGCTGACTCTGACACGGTTTCGATGCCAGCATCTTTTCGAATATCTCTTAGTGCAACTTCTTTTTCTATTTCAGCTTTAAGAGTAAAAAACTTATTTCTTAATATTCTATGATCAGAAATAAATAGAGCGCAAATAAAGAAGATTATTGCAGGTGGTACTATTACCTTATAAAAGTTAAGCATCTCTCCGCCTTCAAAGGGAACAAACGGAATGTTTAACCATAAAGAATCCAAAGGAGGGAAGCTTGTATAACCTATCACCCAAGAAATACCATTATTAATATTATTACCAAGTGTAAATTCACTGCCGTCTGTCCAGATATACAAACCTTTCAGAAGAGTCATTACAAAATATATGATTACAAGGAGTGCTATTAAATAAGCAACTTTAGACTTCCTTCCCGTTTTCTTTAGTTTATCCTTTAACTTCAATTTTAACTCCTAACTGGTATTATTGATGAAATGTAACGCCCTGTTAAGGGGCTAATTGTAGCTGGCTAAAATTTGGAGCGAAAAGCAGAAACAGCCAACTGTAATTTGTCCTACTTGAACTGCTTGTTAGCTTTTAAACCCCAACCGAACTCTTTAGTTTATTGCTCATGCGCTGGAATGCTTCTTCTGACGTTGAATTTGGATTAAATATAGGAACGCTAAACACCCTGTTGTATAAGCCTAATTGTTGATTTGGAATATGTAAAAGCGGAAGTCGCCAATTAAGAATAACGGCAATGCAATTTTCTCCATACTTATCAAAGTTTTCTTTAATTATTGGGGAATATACTTCATCAGCAACTTTCAAATATTCGGAGGTTTCGTTAAGATCTTTTACTACATAGAATTCGTGGTTAGGATTTAATAAATGTGAAATATCAATAGCAGCTACTCCCTTTTGAATAAACTTGCTATCGCTTACAAAACGTTTAACAGATTGTTTTAACGCCTTTTCTATATTTTTCCCTAGTGTTTCTTCTTTCGCGGGTCTTTTACACTCTACAAAAAAAGAATCTTTACTATCAGATGCATTAAAGTCAGCAATAGTATTAAAGCTCAAATTATAACCTGCTCTTTTGAAGTAGCTTGCCATATATAGCTCAAACGAAAAATCACGAGCGGAACTCGGCTTAGTTTTCAACCCATCCTCTTCATAAAGCTCTACACCTGACAGTACTTTTTTTAGGCTTTCATTAACCTCTTTACAATCGAACTCTACCAGCCTTTTATGAATTTCAATTATTTCATGAATTTCATAAACTGAACTTGAATATGATTTATTCTCAATTTTCTCTCTAAACGTTTCTTCTAACCAATTATCGAGAAGTTTTTGATAGTTTTGAGCATATTTTGCCAGTCTACTTGATTTTACATTAAACCCCTTAGTCTCAAGCCAATTAAGTGCTTCTTGATATTTTACTAATGTTACACCTAGTCGTTCTTGTTTAATCTTTGACTTTGTATTGATTGGCATATTAAATCCTTTTGATATAAGAACAAAGCTAACAGCTTATTAGAAGGCAAAATGTCATGTTTTAATACAGTTTTTTCCTCCTTTCATTTTTCTAAAATAAAAAGTAACCTATAAAAAACATTAAATCAATAAGTTAAAAAACAACAAACTGGTCGATGTGTAAAATACAGGTTTATGCCTTATTTCACGTAAATAGGCAGGAATACTATTGGCTGTATAAATAAACAGTGGTGTGGTTGGGTAGTATTAGATTCGTTTAACCTAATTAGTGAAACGTCAGTTTTCGTATCTAAGTGATCTCTATAAGAACTTTTCAGCGAGGGATACAGAATTAACTATGCAGTTTGAGTTTGATTTGGAACCCTTTTTATAAACCTTCAATTTTAATGGTTCCAATAGTGTTCCATGATAGGTTGAAAGCTCATGCAAATAGACATTTACGTCCAATCTAGCATAAGACTGAGTTTTCTGGTTATTGTATTTTATGCCGTGTTATTGAGGCCAAAACTAAGTGAAATGCTATATTTATAAAATAGAGAATACATATACCTTTATTGGTCATAAAGAAAAATATACAACATGCTCAACAATAACTGAGTGATAAATGATAAAGAACAAAGGCTTTACCTTAATTGAATTAGTAGTTGTTATTGTCATACTGGGTATCTTAGCAGTGACAGCAGCACCAAAATTTATGAATTTAACTGATGATGCTTTAGAGGCAAAAGTTAAAGCCAATGCTGGTGCTTTAAGGTCAGGTGTACAACTTGCCCACATGAAGTGGCGCGTTTTAGGGTCACCAGCTGCATTTAGTCAACGCGATAATATTCAACTATATGGGACTGATGTCTCTGGACAAATAGACATTAACCCAGAAGGTTTTCCTGCTCAAAGTTATCCTGGTAGTGATGTAGTAATATCGACAGATAATGACGATGATTGCCTATCTTTATGGGAAGCACTAATAGAAGACGGTGACAACAAAGCAGCGATTGATGATTCGAAAGAATTTATTAGTAACTATGAAGGTAATAATACTTGCTCATACAAGCTAACAAGAAAAGTTGAGTTTGGTTTCATCTATGATTCCACTACAGGTGAAGTTACATTACTTTAATAATTGAGTGTGACTGCTATTATTCTGACCTATCAGATACCAATTTTCTATATAAATAAACTTAAAAAGAAGAACTGAAAATCCTCAGTCTAAGCGATGAAGTGGGCTTTTATTTGGAACCATTTTTATAATTTCCCATTTTTAATATAGGTTGAAATAGTGTTCCGTGTGCTATCTAATCCCAATGTAAATAAAGGTTTATGTCCAATGTGGCATTGAAAAACAACTGCCTTAGTTTCACATGTTTTTAGGTATAAAAAAGGCCCAACGAATATCGAGGTTTCAAATAAAGCTAAGTAGTTAATCTATGCTGATTTTTTTCTTGATAAACCAAGCCCAGCCAGGCAAAGACCAAGTAATGTAATTGACGATGGTTCAGGAATACTGACTAATTCAATTGAAGATGGTTCAGGAACACTGATGCTACTTGAGATACGATAAGTGATTGTTTCACTACAACAACTCTCTGCGGTATCTGCAAAAGCCCAGCTCCCAGCTAAACCGTTATCTATATCAATATGTGAGTGAGAATTTGAAAACCAGCCGGATGCTTTAGCGTAATTACTACCACTGAAAAATTGTGTATTCGAAGATGTATAATCTACGACAAATGTTGACGCAGTGATATTCAATGAGGCGAATAAACCTGAAGTCATTATGTTCCAACCGTATCCAGATTGCTCACTTAAGTCTATGGCACCACATGAACCTTCTAGAAGGCCATCGCTACAAGGAGATGCCCATGCTAAGTCATAACCCCCAAACGTTACATAAGCATCATCTGCTACTTCGCCAGTTAACAGGGTCGCATTAACGCCATTACTCATGATGAAACAAAGTAATAATCCAATATATATTTTCATGTTACCTCGACATTTTTAATAGTTAATTATTCATTATTACAAAGCATATATAGTGCCAATATATAACGTGTTGAAGTTTGTGATATTTAGCTAGTAAAAAAAAAGGTGTGTAAAAATATTTGACAACTTTACATCGCATAACAGCTAATTATGGAAACTTCCCAGTAATATGACATGGATAATTTAAATAATGGTCAGCATTAATAACGGAAACAGACCAGAGAAATTCTAACTGTTACAAAATGCGGATGAATATTTTGTGAAGTGTTGAGCAATCATTGTTGCCATTACATAAGCAATAAGTAGTGGATCACTAGCTTCCATAATTTAGCCTTAATATATCAAATGTAGGTTTGCCCTATGTTTAGCTATTTGCAATGCAAGTTGCACCTTTAACGCGGAAAAATCTTGTTAAAACTGTGCGTTAACTTTTTATAATTTAAGGTGACTAAGTACAAGTACATATCACTGGCCTTTCTTGTAAGTCTTGAATCCATTGATTTATAGCTCTACTCTCTGTTGTTAC
>NZ_JABSOV010000142.1 GCF_013215345.1 Colwellia sp. | reverse complement strand
AATTACGTAAACTAATTTCCACTTCCATTTATGAGCAGACTTAGAAATTATGTCAATTTCATCTAACCCAAAAGAGAGACATAAAAAAAGACCTTAACAAATAAATGTTAAGGTCTTTTGGCAACTATTTAAAGTTTAATTAAGTATAAATACTAAATTAAGCTTTTCTAATTACGTCAACTAATTTCCAGTTTTTAGACTTAGAAATTGGTGCAACTTCAGTAATAGTTACGATATCGCCTTCGTTACATACGTTAGCTTCATCATGTGCTTTCAACTTAGTTGAACGCGTGATGTATTTACCGTACATAGGATGCTTTACGCGACGTTCGATCATTACAACGATAGACTTATCCATCTTGTTACTGATAACAACGCCTTGTACTGTGCGGATTTTAGCTTCGCTCATTACTTACCTGCCTTTTCAGTGATGATAGTCTTAACACGTGCAATATTGCGACGTACGATTCTTAGCAAATGAGTTTGTGCTAATTGACCAGTGCTTGCTTGCATGCGGTAGTTAAACTGCTCGCGAAGAAGTTCTAGTAATTCAGCGTTAAGCTCTTCAATGCTTTTTGCTTTAAGTTCACTAACTTTCATTACAATGCTGTCCTAGTTACGAAGGAAGTTTTGAATGGTAGTTTAGAAGCGGCTAAAGCAAAAGCTTCACGCGCGATTTCTTCCGAAACACCTTCCATTTCATAAAGAACACGACCTGGAAGAATTTGGCAAACCCAATATTCTACAGAACCCTTACCTTTACCCATACGAACCTCAAGAGGTTTTTTAGTAATTGGCTTATCAGGGAATACGCGTATCCAGATTTTGCCTTGACGTTTAACATGACGAGTCATGGCACGACGAGCAGCTTCAATTTGGCGCGCAGTCATACGACCACGTTCAAGTGATTTCAAACCGAAAGTACCGAAGCTAACTGAACTACCTACGTGTGCTAAGCCACGGTTACGTAGTTTATGTTGCTTACGGAATTTAGTACGTTTTGGTTGTAACATTACTTATTCCTTACTTCGCTTTGCGGGTGTTTTTTCTTTTAGGTTTAGCAGCTGGTTGCTCTACTTGCAATGGCATTTTGCCAATGATTTCACCTTTAAAGATCCAAACTTTGATACCAATTACACCATAAGTAGTGTTACCACGCGCAATTGCGTAGTCAATATCAGCACGTAATGTATGTAAAGGTACACGACCTTCACGATACCATTCAGCACGTGCGATATCAGCGCCGCCTAAACGACCACTAACTTGTACTTTGATGCCTTTAGCGCCAAGACGCATTGCGTTTTGAACTGCACGCTTCATAGCGCGACGGAACATAACACGACGTTCTAATTGACTAGCAATGCTGTCTGCAACAAGCTGCGCATCCATTTCTGGCTTACGTACTTCAGCGATGTTGATTTGAGCAGGAACACCAGCAATTTTAGTAATTGCTAAACGTAGTTTCTCAACATCTTCGCCTTTCTTACCGATAACAACACCCGGACGAGCCGTGTGAATTGTTACGCGGATAGATTTAGCTGGACGTTCGATTATCACTTTTGAAAGTGATGCACGTTTAAGCTTTTCTTTTAAAAATTCGCGAACCTTGTGGTCGCCGGCTAAGTTGCTAGCAAAATCTTTTGTGCTTGCAAACCAAGTAGACGCGAAAGGTTTCGTGATACCTAAGCGAATACCGTTAGGATGAACTTTTTGACCCATACTAATATACTCCTAAGAATCAGACACGATCACAGTGATGTGACTAGTGCGCTTGATGATGCGATCGGCTCGGCCTTTCGCACGTGGCATAATACGTTTCATTGTTGGACCATCGTCAATTAAAATAGTTTTAACGAATAATTCATCAATATCTGCACCTTCGTTATGCTCGGCATTTGCGATAGCTGAGTTAAGTACTTTTTTAACTAACTCAGCAGCTTTCTTGTTGCTGTAAGTTAGAATTTCAAGTGCTTTCTCAACATTTACGCCACGGATTTGATCCGCAACTAAACGCGCTTTCTGAGCAGAACCGCGGGCAAATTTATGTATAGCTATTGCTTGCATTCAATTTCCCCTATTTCTTCGCTTTCTTATCAGCGACATGACCGCGATAAGTACGAGTTGGTGCAAATTCTCCTAATTTGTGACCGATCATTTCTTCGGTTACAAATACAGGAACGTGTTGACGGCCATTATGGACAGCTATGGTCAATCCGATCATCGTAGGGATGATCATTGAACGACGGGACCAAGTCTTAATTGGCTTTTTATTCCCGCTTTCCACCGCTTTCTCTACCTTCGTCAACAAGTGTAGGTCAATAAATGGACCTTTCTTGAGGGAACGTGGCATGGTGAATCCTTATATAATTCAAATTCTTCATGTTGAACCTAGTCTTAACATAAGTTAGCTAAGTTCAAGCAATCAGAATATTAGTTTAATGTACTAATTACTTAGTACGACGACGAACGATAAATTTATCAGTACGTTTGTTCGAGCGAGTCTTGTAACCCTTAGTTGGTACACCCCAAGGTGATACCGGATGACGACCGCCAGATGTTTTACCTTCACCACCACCGTGTGGATGGTCAACTGGGTTCATGGCAACACCACGAACAGTTGGGCGAACACCGCGCCAGCGTGAAGCACCAGCTTTACCAAGTTGGCGAAGCATGTGTTCAGAGTTGCCGATTTCACCTAAAGTAGCACGACAATCTGCTTCAACTTTACGCATTTCGCCAGAGCGAAGACGTAAAGTAACGTAAGCACCATCTTTCGCAACTAATTGTGCGTAAGTACCAGCAGCACGTGCAATTTGCGCGCCCTTGCCTGGTTTAAGTTCGATTGCGTGAATAACGCTACCTAATGGTAGGTTACGTAACGGCATAGTGTTACCAGCTTTGATAGGAGCATCAACACCTGACTGGATAGTATCTCCAGCGCTTAAGCCTTTAGGGGCTAAGATGTAACGACGTTCACCATCTGCATATAAAACTAATGCGATGTTAGCGCTTCGGTTTGGATCGTATTCTAAACGTTCTATTTTGGCTGGAATGCCATCTTTATTACGTTTAAAATCAACGATACGATAATGTTGCTTATGACCACCACCAATGTGACGAACCGTAATGCGACCATTATTGTTACGACCACCAGACTTAGACTTAGTGTCTAATAATGGTGCATAAGGCTTACCTGTATGAAGCTCTTTGTTTACCACTTTAACTAGGTGACGACGACCCGGAGAAGTAGGTTTACATTTTACTATAGCCATTTTAACTGCTCCTTATGATTCCGCGCCAACGAAGTCGATGTCACTACCTTCTGCAAGAGTAACGTAGGCTTTTTTCCAGTCGTTACGACGACCAAAACGAGCACCGGTACGTTTTACTTTACCCTTAACATTAAGTGTATTAACACCTTCAACTGTAACTTCAAAAAGTTTCTCAACTGCGGCTTTAATTTCAGCTTTAGTTGCATCTGTAGCTACTTTGAAAACAACAGTGTTGTTTGCTTCAGCGGCTGTAGTTGCTTTTTCAGAAATATTCGGTGCTAAAAGCACTTTCAACAAACGTTCTTCGTTTATCATGCTAAAATCCCCTCAATTTCTTTAATTGCATCTGCAGTGATTAAAACTTTTTCGAAACCAACCAAGCTTACTGGGTCGATTGCTGCAACGTCACGAACGTCAACTTTGTACAAGTTGCGTGCTGATAAGAACAAGTTCTCGTCAACTTCTTTCGTTACAATCAATACGTCTTTAAGCTCTAAACCTTTTAACTTAGCAACAAGTTCTTTAGTTTTAGGCGTTTCTACCGAAAAATCGTTAACTACTACTAAACGGTCTTGACGAACTAGTTCAGATAGGATGCTAGCGATAGCACCACGATACATTTTACGGTTAACTTTTTGGCTGTGATCTTGAGGTTTAGCAGCGAATGTTACGCCACCAGAACGCCAGATTGGACCACGAGTAGTACCGGCACGTGCACGGCCTGTACCTTTTTGACGCCATGGTTTTGCACCACCGCCGCTAACTTCTGAGCGAGTTTTCTGAGCACGAGTACCTTGACGAGCACCAGCTGCGTATGCAACTACTACTTGATGTACTAACGCTTCATTAAACTCACGTCCAAAAGTTGCTTCGGATACTTCTAGAGCACCTGATGCGTCTTTTAATGATAATTCCATCACAAAATCTCCTGGACTAAGCTTTAACAGCTGGTTTGATGATTACGTTGCCATTGATAGCACCCGGAACTGCGCCTTTAACAAGCAACAAGTTACGTTCTGCGTCAACGCGAACCAATTCAAGGTTTTGTGTAGTAACGCGCACAGCACCCATGTGACCAGACATCTTTTTGCCTTTGAAAACGCGACCTGGTGTTTGACATTGACCTAACGAACCGTTTGATCTATGTGATAACGAAACACCATGCGTTGCATGTTGCATAGTAAAGTTCCAGCGTTTAATACCGCCTTGGAAGCCTTTACCTTTCGATGTACCAGTAACGTCTACTAATTTGATGTCATTGAAAACTGAAACAGTTAGTTCACTGCCGGCTTCAATATCACTACCTTCATTTTCGTTCAAGCGGAATTCCCACAAGCCGCGGCCTGCTTCGATACCTGCTTTAGCGAAATGACCCGCAGCTGGTTTTGTTACACGGCTTGCTCTACGCTTGCCAGTAGTAACTTGTATTGCTGCATAACCATCGTTGTCTACAGTTTTAACCTGAGCAACACGGTTTGCTTCAACTTCAAGAACGGTTACAGGTACCGATACGCCATCTTCTGTGAAGACACGAGTCATACCTACTTTACGTCCAACTAGACCTATAGTCATTGTTAAAACTCCTCTTAGCCCAAGCTGATTTGAACATCAACACCAGCTGCAAGATCTAAACGCATTAATGCGTCTACAGTCTTTTCAGTTGGCTCAACGATATCAATCAGACGCTTGTGAGTACGAATTTCGTACTGATCACGTGCATCTTTGTTAACGTGTGGAGAAGTCAAGATAGTGAAACGTTCTTTGCGTGTAGGAAGTGGAATAGGACCACGAACCTGTGCGCCAGTACGTTTTGCAGTATCAACGATTTCTGCTGTAGATTGATCAATCAAACGATGATCGAACGCTTTCAAACGAATGCGAATTCTTTGATTTGACATGAAGACAAATCCCCTTTTTAAAGAACAAAAAAACACGACCCTCTACTTCCTTATGTGCCGGAAGGGGGTGTGTTAACTATAAACATTCAACTCAAAATTAGAGCTGCTGTGAAATAAACAAGAATCTAGTTCTTCTTTATTTAGTGCTATAAGTTTTACTTAACAATAAAAGTATTAGTAAAAGTCTTTAGCAAAGCACACTCAATTTGGCTGAATGCGAGCGCGTATTATACAAGAAAGCTTATTGTGTGCAAGCTTTCTTGTTGATAATTGTTAATTAAGGCGTTTTCAATGGTATAGGGAAGTGCAGACGTTACGTAGTGTATAGGCAGGTTTTCAGCATAGACTTATTATTTAATCCAGTAAAATTAACTTACGTAAGTTAAGCAAGTAAAAGCAAAAATGTAACTCTTACAGAAACTTACATCTGTTATTGAGTTGCTTACACTCTTATCTACCTGGTTTACACTTTCATTACACTTGTCTTACGGTTAGTACAATTTCATTGAATTAGAATTTATGCACCTATCCCTTATGATGATATTCAGCTAGTAATCAGCTGCTGAATTCGCAGCCACTTCAATGAAAACTTTATTCAAGCACCTACAATTTGCCACTCGTTATGTATTCATTAGTTTTATTACTAGCTTAGCGCTGTTAACTGTATTTATATATTCAGCTTACCAGCATGGGACTTTCAGCACTTTTATTTATGGCCTGAGTATCCCAAGTTATTATTATTTAGTTTGTTTGCTACTGACCTTGATGTTAACGCCACTGTTATATAGTAATAAAGTGGCTGTGTTGATCATTATTCCGAAAGTACTACTCGATATTTTTTTACTGGCAGATATTTTGGTCTTTAATATTTATCGCTTTCATATCGATATGCTTTTTATAGAAATGGCTATCTTTGATTTTCAAGGTATAGGTTTATCTTGGGGCATGAGTTTACTGGTTATTATTGTAGCTATTGCTGTCGTCGCCCTACAAGTATTTATTTATGGCAAAGCTAAGCAATTAGCCAATATGAAAACTACCCTGGTTAATATTGGTATTATTAGCCTTTTTCTCTTGGGTCAAGGCATACATATTTGGGGTAACTACACTAAGCAAGAAAGTATTCTGACATACACTCCTTATATGCCTTATTACGCCCCCATAACGTCAACGGGCATGATGGCAAAGTTACAAAAAAAATTCCCAGCATTACTTGTGGTTAATACTTCAACTAATGAACCCATCATTGAGAATAAAGTATCTTCGCAACGTTTTAACTATCCAATTAAGCCACTTGTTTTTGATGAAAGTGATAACAATACGCCACTTAATGTATTGTTATTTGTTGTTGAAAGTTGGCGGGCTGATATGCTGACCAGTGACATAACCCCTTATATTTCGGAGTTTGCTAAAAAGAGTCATCAATTTGAAAACCATTACAGTGGTGGTAATGTCACTGTCTCGGGGTTATTTAGTTTGATGTATGGTTTAAATCCGAGTTATTTAGCCAGTGCCCAATCAGCCCCTTTTAAGCATCAAAGTATGCTCACTAAAAGCTTTGCCCAACAGGGTTACAATATAAGCTCATACAGCGGCTCTAATTTTAATCGCTTTGCTATGAAAGCAATGTTTTTTGGCGATATATCAGAGCCTCTTTATATTTACCCAAAGCAGGGCAGTAGCAGCAAAAATGATAAACAAGTAGCCGATAACGTTATCGCTGATATTAAGTCGATTAGTGGTGATAAACCTTGGTTTAAGTTTGTATTTTTGACTTCATCACATCATGATTATGACTACCCTGAACATCATAGGAAATTTATACCTACACCTAAAGTGACCGCTGAATTTCTCGTCAACAAACATATTAATGCTCAGCCATTTTTAAATGACTACCAGAATTCTCTGCATTATATTGATTCGCTATTTAAGCAAATTCATCAAGCAGTGATTGATACTGGTCAAGATAAAAATACCGTCATTATTATCACTTCAGACCACGGTGAAGAATTCAATGATAATGAACAAGGCTATTGGGGGCATGGTAGTAACTTTACTCAAGCACAAACCAGAGTGCCGTTAGTAATGCATATTCCTGGGCAAAAGAATTTAGTTAAGCAAATTAATCGCTCTGCTCATGTTGATGTAGTACCTACATTACTAAAGCATGTGCTAAATAGTACTTCACCGTTATCGCATTTTAGTTCGGGTTTTGATTTATTCGATTTACCAAAAAAACGTGGTGTCGCCATGGCGAGTTATATTGATAAGGCTTACCTAGTTGATAATACTATCTATTCCAGCGGCTTGTTAACCAATAAATACCATATTGACGATTTGAATAAAAAACCTGATATCATTAACTATCAACAACTGCAAATCTTGCGACAGCAGGATAGCCACTTTCTTCAGTAGGTTCATACCCATTACTATTCATAGTGCAAGGATTCAGTGGGAGTTAAAATGACATGAGGTAAGGAGAGTAGGTTTTGTATAGTCACTCTATAATTTGTTTCTTTAACTTAGTATAAAGTCATTTTAAACCCATCGAAGAAGCGCTTGAACAACATCACTTCATCGTTGCTGTGACTTATAAGGACGGTACAGGAAGTACCTTATTAGATAATGCAGGAGCATATTATCCTGAATAACCATTATTTCATCACAGCGCCTTGAATTGAAATTGCTCAAACACTCTGAAACATGCACCTTGATTAGTAACGGGTATTATTAATATGAACGAAAATCACTCGGCACAAGCAGAGATAAAAAATAAACCAAACGGTTCAGGTTTTACACGAATATTAAAAGCAACGCGGTGCTCTTTACTAGGTTTACAAGCCGCGTATAAACATGAGTCAGCATTTAGGCAAGAGTTGTGTTTATGCCTTTGCTTAATTCCTCTTAGTTTATTTATTGCCTCCAGCGGTATGCAGTTAGCATTATTATTAAGCTCTTTAATATTATTACTGTTAGTGGAAGTTATAAATTCAGCGATAGAAGCTGTGGTAGACCGAATTGGCCTTGAGCACCACGAGCTATCAGGTCGAGCAAAAGATCTTGGCTCTGCGGCGGTATTTTTAGCCCTTTGTATTTGTGTCGTTACTTGGGGAGGCGTTTTCTTTGATAATTATTTTAGTTAGTAAAATGCAGTAGCAAGGTCGAAGCAGCAAAAAATGGCTGAAATAATTGTGCTATAACTCACTTAGTGCAGATGACCTTCAAA
>NZ_JABSOV010000141.1 GCF_013215345.1 Colwellia sp. | reverse complement strand
TAGTACTCTACGACTACCCATCTGGCGGCGCTCCAGCCCAAGCAACTATGACCAATGAAGCCACCTGGAATTTCAAATACTCCATAGATAACATCGGCACCATTAGTAACGAATCTGGTAGTAAAGGACACTTCGAAGCAACTACAGTAGGCAGCAACACAGTGCAATGTTTAATACCGGCTGCTAACGGTAGCTTTAATGCTGGCAGTACTACCGTGACGGTAACTAATTAAAGACAAAGGAATGATTATGTTCAATAAAGGAATTTTTATTGCCGCGCTAATATTACTTACCGGCTGTGAAACAGCAAGTAAGACTGATAAAGCGCAAGTCCAACAAGACTCAGCTTATACACTGTATTTTGGTGGCGATATTGTCACCATGACCGGTGAGCAGCCTAGTTATGTCGAAGCGGTTGTTGAACATAAGGGGAAAATTGTCTTTGTCGGTAAGAAAGAGTCGGCATTAAAACAATACCCTGAAGCCATGACTCAAATGGATCTACAAGGTAGCACCATGTTGCCTGGCTTTATTGACCCTCATAGTCACTTTATGTCGGCATTAATGATGGTCAATCAGGTTAATGTTTCAGCCCCACCCGTTGGTACAGCCACCAATATTCCGCAAATAATTGCTAAATTAAAAGCTTATCAGCAAGAGCAAAACATTGCTGATGGTGGTTGGCTTGTTGGTTGGGGTTACGATCAAGAGCTTATCGAAGAAAAGCGACATATCATCAAAACCGAGCTCGATGCCGCCTTTCCCAAACATAAAGTTATCTTGATTCATGTTTCTATGCATGGCGCAGTACTCAATTCTAACGCCCTTGCCTGGGCTAAAATTGATAAAAACACCCAAACACCAAAAGGTGGTGTTATTGCCAGAATGCCACACAGTAATGAACCGGCCGGTTTAATTATGGAAATGGCTTATATACCAGTTTTTGAAAAACTGCCGCAGCCAAGTGAAGCAGAAATGTTTGATTTAATGGCGAAGGCACAAAAACATTATACCAGCCAAGGTTATACCCATGCGGTCGAGGGTTTTACTCATACCAAGCATATAGATTTTTTATTAAAAGCCGCGCAGCAAGATAAGTTAGTGATTGATATTGCTTCATTAGCGGCTTTTACTGAAATGGATAAATGGTTTGATAATCCCAAATATAAGTTTGGTGAATATCAGAACAAATTTAAACTTCAAGCCTGTAAAATTACTTTAGATGGCTCACCGCAAGGTAAAACAGCCTTTGTCTCTAAGCCCTACTTAACTACTGGGCCTGCTGGTCAGCAGCATTGGCATGGAGAGTCGTCAATTACTCAAACACAGCTTGATGCCTTAACGAAAAAAATGTTTGCGGCTCATATTCCTTTGCAAATACATACCAACGGTGATGCCGCTATTGATATGATGATTAAATCCGTCGAAAGCGCCGGTATCACCGCCAAAGACGACAGGCGCACCGTTATTGTCCATTCTCAATTTCAACGACCAGAGCACTTAGCTAAGTATGTCGAACTAGGTTTAACACCGTCATATTTTTCTATGCACACCTATTTTTGGGGTGATGTGCATGTGAAAAATATTGGCAAAAAACAAGCAGATTTTATCAGCCCAATGAAAGCAGCCAAATCAGCCGGCCTTATTACTTCCAACCATTCTGATTTTAATGTTACGCCATTAGACCCATTTTTTATCATGTGGTCAGCCATGGCACGTGAGTCAAGATCTGGTGAAATTATTGGTGCTGAGCAACGTATTGATGCCTATAGTGCTTTGCAAGCCTTAACTACAGGCCCAGCCTATCAGTTCTTTGAAGAAAACCGTAAAGGCATGATCAAGGAAGGTTTATTAGCGGACTTTGTTATTGTCGAGAATAACCCGTTAAAGCAGGAAGTTAGAGAGATTAAAAATAATAAAGTGTTAACTACCATTAAAGAAGGTAAAACTGTTTTCAATCTATTGAATTTAGTTGGTAATGACCAAGATAAACACGGCTGTAAAAGCTCCGCCGGCTACGCTTGGTGTACTAACACTAATCAATGTGAGCGCCCTTGGCTATTAGCGAAAGAACAAAACTTTACCAATGAACCAGCAGCTTTTACAGCATTTTGTAAAAACCAATAACAAGTTCACAATAAAATTAAACTCCCCTCGCTTTTTCTGAGGGGAATAAAAACATCTAAACCACTAGCTATAAAACTAAGCCACCTTATCAATAAAAAGCAAGGTGCTTGATAGACTCTTCAACCACTGCATGTAATAATTTTCAGCCCCAAATATGTTTTTAAGGCTGCTTTAACATGACTAATTTTGCCGTTATCGGTACAAGTAAAATCACCGACGCTTTTATTGAGGCTGCAAGGCAAGATCCTCGCTTTAATTTAGTGGCAGTTTATTCTCGCCATCAAACAACGGTACAAGCTTTTGCCAATAAACATAACATTGAACATTGTTTTACTGATTTAGCCTTATTAGCAGACAGCAATCTTATTGATGCCGTATATATCGCCTCACCCAACAACTTTCACGCTCAGCAAAGTATTACCATGCTTAATGGCGGTAAACATGTCCTCTGTGAAAAACCCGTGGCAATTAACTGTGCTGAGCTTGCGCTAATGGTTACCGCCGCTAAAGCAAACAAGGTTACTTTTATGGAAGCAATGCTGGTAACTTTTCTGCCCAACTACCAGCAAATAAAAAAACAGTTAAAAGCACTTGGCAAAATAAGAAAATATAGCGCATCATTTTGCCAGTTTTCATCTAGGTATCCTGCTTATTTACGGGGTGAAAATCCAAACACCTTTAATTTAAATTTTGGCAATGGTGCTTTAATGGATATTGGTATTTATCCCTTATATTTGGCAATAGATTTATTCGGTTTACCGGCAGAGATCATAGGCCAATGTTATAAATTACCAACCGGGGTTGATGGTTATGGCGATCTATTATTGAATTACAATGTGCCAGAGACAGATAATAACCAGGCCACTTTACAAGTACATATAAGTTACTCAAAACTAAGTAATGGCAGCAATGTTTGCGAAATTCAGGGTGAAAATGGTCATTTAATGTGGCAGCACTCATCATTGTTCAATGAAGTTTCTTTGCATTTAAACAACGGTAGTAGCCAAACGTTAACAGTGGCGCAAACTGATAATAGAATGACTTACGAACTTAGCCATTTTATCGATTTAATAGAAAGTGAGAATAATGAATCATCGGTGAATAGCTGGCAGCTTTCGAAGCAGGTATTAACTGTGATAGAACAAGCAAGAAAACAGCAAGGTATTATTTACCCAGCAGATAAATGAGCAGAAAATTAACAGCATGCTGTTAACTAAGTAATGCCGACGTTAAGTGGGCGTTACTTTATAAGCACAGCGCCTTGCTCCGTCAATAATATGCTCTTCTCGGCTTACGGTAGCAACCTCTTGCATCAGTGTTTGAAACATCTGTAATTCTGAGCGACAGAAACTTAAACACTTAGTCGCGGCGGCACAAATAGGACAATGATTCTCCATTAACCAATATATACCGTCATGCTGCTCTACTGTCGCCATATAGCCCTCATCACTGCGCAGCTTAGCTAAGGTTTGTAATTTTTCTTCAATACCAAAGCGATCGGCGAGCGCTAATCGATAGTTTGCCATCGCCGTTTCTTCTCGATGACTGATCAGCTTTTCCATACCATCATCACCAAATAAAGTGATTACCGAGTCCAGTAACTGCACGGTTAATTCATCATGACGATCGGCAAAGCGACTATTACCTTTATCCGTTAATGACCAATAACGTGTTGGCCTACCGCGAGCAGCTTTTTCATCTTTAAAAACCACATCGCCCGAATCTTCCAAACCTTGTACATGCTGACGCACCCCCATGGTGGTAAGACCCAATTCACTCGCCAATATTTTTGCCGTTAACGGCCCTTGGGTCTTTAATAGCTGAATTATTTTTTCATGAGTCTTCATTAGAGCTCCGGCCAAAAGGTTATGTATAACGCCATTATTACCCATTTTTAGCACGATTTCATCGTCTAGCACAATATTAAGTAAAGTTTTTTGTTTATATTTTACTTGACCTTATTTAGTAAAGTGTTTACCTTATTAAATAAATAAAATGCTTTACTTAATACAGGGAAAGAATTGTGATGAATTTAGTTATTATCAGTGCTAGCCAACGCACACAGTCACAAAGCGCTAAAGTTGCTGAATACCTAGCTGACAACAGTGGTCAATTTAGTGCCGTTCGGCATATTGAATTATGTAAACAACGTGTACCCATGTGGGATGGTGAAGAGATGAGTAAACAACAAGATGATAGTGATTGGCTGGCCATTAATGCGCAATTACAAGCGATGGATGCCTTAATACTTATTACCCCGGAATGGGGCGGTACAGCCTCGCCGTTATTGAAAAATTTATTGATGATGGCGCAAGCGACTGATATAGGACATAAGCCGGTACTGCTAGTGTCTGTTGTTAATGGTATTAGCGGCGCTTACCCTATCGCTGAATTACGCATGAATGCCTTTTCAAATAACAAGTTGGTTGCTATTCCCGATCACCTAATTATTAGAAATGTTGAAGAAATTCTCAATACGGTTAATGCGGAAGATTCACTTGAAGCATCACTTGAAGATAGTGCTATAACACGCCGAGATAAAAGTATCCGCCACCGCATCGGCTATAGCTTGCATACACTTTTTTATTACAGCCAAGCGATGAAAACTTTACGTGATAGTTTGCAAAGCAACAGTTATAACAATGAGCATTTATACCCATACGGCATGTAGGTTAACCATTCGCCGCTAAAACTAATTATACCAACAAGGAGTCATTATGAATTTAAATCAAGTAACTTTACCGGTGAGAGATATGGACGCTAGTACTGAGTTTTATCGTCGGTTAGGCTTTTTACAAATTGTTGATACCCCACACTATGTGCGCTTTGCTTGCCCTGATGATGGTGCAACGTTTTCACTCAGTCTTGCAGCTGACTTAGCTGATAGCAAGAATCTAAATGGAGCAATCATCTACTTTGAACATCAAGAATTAGATGCATGGGTTGCTGAGGTCCAACAACGAGGCATTCAATTTGAACAGTTACCAACAAATCAGTCCTATCTATGGCGTGAAGCAAGCTTACGTGATCCTAGCGGCAACAAAATAAAGCTCTATTGGGCTGGAGAGAACCGTTTGAATCCGTCTTGGCGAGTTGATAAAAAATACCAAGCATAAACAACTACACTACTTAAAGAACAAATACGTTATCAAAACGTAAAGGAGAGCAATTATGATTACCTTAGAACATATTAACCTAGTGGTCAGTGATATAGAAAAAAGTTTAGCTTTTTATCAAGCCGCTTTTCCACACTGGCATGTACGTGGTGGTGACAAAGGAGAATGGTCAGGAAAGCCGAGAAACTGGTTACATTTTGGTGATGATTATCAATATATTGCCTTCGCCGATAATGGCGTTGGTGACAATAGAGACTTAACCGGTCATCAAGTAGGTTTAGCGCATTTTGCTTATATCACCAGTGACCTAAAAGGCACCATAGCGCGGATAACACAAGCTGGCTTCGCCATTCATAAAGACGGTACGCCAGATGAATATAGAGAGAATATCTACTTTCTTGATGCTGATGGTTATGAAGTTGAGTTTGTGCAATATCACACTGATATCCCAGCGCTAAGAAATCGCTACTAAACACAATGATAAGCCCATTCAATGTTGATGAATACTGCTGACAATATATGACAACTTTACAGTATTCATCAACATAGCTTAAACTTAAGCGCATATGTACACATTTCTGCAAGTTAAGGTTTCTCATGGGTAAGTTCCAATGGCTATTTGTTTTTCTATTTCTTTCTGGCTGTGCCACCTTAGGTGTCATGGAGTTTGATCAGTTATATGGCCCTAGCAAAGTTGATAATCGCCTAAGCCAACCAAAAGCAACCACAGCGCAAGCAATACACTTTAATCAACAAATACAGCCAATTATCGAAAACCGCTGTGTTGTTTGTCACGGCTGTTACGATGCCCCTTGCCAGTTAAAAATGGAAAGTCGCGCCGGTATTGAACGTGGTGCCAACAAAGCCATCGTTTATAGTGGTGAACGTTTACTTACCGCCAACATTAGCGATAGTTTAAGTAAGTTAACTGAATTGAATAGTGACAGCCTAGCGCCACTGCGCCAGCAAGGCTTTTTCCCGGTACTTAATGAGCGCCAACAAACTGAGCAGGCCAATACTCAAGCCAGTTTGTTTTATCAAATGGTACAGCTAAAAAAACAGCATCCTCTGCCCAACGAAGCATTACTGAATGACAGCTTCGATGTTTCACTCGATAGAAGCCAGCAGTGCCCAACCATAGAAGAGTTTGCACAATACAAGAGTAACTTCCCACTTGGTGGAATGCCTTATGCTTTGCCGGGATTATCAGAGCAAGAACATACTAAATTAACTACTTGGTTAGCCCAAGGCGCAATTATGCCAGCGACGACACCACCGACCAGCGCAGAACAACAAATGATTAACCGTTGGGAAAAATTACTCAATGGCAGCTCGGCAAAAGAGCAGCTGATCGCGCGTTATTTATATGAGCATTTATACCTAGCCAACTTATATTTTGATAAATCACCAAGCAGTTATTTCAAACTAGTACGCTCAAGTACACCAAGTGGCGAAAAAATCGCGGTTATTACTACCCGCCGACCTTTTGATTCACCTTATGCCGAAGGTCGTAATGATGCGATTGTTGATAAGCCAGAAGTTTTCTATCGACTGATCAAACACAACGATACTATTATTGCCAAGCGCCATATGCCCTACCCGTTTGGCGAAGCAAAGTTTTCCCGACTTAATGAACTTTTTTATCAGCCCGATTATGTGGTGAATTCACTACCCGATTACCAGCTAGTGAATGCCTCAAATCCCTTTAAAACCTTTCAAGCCATTCCCGATAAGTCTCGTTATCAATTTTTATTAGATCAAGCACAGTTCTCCATCATGAACTTTATCAAAGGCCCGGTATGTCGAGGCCAAATTGCTTTAAATGTGATTGAAGATAACTTTTGGGTATTTTTCCTTAACCCTGATAGTTTTGATAATTACCCTAATGACGAATTCATTAAGGCCAATACTGATTTATTACAATTACCCGCCGCTACCAGCGATAAAACCATGTCGCTACTGTACTGGCGCCAATATGCTAATCGCCAGCAGGAATATGTAAAAAATAAATTAGCTTATATAGAAGAGCTTAACTTACAGACCAACGAGATAAATTTAGATTTAATTTGGTCAGGGAAAGGCAACCCAAACGCCAGCTTAACGGTCTTTAGACACTATGACAGTGCTTCGGTATTAAAAGGTTTTATTGGCCCAACACCTAAAACGGCTTGGCTGATAACTTACCCCTTATTAGAGCGTATTCATTATTTATTAGTGGCTGGATTTGATGTTTATGGCAATGTTGCTCATCAATTAAAAACTCGTCTTTATATGGACTTTTTACGTATGGAAGCAGAGAGTAATTTCATTAGCTTACTGCCGAAAGAACAACGTAAATCAGTGCATGAATATTGGTATCGAGGCACCAGTGATACAGTTAAAGATTATATTTTTTCAGACGATTTCTATCAGTTACCTGAAACAGGGCTTAACTACCAAACAAGTAACCCGAAAAAAGAGCTTTTTCAATTCGTCGCTAATTACACCAAAAATCGCCAAGTGAACCAGTTTAACCTCACGTCATTGCCACTAAGTGCTAGCGATAAACTGATAGCAGACTTAGCAAGTATGCCCGGAGCAAGCGTCGCCTTATTACCGCAAGTAAGTTATGTCATGGTAACCAATGGCGATAAAAAACACGTTTATAGTTTGATCAATAACTCCGCACACAGCAATGTCGCGCACTTATTTTCTGAAGAAAATAGACGGCTGCCAGCAGAAGACACCCTTGCAGTATTACGCGGTATTGTTGGTACTTATCCCAACGCTTTTTATAAGGTTGAACAAGCTCAACTCACTGAGTTTGTCAGCCGCTTTACTGCGATAAAAACCGAGCAAGATTATCAAAAACTTAAAGGCAAATTTGCTATTCGCCGAACCAACCCACAGTTCTGGCAATATGCTGATGAAATACATCTTTGGTATAAAACTAACCAGCCAGAATCTGCCGGTTTACTCGACTTTAATCGCCTAGAAAATCGTTAGTTTTATCCTCTAACAACAGCCAGTAACACCCTGTAACAAAATGCTGCCGCTTGCCTCATCTTTCAATGAGGTAAGCCATAGTCTTGCTCAACTCTCTTCTGCTACACTGCTAATCGATTTGTAAACTAATACCAATTTGATTAAATTTCTTCCCAACTCAGAACTATGCTTGAGGTTCAATAACAAGGCAAATTCGTTTCGGT
>NZ_JABSOV010000140.1 GCF_013215345.1 Colwellia sp. | reverse complement strand
TTCCATCCGCCTAAATCACCATATGATGGCGTTAAATTGTATGGTGGTCCAGATAATTACACCTTTGATAATTTTGCTAATGCCAATATTGAAAAGTATTATTCGGTGTTCAGTTATGATGATATACCTAATTTTTCTGAGCCTATCAGCATTCAATATGTTGCTAAAGAAGGATTTTCGATTATTGAGCAAGAATATGAACCACAAGATGACGATGAAGAAATAGATTAACAGAGTGTACTAACCATTTAGTCAGAGCAACCATGCTATTGTCGGGCATAGAACTCAAAAGCTATCACTAAAAAGGCCTAAGTTAATTTTACTTAACTTAGGCCTTTTGATTTTTACTTAATAGACGACTTTAATGATTGATTGGTTTACTGATTTAGCTCATTTAGTACA
The DNA here is from genome assembly GCF_013215345.1 of Colwellia sp. Taxonomy (GTDB): domain Bacteria; phylum Pseudomonadota; class Gammaproteobacteria; order Enterobacterales; family Alteromonadaceae; genus Colwellia. Next base: position 8,229 of record NZ_JABSOV010000140.1, on the reverse strand, counting down.
GCTAAAACAACATCATGATGCTCTTTAGTTTTAAACTTATTAAACACATGGCTGATTTTGCCATCAAGGCCAATTAAAAAGCTTAAACGATGAATACCATCGTATTCTCTGCCCATAAACTTCTTCAAACCCCAAACACCAAACTCATCCGCCACCTTATGATCAACATCAGATAGTAGGGAGAAGTTTAGTTCATCACGTTGGCAGAACTTAGTTAAACGCTTTACTTCATCAGGGCTAATACCAAAAACAACGGTATTTAATTCATTAAGCTCTGCTTTGATATCACGTAAACCTTGTGCTTGAACGGTACAGCCAGGTGTCATCGCTTTCGGGTAGAAATATACTAATACTTGTTTTTTGCCGATATAATCAGCCAATGATACTGACTCATCATTTTCATTAGCTAGGGTAAATAGTGGCGCGGTATCACCAATGTTTAAAGTATTCATTATAAACTCACTGTTAAAAAGGGATGAAAGTCATTTTTCTTATTAGGGATATTGCCTTGGCCTTTATGCTTATCACTGTAATAAATTAGCATTGGCTTTTTTGATACAGCCTTGAACATCAGTTTGTTGACAAAGCTCTAAGAAGTCACGTTCAAGCTCATCAATGCTAATCTTCTCTGTTAAAGCAAACAATATGTTGGCACTCATATGGTTCGTTTTAGGATCTATTGCTGATTTTAATGAAGAGATATCTATTTTACGTGTGGCAAAAAAAGCGGTCATGGCTTTTAAAATACCGGGTTGATCAATTCCACAATACTCGGCTTGGTAATGCTTGACCAAGTCAAAGGTTCTATGGCCAGAAGTTCGCTTCATCATAGTGACTAAATCTAAACTATGAGCAACTTTGGGGATTCTGGCTTCAATTTTATTAATTGCTCTGGCTTCGCCATTAAGCAGCATAATGAAGGTAAATTCAGAGCCAAAAAGGGCCATTCGGCTGTCTAATATATTACATTCGCATTCACTTGCTAATTTAGTTAACTCACTAACACAACCTGTTCGGTCCGCTCCCATCGCTGTTAGTACTAAATATTGTGACATTCATTACGCCTAAGTTGTCCAGAAAGGCGCATTGTAACTGATCATGATTAAAGTTGGAATCATCTTGCATTTTTGTGGTCATATAACTTGTGTTTGTAAAATCAGCCAAGTACCATGGGGCGCAATGTTTAGCCCTATTTTAATCTAAAGGCGTTGAGTTTGTTATGGATCCTCTGGCATCGCCTGAGAAAATAATAGATTTGCTCGTTTGGTATTAAATCGAATTGTTTTTAGTTTTTTAGTGAGCTTAGTTGGGTTTTGAATATCAATAACCTAAGCCACAGGAGTTTTAATGAGTTGTAGAGTATTTTATTTATCACTGTTAGCCTTATCACTAACAGCTTGTGGTTCTGTTAATAATAAACAAGCCCAAGGCAGTTTTGATTATCAGTATAAACCTGAAGCTAACGATCTCGTTATTCCAGCCAATTTAAATAAACCAAAGCAAGCGAAGGATTTTTTTGTCACCGATAAAATAAATCATCAAGGCCCTATTGGCGCCGATATGGATATTCGAGCACCGTCACTGGTTATGCCTGTTGCCGCATCTTCAAGAGTTGTGGACGAGTCTGGTGTCGCGATTATTTGGTTTGATAAAGTTTTAGAAGATAAAGATTTATTGGATTTTATCGAAAAAGTTGTCACTGAAAAGTTAGTTGAAGATAACATTGGTTATAACTACGTTGAAGAAGATACTGAGGTTACTTTAAGTAAAGTTATTGAAGGGGCGACCAGCTTAAAAGAAACCAGTATTAAGCGAGAAGGTATTAAAACCGCGATCCTAGAGTCTGATTGGTATCACAACGAAGTGGATGTTGGTTGGATTTTTACCGACATACAATTTTCAAAGAGTGTACGTTTTCGTTATCAATTATTAGCTAAGCCACATGGTCGCAGTGTTTCATTACGTGTTTCATTAGTTGATTTTTTACAAACCGATGAAACCGGTGGTAGCCAAACAATGGATCCCATTGATAAGCAACGTGCTGAAAAAGCCATGCTTAATGAGCTAATTGCCGCCGTTGATTATAGTTATCGTGTGCAACAACGTGCAGATCGCTTAACTCGTGCCAATCAAAAGTTAGTCACAATAGGCCAGAACATTGAAGAGGAACCCGCTTATATAATTGAGATGGGTTTAGACGACCTATGGGGCAATATGCCACTATTCTTTGAAAAGCACGGTTTTACTATTAGTGATTTGAATGATGATAAGAAAATTTACTATGTCGACTTTGTTAAACCAGAGAGTAGTATTTGGGATAGTATTTGGGGTGATGATGTACCGGTAATCGATGTAAGTGATGCCCATTATCAATTTGTTTTAGCGCCTATTGATGAGCTTGATCAGAAGACCGCAGTCACCATTTATAATGCTGCCGGTGAGCCATTACCGTTGGCAACGTTAGAAAGAATATTCCCAATATTCGAGCAGGGTTTATCGTTTAGAAACGTTTTTTAAGGCTGTATCGACTAAAAAAGTTTACTTGCTCTTTATCGAAATAAGGTAAAGAGCAGACATAAAAAAACTCCACATGTTGGAGTTTTTTTATGTCTTGAATTAGTCAAAAACCTAAGGTTTGTTCTTTTCAATAGTTGCCAATTTATGGCCACTTTTACTGGTTCTTGGCAGGGTTTCTTTTAAGTCATTTAAATTGTGTTTACGCATTTTTTGCTTTGAGTTTTTTTGAAAGGTGCTCAAGTTGCCTATGATGATAGCTAGCGCCAATACGATCATACAAATAGCTAACCAATTGGTCATTGGAATGCCTCTTAATAAGTTTGTTAAGGCTAAGTAAAGACACTCAGCTTACAGTTTAGTGAGTATAACATTTCTTGGCACCGCACAGACATTATTAATATAACGCTTGGCTATGTCATCTAGATTATTAATGATTTCGTCTTTGCCCAAGATACTGCTATTTACTAATGCCTTGGCTAATCGTTCAATATTAAAAGCTTGCTGATATTGTTGTGCTAACGGCGCGTAAGATAAATGCCAAGGCTCACTGGCAACACCGCCTTGGAAGCTAGCATAAGGGAAATAAAAGCCAAATTGGTGCGCGTATTTAACCAGCCAATTTGATAGCTTAGCTAAAGGCCCTTGTGCGCTATATTCCCACGGTTCAAGCTGTAGTTGATAATCATCAGCGAGTAGGTTTTGCGCGTAAACATCAATGTCACAACCCCAATGATGACGACTAGCACCGGGCAGGGCGGAATAAAGCAAAATACTGTGCGCTAAATCAAGTGGCGATAAGTTCGCCGGGGAAATTACTTCGCCAGCCATATTCTTAATCGGTGTTTTACCCGAAAATTTATTGTTCCAAAGCAGCAGCTGTCGGTCAAACGAGCGAAAGCCACTGGCAATTTTCAAGTCAATATCAGCGGCGCTAGCCGCTGCAACTAAAGCTGAAAAAGCAGTTTTCATTTCTTGGTGAATAGCCACTCGCTCATTAACATAATACAAGTGTTGCTCGTTTTGACCCAGTATTTGCGCTGAATTGATGTCCTTGCTAGTCGGCATGATTAAATGAAACCTTGTCTGTAAATAAATTAACCATTAGTGTTTTTGTGGCTGCATAAAACATTAACCAAGCAGTGATAATAAATATCAACCAGTTGCTCTAAATCGTTACAAGAAACCGATTCATTGACTTGATGGATAGTCGCGTTACATGGACCTAGTTCAATCACTTGTGCTCCCGTTGGCGCGATAAAGCGACCATCTGAAGTGCCACCTGCGGTTGAAAGTTGAGTTTCCCTACCGGTAACTGTGAGTATGGCTTGGCTGACAGCGTTTAAAAAACCGTGCTCAGAGTCTACATGCTTGGTAATAAATGGCTTGCCATTAAAAGTCCACTTTATCTCATAATCAAGTTGGTGTTTGTTCAATATCGACTCGACTTGCTCAACAATCATTTGGTCGGTTAGTTCTGTGCTATAGCGTAAATTAAATAATGCGGTGAGATGGCCGGGGACAACATTGGTCGCGCCGGTACCAGCATTAATATTTGATAATTGAAAGCTAGTCGCCGGGAAATATTCATTGCCCTGATCCCACTCTACTTGGCTGAGCTCAGTTAATGCCGGCATGGCTAAATGGATTGGATTTCTCACATGTTCAGGGTAGGCAACATGGCCTTGTTTACCTTTAATGACGACTTCTGCAGTAATTGAACCACGGCGACCGTTTTTTACAATATCGCCAACAGCATTGGTACTAGAAGGCTCACCGACAATACAATAAGTGATTTTTTCATTGCGTGCTTCTAGGGTATCAATAACCCGAGTGGTGCCATTAATAAAGGGACCTTCTTCATCACTGGTAATTAAGTAAGTGATAGCGCCTTGATGATCTGGATGGTCTTTAACAAAACGTTCTGTCGCCACTATCATTGCCGCCAAGCTACCTTTCATATCTGCAGCGCCACGACCATATAACATACCATCAATAATGGTTGGTTCAAATGGTGGTGTATTCCATAATTCAAGGTTACCAGCCGGCACCACATCGGTGTGACCAGCAAAACAAAAAACTAAGTCATTATCCTTGCACACGCTACTATCGCGACGAGACCAAAGGTTAGTGGTATCAGCAAAAATCATGCTTTCATTATTAAAGCCAAGCTTGGCTAATCGCTCTGCCATGAGTTTTTGGCAGCCGACATCTTCGGGAGTGACGGAAGCTCTGGCGATAAGTTCTTTTGCTAATTCAATAACAGCACTTTCATTTTTTTGTTCGGTTTGACTCACAACGATTACCCTTAATTTATTTTTAATACCTGGCTTTTAACTACAATGTTTTTTGCTTACTTGTTGTCGAAAAGGTTTTGATACTGATCAATTTTAAAACCGAGGTTGAGTTCACCATTTAATGGTAATAGTGGTCTCTTCAGTAATGTTGGTTGCTCAAGCACTGCGGCAAACATTACTTCATCAGTAAGATTGTTTTTTATCTCATCAGGTAGGTTACGAAAAGTGGTACTGCGCTTGTTTAATAATAACGACCAATCACTTTGGCTAACAAATTCAGTTAATAATTCAGCTGTTAATGGTTGTTTTTTAAAGTCATAAAGTTGATGAGCAATGTCGTTTGCTGCAAGCCATTTAGTGGCCTTTTTTACCGTGTCACAATTCTTAATCCCATAAAGTGTAATCATATTTGAGCAGTATCCAATAGTTAATAATCAATGCTTAAGATGATATCAGAATCAGTAGGCTATATCCGCTTTTCTTCGGCTAGGTGAGGGTCTAATCGGCAGGTTTTGTATTCGAAGTTACTGTCTCAAATGTGCGCATCAATGTCATTAACTTAAGGGTTTAGCACATACGTTTATAATTCATTGGGTACTTATTTGTCTTGTTTCTACGGTCTTGTCGAACAAACTTACGATTGGGTCGAATAACACTTAAACTCTTTGATATTTTACTTATCAGTAATTCATATAGCTCAAGATCAGCTAGCTTCATTGTGAACCGCACAATATTATCTTTGAGCTGATTTATCGCAAAAGCGAAATTGATCTTATAATCATAGAGCCTATTCTTTTTAGGCTTCTTTATTTTTCGTTTGGCATCATGCATTGCAGAAGCAGCAAGGTTTTTAGTCAATAGCTTTGCATGTAAGTCTTGTAAAATACCTTCAACAGAAATACTAGAATAATTCTCAATGTTGAGACGACTTTTCAATACTTTGTAATCTTCTTCAACTCCCCAGCGCTGGTGATATAAATTAGCGAAAAGAGCAGTAGGATAAGCTTGTAGATCTGTTAATGAGGAAACCAAAACCTCTGGCTCACCTGATGGCAGGTCAACACGCACTAATCTTAAGCGTAGTGATTCGGTCGATATCTTATCTTTTCTACATCGACGAAGAGACTTCTCAATACAAGGAAAATCAACGACATCACTATATTTCCCACTTTCTAAAAAGGCTTTAACAACATTAGAGCTTTTAACAATGCGCATGCAGAAGTCGACATTCTTTAGCCTATGGTATTTATAAAACCAAACAGCAGGATAACCTCGGTCATAAACGACTAAGTCGCCTGTTTGGGTTTTATTTAAATGCTTTAGTGCCATTTCACGCTCTCCGGTTGAATGGCTTTCTACCTGTAAATCTAGAGTAATATTATTCTTAACATCATAAAGTTGTGAAAGACGAACATGGGGCATAGCGGCATGTGGACGAGCTTTTCCAAAATGCTCAAGTAGTTCGTTAGATATAGGTAATTGTGTGACTGACCCATCAACAGCTAACAGTCTATGGCCTTGCCATTTATCAATGGTTGCAGTTTCATAAAATTCTTGAACTAAATCATCGTTTAACTCAACAAATGCTTGATGGGATAATTTCATTCTCGCTTTACAAAAAGCAGCGGTGCTAACTGACTTTGTCGACAAGTAGTTATCATCGATAACATTGAAAAACCGAACGAGTTCAGCCTGAATTGAACCATTGAGAGCATTCAACATAAAACTAATTAAACAAGGAAAAGTAAGGGTGCGATTTCGAGTGAAATCAGTAGATTTTTTACGGTGATTTTCTAAAAATTCAGTTGAGTGAATTTTATCGGTTAACTTTTGTACTATTTGAATTAAATACTGAACAGCTCATTGGTGATTTCTCTCTATTTTTAATTCATAGCTAGGTTAGCAACTAGCTAACTTATTGTAAACATGTAAATTAAGCTTAAGTTAATGACATTGATGCAGCTTTTAAAGACCCATCAGGGATCGTAAACGAACTAATGGAATTTTTCACCTAACAACTTAATAAACAAGGACAAAAAACAGTTGGCTTTTTTTGTTCCTCAACATTTTAGCCAACTACATTTTTTCCGCTTAGCTTCGTGTTATAGGACCTAGCAGAATATTGTACCTCACCTCTATAAATTCTAAAAAGGAACAATATGAATAGACTTTGTGGTCTAGATTTATTGCGCGCCATTGCGATTATCTGGGTAATGCTTTTTCACGCTACGAAATACGGTACTCCATCTAGAGACTTATCTGGTCTCGGTTGGATGGGGGTCGATCTATTCTTTGTACTCAGTGGTTTTTTAATTGGCAGTCAATTGTTTAAATTGGTTGCGCAAAGGCAGGAGGTTAATTTAAGTGAATTATATTTAAATCGCGTCTTTAGAATTCTTCCTGCATATATTGTGGTTTTGACGATTTACTTTTTAGTGCCTTTTACTAGGGAAGGAAATGGCTTACAACCCTTATGGCAGTTTTTAAGCTTTTCGGTCAATTTATTTATAGATACTTCCAGCAACAATACATTTTCACATGTTTGGTCACTATGCATTGAAGAGTATTTCTATTTATTTTTTCCGATAGTTGTATTGCAGTTAATGCATCGAAGTAGCGTTACTAAAATTCTAGTTTTGTCGTTATTTATTATTGCCTTTGGAATGTATTTACGAGGATATATTTGGGTAAATGAATTAGGTTGGGGACAGTCATATATTGAAAATATATATTACCCTACATACACAAGATTAGACGGACTTTTAGCCGGTGTATTACTTGCAGCACTTAAAGTGTTTAAACCTGAGCTGTGGAAATTTACAATGAACCACGCTAATAAAGTTTTACTTGTGGGTCTTTCAGGGCTAGCAACCGCGATATGGCTTTTTAAAGCTCGCTTTGGGTATATGGCAACAGTAATTGGTTTCCCAATACTGTCATTCAGTTTTGCATTTATTGTTGCTGGAGCATCTAGCCCGAATTCAATACTTGGAAAGTATAAAGTACCAGGCGTCTATTTTGTCGCTACATTAGCCTATAGCCTCTATCTGACTCATAAATTTGTATTTCACATAATGAATACAAATTTTGGAGAACAGCTAAGAACAAATGGATATATTGCATTCTTTGTTTATGGGATAGCTGCCCTTTTAGTCGCCATAGTTTTGTATGTAGTTGTAGAGCGTCCATTTCTTAAACTAAGGAGTACAGTCGTAGCTTGGGATAACAGGAAACCTCAAAAAATAGCAGAAATAAATTCGTAACTTGGTATAGTAAAACTCTTAGTGTGTGGGCCTATAACAAGGGTTTTCAAGTCGGACAAATTACAGTTGGCTTTTTGTTTGTGCCTCACTTACCTTAGCCAACAGCAATTTGTCGCTTAAAACGGCGTTAGGTGTCAGTGTGTAGTGGTACAGTG
>NZ_JABSOV010000014.1:54870-73840 GCF_013215345.1 Colwellia sp. | reverse complement strand
CTTAAGCTTAATAACTCATTCATAATGCCACTGTTATCAAATTCATTAGCATTAGGGCCTTGATCTGAGGCACGGGTAACAAAGGCAGTATAAAGTTGTTCACGTAAGTCAGTATTATCGCAATACATCATTACTGGCAGGTAGCTTGGAATATCTAGGGTGAAGGTAAAACCTTGTTTTTCTTTTGCTTTAGCTAATTCTTGAGCGGCAGCTAAGGCGCTTTCAGGTAAGCCGGTTAGTTCATCTTTGTTTTCAATGGTAATACTAAAAGCATGGGTGGCATCGAGTACGTTATTGCTAAAACTTGAACTGAGCTCTGATAAGCGTGTCTTAATTTCACCGTAACGCTTTTTATCTTCATCATTTAGCGCTATGCCTGATAATTTGAAATCGCGTAGTGCATTGGTGATTACTTTTTGTTGAGCTACGTCGAGTTGTTCAAATGTATCGCTATTTTTAACACTAAGGTAGGCTTGATATAAACCTTCATGTTGACCAACAAAGGTGCCATATTCAGATAAAAGCGGCAGACACGATTCATAGGCTTCTCGTAATTCATCACTACTAACCACTGAGTTCATATGAGAAACCGGTGACCATAGTTTAGCTAACACATCATCAATGTCATCAATTGGCATAACTAAGTTCTGCCAAGTAAATACATCATTATCAGCGAGTACTTGCTCAATAACTTTTTTACAGTCACTGATAGCTTGCTCAACAGCAGGTTTTACCTGCTCAGGCTTAATTTTTGAAAAGGCAGGTAGTTCACTCGATACTAATAATGGATTGGTCATAGGGTTACTTAAATAGCTTTATGAATTACTTAGATGTAATGTTTAATTAAGACAATTTCAAGGTGTTGACCTAATAATAAAGCCAAGCTTATTGTTTTCGGGTGTCGACTTTATAAAATGGCACTTGAAATTAGCGACCGTTGGGCATATATATTGATTAAGAAACGACACATTTATTGAGAGAATTATGACACAACATTTTGATTATCTTGCCATTGGTGGCGGTAGTGGTGGTATAGCATCAGCTAACAGAGCAGCTAGATTAGGTAAGAAGGCCGCAGTTATTGAAGCTAAATACATTGGTGGTACTTGCGTCAATGTTGGTTGTGTTCCGAAAAAAGCCATGTGGTACGCCGGACAAATAGCCGATGCGTTAAAATATGCCCATGATTACGGCTTTGGTCAGCATCTTACTCAAGGTGAGTCTCAATTTGATTGGGGCAAATTAGTGGCTAACCGTGAAGCTTATATAAAACGCATACATGCCGCTTATCAGCGTGGCTTTGATGCGAATGATGTCACTGTGATTAATGGCTTTGCCAAATTTATTGATAAAAATACTGTGGAAGTGAATGGTGAGTTAATTACTGCTGATCATATTACCATTGCCACGGGTGGACGCCCCGCTATCCCTACTATCGAAGGTGCCGAGTACGGTATCGATTCTGATGGTTTTTTTGCTTTAACTGAGCAACCTAAAAGCGTTGCAGTTATTGGTGCAGGTTATATTGCCGTTGAGTTAGCCGGTGTCTTTCAAGCCTTGGGCACTGAGTCTCACTTAGTAGTTCGTAAAGAAAAACCATTGCGCGGCTTTGATGACATGTTAAGTGATACTTTAGTTGAGCAAATGGCTAAGCACGGTCCTAAGCTACACAATCACAGCACACCAGCACGCATTGAGAAACTGAGTGACGGAAAATTAGTTGTGCACTTTACTAGTGGTAAATCATTAGCGCCAGTAGATACTGTTGTGTGGGCAATTGGCCGTGAGCCAGCTACCGATAATATCAACTTAGCATCCGCCGGCGTTGAAGTTAATGAACGTGGTTTTATTGTTACTGATAAATATCAAAACACCAATGTTGAAGGTATTTATGCCGTTGGTGATAACACCGGTCGAGCACAATTAACGCCTGTTGCTGTAGCTGCGGGTCGACGTTTATGTGAACGTTTATTTAATAATAAACCCGACTTTCATTTAGATTATTCTGGCATTGCCACTGTGGTATTTAGTCATCCGGTTATCGGCACTGTGGGTTTAACTGAAGATGAGGCTAAAGCCGAATACGGAGCAGACAATATTACCGTTTATAACTCACAATTTACCGCGCTCTATCAAGCGATCACCGACGATTATCGCGATCCAACGCGGATGAAACTAATTTGTGCTGGCAAGGATGAAAAAGTTGTTGGTTTACACAGCATAGGCTTTGGTAGTGATGAGTTATTACAAGGCTTTGCGGTAGCGATGAAAATGGGTGCAACCAAAGCAGACTTTGATAATACGGTTGCTATCCACCCTACTTCAGCAGAAGAGTTTGTTACTTTGAATTGATGATGTAGAAAAATTACTATCACATGTTTAGAACTCTAGAAAATATAGAGTTCTAAACTATTTAACCCTAGTTCAGGTTATTCCAAGCTATGCCTCACGTTGATCAAGCTAACTCACCAACAATTTCACCTAACTTGATTAAGCTTTTTAAATTCAGGAACTCACATCACAGAAATAAAATAATTAACTAGAGCAATAACTTACAATAAAACATCACTTGTTAAATGGTAATTGTTTGTATTAATATGCATCTCATACTCAATTTATGAGCTAGTGGCGTATAAAAACAAGGACTTTTCGCTTAATGAACCATTTAATAAAACTATCAAGCCTATCGATATTGATTGTGCTGACAGGGTGTGACAGTAATGATAACCCCTCAACAAAATATCCTGAGCAGTTGATTTTTCAAAATATTGACATCACAGTGACCCACAACAGCATTAATGCGACCAGCGCATATTTCTCTAACGATGTTATTTACTTTTCATCGCCAGATGAACAGCAATTATTAAGTATTAACAACAATCAACAATTTTCACTTAATATCAAGCGTACCCAAGAAAACGATTATCACCTTAAAGATTACACTACATATATTTCTGTTGAGCAGCTCTCGTCTTCGCTGCAAGCAGGGGATGAGTTAACCGTTATTTTTAATCGTAGTACCGGGAGCGTATTAGCATCAAGTGCTCAAATACCGGCATTTTCTCAATTCTTAGCTCCGATTTCAGCACAAGTTATTGATCATAGTACAACAGACTTATCTATTGAGTGGGATTTAGCCGCAACTGATAACACCAAATTATATTTACGCGGAGAGTGCTTAAATCAAAATTTCAGTATTGGTAATGATGAATTAGCGGGTTTACCGTATGAGTTAATCGCAGGTCAAACGAGTTTACTTATCCCAATGAACACAATCTCTAGAGCGTATTGGGTTGATGGTGATAACTGTACCGTCAGTGCGAATTTATACCAAAAGAGTACCGGAACGATAGACCCAGACTTTGCCGGTGGACGTTATTATATAAAAAGTGATTCAAGCATTTCGTTTACGCTTACTAATTTAAAGGATACCAACAATGATTAATAAAATGACTATGATGGCATTATTATTTGTTAGTAGCCTAAGCGCAGCGCAAGCTGATGATACTCAATGGTATGGCGGTGCGACCATAGGCTTTAACCATACTAATAGTGAGCAATTTAATGTACCAAGTGAGAAATACAGTGTATTAGGTGGTTATAAGATAAATGACTGGCTTGCTGTGGAAACCGAAATTGGTAAACTTAGTAATGATTCTGGAACTTATTGTAATGCTTCTTCAATCAGTAATCAGTGTGTCACATTAAAACAAAAATATAGTCATTTATTTTTGGGCTTAAGAGTTGAAAAAATGGTGACACTAAATTTTGGTTTTACCGGCCGTATTGGCGCAGCACGTACCCGTGTTAGCACCAATATAGCTAAAGATAATGATAAAATAAGTGTCAGTACCGCAGTAGGGCTAATTTGGACCGTTACAAATGCTAGTAAAATCACCTTAGAGTTACAGCAAATTGATTATGCCTTAACTAATGAGCGTCACGAGAATGCTATTAGTTCTAATCTCAGTTTTACTATGGCGTTTTAACTATTCTATTTCACTTTTGATGCTGCGTAAGTACCAGTGAGACAAGGTACTTGAGCAGTATCGCTGGCAACAAGAAAAGTCACAGCTAAAGGCTAATGTCTACTCAACGGTAATAGTGATCTTCTTGGAAACAACCGCTGGTTTATGAGGAATATGATGATGATCGCCCATAATAAGCTGCAACGTATGTTTGCCTTTAGGTAAAGTTAAGGTTGTTTGTGTTTGCCCACCACCGAAGTGCTTAACGTCACCACCCATTGGCATATCAAACGCAGGCAAAGTATCCTTATCAATTAATAAATGATGATGACCGGTATGCTTCTTCGCCATACCTGCAGGAGCAACACCCATATCTTTTAAGCCAAACGTCACGGTAAAAGTACTTGGTACAGTTGCACCATCGGCAGGTGAAATGATATAAACATTGGCGTTAGCTGGAGAAACCGATTGTGGCATGCTGCTGGCGTTGGCTAGTTCAGATGTTAATAGCACAGGGCTTAAAGCCAAAGTAAGTAGTGATAATTGGACAAATTTTTTCATAATATAACTCGCTTATTTCAAGTAAATAGTTTTAATTAATTCTAAGGTTTTGATAAAAATAGCGGTACTTACTGTAGCAGTCAATAATTGATTAAAACTGGTAATCAATTTTGAAATTAAAGCTAGTATCATTTTGACTGTAATGACCCCAGTTTAAATTGCCATAAACTATTTCGCCAGCTAAGCCCAGACCAAATGAAAATCGATGCTCTATGGCTAGATTGCCTCCTACCATACTAGCCATCACTTTCAAGTGGCTCAGTCGAGTTGTTAGCAGTACTTTTATAGCCACTGAGCTGACCCCATTGATAAAAAGGACCACCATAAATAATATCTCTGTCTGTAAGTTTATAGCATACTACCCAAGCAATATCATAAACATCGGTGTCATGCTGCCAATAACCCGATTCAGCAACATAATTACAATAAAGACTTTCACAGGCAATGTAATCGCCACCGGAGTAGTACCACTCATTGGTCTCGTTTCTCTCATAACCTAAGGTAAATGCTTGTGAAATATTACCTTTAGTTGATTGCTCAGTATGGGCACCATAAAATTGATATTTGATACCTATGTGGGTGGCTGAATCTACATCACTACTAATAGATATTTCTAAGCCTTTAGTGGCGGTAATATTACCTCGGGCAAAGGCATAAATATCATTTCCGGAAAAATTCTTGTCGTCAGTCTCTATGTTTAATATTGTTCTGCTACCAGAGCCTAATGCTAAATTCACTGATAATGGTTCACTGCTGACTTCAGGGTTATCAAAACGAGAGGTCGACATAGAGACACTAACGGGGTTAGTAGAACAAGCCGATAATAATATAATTAAACATAGGCTGGTGAGTAGGGGGGAATATTTCATTAATGTCAGATCCTTTTGATATTTTGCCGGCAAAGATAGCAAAATTATAGAGTTGGCTCAAATAAAAATAGGTCTCATTCTTAAATATAAATTAAGAGGGGGAATATGGGATGCAATGTAAGGGTAAACGGGTATCAATATTAGCTCTGTTTTGTCAAAGCAAGCAAAGAGAAACTCGACATTATAATCGCTCAGTCGTTATTGCTTGATTACATTTAATTACTTGATGGCGCTTTAATTTTTTTAGACAACTTGTAATACTGAGGTAGCGCGAGGTAGGCTATATGACCTTACTTGGTTTTATTGACTAGGTTAATTTTTTTGATTAACATCTTCCTTCGCAGGTTCTTATATTAGGGTAAACGTAATACCGATGAAAAACACTTGGCTTGGCTTCGTATTAGTATTATTGATTGCATTGCAATCATATGCTGCTGTGGCTAATTCAGAGGAAAGTCATCTAGTTGACTCTCAACATATTCTCACAGAACATTCTCATGATGTTGATGATATTGAACTTTTCGATGAATCATCTGACAGCGAACACAATATTAAAGATTGCCACCATTGTGGTCATTGCCAAGGCACTCATACCCAATGGGTTGCCAGTAACAAATCTACTTTACCAACACCTCAATTTATAATCACCAATCAATATTTTTATAGTGATAACCTTGATAAGAGCTTCATTGAAGAACTTATACGCCCCCCTATATCTTATATTTAATTTAAAAATTACCCGCAACAAACCTTATCTTTAGCTAAAACTTAACTAAAGATTAACTAAAGCTGAATTTTATTTAGCTTAGCTGGCTTAGTTGCGACATTTTATTGTTAAATGAATACTGTTCCGCATAAAGAAGTCTCGCTAAGCGAACACTTTCTTATACGGATTGGTATAAGAGATTATTATGAAATTTTTCTCGGTAAAATCTGCTGGCGTAGCGTTATTCATTAGCTACTCGGCAACTATGTCGGTAAGTTGTTTTGCTTTTGCGCAAACAACTTTATCAAGTGATTGGCTCGATCGACAAATCAATAAGCACCCTGATATTGTCTCAGCGCGTGAACGGATGAATGCTGAATTCTCAAAAGCACAGGGCAGTAAGTTACCACTTTATAACCCTGAATTGTCTACCGGTTACGAGCGAGAAGGTGACGGTAATAACTTTAATATTGGTATTAGCCAAACCATTGATTTGTGGGATAAGCAGGCCGTTAATGTTGCCATTGGCGATAAAATATTAACCGTAGCCAGTAATCAATTTACTTACGCAGTAGTACAAAAAAAAGCCCAAGCATTAACCGCATTGATTAACTGGCAACTTGCCACGGACAAATCGGTACTTGCGTTTGAGCAGGAGCAACAATTAGATATTCTGCTAAAAATTGTTACTAAAAGGCAGCAGGCTGGCGATCTTGGTCCGGTTGATGCTGAGCTGACGTTCTTGAATTTGTCGCAACTGCTCAATAAAACTGCGCAAATACAAGCACAGTTAACCCAAGCTCAAGCGGATGTTAATGAACTACTGCCAGACTGGCGCCCTGATACTCAGGTGTATCCCGAGCAGGGCTTGGGAGTTACAAACTTTCAAGTAGTTGAGCAGTGGTTAACACAGCATCCGCAAGTATTAGCGGCGCAAGCGCTATGGCAAGTACAAAAAAACATTGCTCAATATGCCATGCTTGAAACCAAAGCCGATCCTACTATTGGTCTTAGTGCCGGAAAAAATGCTGACGATAATATAGTCGGCATCACCTTTTCTATGCCATTAAATATCCGTAATGACTACCAAGCCAACGCCAAGGCAAAAAATCAGCAAGCTATCGCCGCAGAAGCGAGTTTTCGTGCGGTTATGCGTAAACAAAAGTATCTGATACAGGCAAGTACTGCGTCATTAATCTCTAATAAAAAATATCTTGGCCGTTGGCAAAAATTAATGCAAGGGCGTGGTGAACACAGTGCGCAATTATTGCAAAAGCAATGGCAATTAGGTGATTTAAATACCTCTGATTATTTATTGGCGTTACAACAAAGAGCGGAAGGTTTATACGCGGGCATTGAATTACAAGCCCAGTTCAAATTAAGCGAAGTGCAATGGTTACTGAATGTCGGCCAATTAAATGTCGTCACTAAGCTATTAAACTAAAACCGTTATCTCATCTTATATAACTACCAGTAGCGTAGGTATAAGTTGTCAAAGAATTTGGAATTAAAATGAAAAATATAATAACTGATAAAGTATCTAAAAAAATAAAACTCATTACCCTGAGCAGTCTATTTACCGGCTTAGCTGTGGCATCGACCACAGTGTTAGCTTATAACTATGTTGTGCAAGAAAACGCGTTGTCGGGAGCTCAAGCAATAGTGCTACAAGCTGAACACAAGCATGAAACTAAAATCGATGATGGTCACGGCCATGCTAACGAAAGTACTAACGAAAATGGCAGCGAGAGTGCTAGTGAAGAAGAGCATGAAGAAGGTATAAGATTTAGCCCGGAAAAAATGGCCTTAGCCAATATCAAAGTATCTACTCTAAGAGCAAAAATTTTCGCTAAAAGTGTTTATGCCCCGGGAGAAATAAAAGCGAACGGGTACACCAGTTACATTGTCTCGCCACGTACCGAGTCAGTTGTGATCAGTCGCCACGCTATTTTGGGTGAACATGTCGAAAAAGGCCAAGCTTTAGTGACGCTATTTAGTGAGTCAATGGCAGATGCACAAGCGGAATATCGTGTAGCTTATAGTGAATGGCAACGTACTAAAAAGTTGGGTATTGGTACCGTCAGTGAAAGTCGTTTATTAGCCAGTGAAACAGCTTACATTTCTGCTTTTGGTCGCTTGACCGCATTTGGCTTAACCAAAGCCGCCATTGAAGATATTGTTAAAAACAATTCATCAAATCTTGGTGAGTATACCTTGGTGGCTAAAAGAGCTGGTGCGGTATTAAGTGACGATTTTTCCCAAGGGCAGCGAGTTGCGCCGGGCGATAAAATAATGGTTTTGGCAAATGAAGAAAATTTATGGGTAGAAGCGCGAGTTTCACCTAATAAGAAACTGAATTTACCTGTCGGCACCATAGCTAAGATTGAGTTTGCTGGCCAAGTACATTTCGCTAAAGTGATCCAAGAAGCACACACCATAGACCCCATTACCCGTACTCGAATTGTGCGTTTGTCTGTTGAAAATAAAGATGACACTTTACATTCAGGCATGTTCGTTAATGTTAATTTTCAGTTTGATACACAAACCCCAGTTATAGCGGTGCCAGAAACGGCACTAATGCGTGGCGCTGATGGTGATTGGACGGTATTTGTTGAAGATCACCCTGGTGAGTTTAAAGCCGTTGAAGTTGAACTGGGTCAGCCGTTAGGTCATTACCGTCAAATTATCGGTATTGCCCCTAATACGCGAGTAGTGATCAAAGGTGCATTCTTTGTTGCTTCCGAAATAGCAAAAGGCGGATTTGATCCGCACGGCCACTAGGTAAGGAATGAAATTATGTTTAATAAAATGATTGATTGGTCGATCAATAATCGACTATTGGTAGTTATCGCACTGATCGCCACTATGGTGGCAGCTGTTATGGTGATCCCCAAGTTAAATTTAGATGCTTTTCCCGACGTAACAAATGTTCAGGTAGCGATAAATACCGAAGCACCTGGCTTAGCAGCGGAAGAAGTTGAGCAGTTAATTACTTACCCGATTGAAGCGGTAATGTATGCACTGCCTGATGTCGAGCAAGTACGCTCAATTTCTAAAACAGGTTTGTCGGGGGTTACCGTAGTATTTAAAGAAGGTACCGACATCTATTTTGCTCGCCAGTTGGTATTTGAACGTTTACAAGCAGCGAAAGAATTAATTCCCCAAGGTGTAGGTACACCAGCCATGGGGCCTAATACCTCGGGCTTGGGTCAAATATTTCAGTATTTGTTAATTGCTGACAAAGATTCTGGCTATGATTCAATGACCTTAAGAAGTTTGAATGACTGGATCGTGAAGTTATTGGTTATGCCAGTAGATGGTGTTACCGATGTATTGTCTTTTGGCGGTAATGTTAGGCAGTATCAGGTAAACATTGAACCAAGTAAGTTATTGTCATATCAGTTAACCCAAGACGATATTGTTGCTGCACTTGAGAACAATAATGCCAATGTTGGTGGTTGGTACATGAACCGCGGGCAAGAACAATTAGTGATTCGTGGTACCGGTTGGTTTAATAGTGGCGAAGCGGGTTTAGCCGATATTAGACAAGTACCAGTGAAAACCGTTGCTGGTACTGTGATTACTATTGATGATGTCGCTAAGGTTTCACTGGGTAGTGAGATTCGCCAAGGCGCGGTTACTATGACCCGCAGAGACGCAGAAGGTAATATTGAAAACTTAGGTGAAGTGGTTACCGGCATTGTCCTAAAACGTATGGGGGCAAATACCAAAGCCACTATTGATGGTATTAGTGCACGTATTCCAATGATCAACCAAGCGTTGCCCGAAGGTGTACGTTTTGAGCCGTTTTATGATCAAGCTGACTTAATTACTCAAGCGGTTGATACCGTGGTGGAAGCCTTAGCCTTAGCGTTTATTTTCATTGCCATAGTATTGGCATTGTTTTTAATGAACTTGCGCGCCACGTTTTTAGTACTCATTTCAATTCCTATTTCTATCGCTATTGCGTTAATGGTGATGTCTTGGCTAGGTTTATCGGCTAATTTAATGTCGTTAGGTGGTATTGCGGTTGCTATTGGTATGCTGGTTGATGGCTCAGTAGTCATGGTTGAAAACATGGTTAAACATCTCAATAGACCTGATGCCACACATGATCAAAACGCCCAAGCAAGAAATCCAGATACGGATGTCGACCCACATCATGTGGAAAACGATGAGGCGGGTATCCCGTTACGATTAAAAGAAGCCGGTAAAGAAGTTGCCCGTCCGGTATTTTTTGCTGCTTCCATCATTTTAGTGGTATTTATGCCGCTATTTAGTTTTGAAGGAGTTGAAGCAAAACTATTTCAACCTATGGCTATCAGTATTATTTTAGCGGTTATTTCTGCTATTTTAGTGGCATTATTTGTGGTACCGGCTTTAGCTACTTATATGTTTAAAAAAGGAGTTAAAGAAAAAGAGAGCTTTGTTTTAAAACCCTTAGACAAACTTTATCGCCAAGGGCTTAAAGCGGCAATGAAGCAAACTAAAGTAGTGATTGCTGTTTCAGTTTTATTGTTTGTTGGCGCTGCCTCTTTAGTACCACAAATTGGCACCGAGTTTGTACCTGAGCTTGAAGAGGGCACGATTAATCTAAGAGCGACGTTAGCGCCCTCATCAAGTTTGGCAACGGCCTTGTCAGTGGCACCCATTCTTGAAGCAATGTTAATGGAATTCCCTGAAGTAGAGTACACGCTAAGTCGTATTGGTCGTGCAGAAATTGGTGGTGATCCTGAACCAGTCAATAACATAGAAATATACATTGGCTTAAAACCCGTGTCAGAGTGGACCAGCGCCAGTAATCGCTTTGAGCTACAGACCTTAATGGAAGAAAAACTTGAACAGTTTCCAGGCTTATTACTTAACTTTTCACAGCCTATTGCTACCCGTGTTGATGAATTACTTTCTGGCGTTAAAGCACAACTTGCTATTAAGCTGTTTGGTCCTGAGTTAGATATTCTGGCGAGTAAAGGTCAAGAAATTGAAGCTGTCATTAAGAAAATTGCTGGCGCTAGAGATGTAGCCTTAGAGCAAATAGCTGGCGAAGCACAACTAGTGATCAAACCAAAAAGGCAACAGCTATCACGATATGGCTTGTCGGTTGGCGATGTCATGGCCGTGGTTAAAGATGGCATTGGTGGCGTTAGTGCTGGCCAAATAATCAATGGTAATGAAAGATACGATATTTATGTGCGTTTTGAAGAAAAGTATCGTGATAACCAGGAAGCTATTGCTGACCTGAGAATACAATCACCTACCGGTGCTTGGGTACGTTTAGGCGATATTGCCACCGTGAGTTTTGAGTCTGGTCCGCCACAAGTACGCCGTGACGACGTACAAAGACGTGTGGTTATTCAGGCCAATGTACAAGGCCGAGACATGGGCAGTGTGGTTAACGACATTCGCAAAGCTATTGATGACAAAGTGGACTTGCCCGCAGGTTACTCTGTGGTTATTGGTGGTCAATTTGAAAACCAACAACGTGCACAGCAACGCCTTGCTGTAGTAGTGCCGTTATCACTGGCGCTAATTGCTTTATTACTTTACTTTGCCTTTGGCTCTGTCGGTCAAGCGATGCTTATTTTAGTTAACGTGCCTTTGGCGGTTATTGGTGGTATTTTCTCGCTCTATATTTCCGGGCAATACTTATCAGTGCCAAGCTCGGTCGGTTTTATCACCTTATTTGGTGTCGCCGTACTTAACGGTGTGGTGATGGTCGAAAGTATTAATCAATTGGTTAAAGATGGTATTGACACTTCAAAAGCGGTTTTTGATGGCGCGGTATCACGTTTACGTCCGGTATTGATGACGGCTATTACTTCAGCGTTAGGTTTGATCCCAATGTTGATGTCAAATGGTGTTGGAGCTGAAATTCAACGACCACTGGCCAGTGTTATTGTTGGCGGCTTAGTGACAGCAACGTTATTAACTTTATTTGTTTTACCGGTATTGTATCCATGGTTTTCTAAAACAAAAATTGCCCAACTAACGCGTTAGTAAAATATTTGACCCTGCGATGCCAAGAGGCAGAATGCAGTTGGAATTTAAAACTCGTATTTTACCATGTCATGGGGATAAAAATTCCTGCTAAAATTTAGCAGGAATTTTGTTTTTTTAAATAAAATTAATCATAAATATTTTTATTTAACTGGTGGATCTGTTGCTAGCTATTGTCCTTACTCGCTTATGTTTTTTTGTTCTTTAAAAGTGTAACTACTCTGTAAAAAAAGTTTAAAAATGCGCTGGTAATCACGCCAAATTCTGATAATCTCTTACCTCGTTATTTTCATTAGGTGCTTTTTTGTACAACTTAAAAGTAACTTGATAATAAAATTATCCACATATAATAAAAATAAAAACATTGTCTATTAGAAGGCTCTAGCGCTTCATTTTTTTACAATGAAATCAAAAGACTACATTTACCAAGCCAGATTTTCCATTTGAAAATTCTTGGCTGTTTTTCGTACTTGATCACAAGGTTATCCACAAGAGGATCCATGATCCAAGCAATTAAGCACACTGATAAAGTGGAGCCTACTTGCGCTTTGTGGCATGCTTAGCCACCTTTAGCTTATTTTACTCGCTTCGCGTATTTCTTATGACAATTTCTGCAACCTCACCTGATGCTAATAACACGCAATCACCCTTGATCTTAGTTGATGGATCTTCGTATTTATTTCGAGCCTATCACGTGCCTTATTTGCAAGCACTTTCAACCGCAGATGGCCAACCAACAGGTGCCATCACCGGTGTATTGAATATGCTACGTAGTTTGAAAAAAGACTACCCAAATGGCAATATTATCGCTATTTTTGATGCAAAAGGTAAAACCTTTCGCAATGATATGTATCCAGAATACAAAGCAAATCGTCCACCAATGCCGGATGATTTACGTACACAAATAGCGCCATTGCATGAAATTATTACTGCTATGGGTTTACCCTTATTAGTCATCCCCGGCGTAGAGGCCGATGACGTTATTGGTACCTTGGCAAAACAAGCCGATGAACTCGGTATAGAAACCGTTATTTCAACGGGTGATAAAGATATGGCGCAGCTAGTTACTAAACATGTGCGTTTAATTAATACCATGACTGATGTAGAAATGGATGTTGCCGGCGTTAGTGAAAAATTTGGTGTTCGCCCCGATCAAATCATCGACTATCTTGCCTTAATGGGCGATAAAGTGGATAACATCCCTGGTGTAGTAAAGTGTGGTCCAAAAACTGCCGTTAAATGGTTAGCGGAGCATGGCACTATGGCTGAAGTTATTGCTAATGCTGATAAAGTAAAAGGAAAAATAGGCGAGTACCTACGTGATGCGCTAGTGCAGCTACCTTTGTCATATAAATTAGCCACTATTAAATGTGATGTTGAACTAGAGCAAACCGCAGGACAATTAGCTGCCGGTGAAGCAGATGTCGAAGCACTTACTAAGCTTTATCAAAAATTTGAATTAAAACGCTTATTAGCTGATTTAGCTAAAGGTGTTGATGAGGCAAGCACTAAATCAAGTAAATCGACAAGCTCAACAGGCGAGCAAGCTGCGGAAATCGAAGCAGTGACAGTTACAGAAAGTGAATACGATATCATTTTAGATAAGGCCTTATTTAGCCAGTGGCTGGAGAAGTTACAAGGGTGTGATGCCTTCGCCTTTGATACTGAAACAACCAGTGTTGATTATATGAAAGCTGAAATAGTCGGCGTATCTTTTGCAGTGGAAGTAGGTAAAGCGGCTTATGTACCATTAACTCACGATTATGAAGATGCTCCCGAACAGCTTGATAAAGACTGGGTATTAGCGCAGTTAAAACCGTTACTAGAAAGTAAGACCATTAAAAAAATTGGTCAAAACCTTAAATATGATGCCAATGTATTAAGTCATTATGATATCGCTTTGCAAGGTATCGAATTTGATACCATGATCGAGTCATATTGCTATAACAGTGTTGCTACTCGCCATAATATGGATGCACTAGCACTGAAATACCTTGATTATAAAACAGTAAAATTTGAAGATATTGCTGGCAAAGGTGCTAAGCAGCTTACTTTCAATCAAATTGAACTTGAAAAGGCCGGTCATTATGCCGCAGAAGATGCTGATATCACTTTGCGTTTACATAAAGCTATTTTCCCAGCGCTAGAAAAATCAGCGTCGCAGCTCAGTGTTTTTAATGCAATTGAGATGCCTTTATTACCTGTACTGGCCCGTATGGAGCAAACAGGGGTATTGATTGACAGTGATATTTTAGCCGATCAAAGCCAGACCCTAGGTCAGCGCTTAGCCGAGTTGGAAATTGAAGCACATAACTTAGCCGGTAAAAGCTTTAACTTGGCATCACCGAAGCAATTACAGCAAATTCTTTTTGAAGATCTAAAAATCCCGGTCATCAAAAAGACACCCAAAGGTGCGCCATCTACTGCAGAAGATGTTTTGCAAGAACTAGCACTTGATTACCCATTACCTAAAGTTATTTTAGAGAATAGAGGTTTAAGTAAATTAAAGTCGACTTATACGGATAAGTTACCGTTAATGGTGAGTGAAAAAACCGGGCGTTTGCATACTTCGTATCATCAGGCAGTTACGGCGACTGGGCGTTTATCTTCGACCGATCCAAACTTACAAAATATCCCAATTCGCAGTGAGCAAGGTCGTAAAATTCGCCAAGCGTTTATTGCCCCTAAAGATCACAAAATAGTGGCGATAGATTACTCACAAATTGAATTACGCATCATGGCGCACTTGTCCGATGATAAAGGTTTAGTAACCGCCTTTAGCGAAGGTAAAGATATCCATAGAGCGACAGCAGCAGAAATTTTTGCTGTTGAGCTTGATGAAGTGACCATAGATCAACGTCGCAGTGCCAAAGCCATTAACTTTGGTTTGATTTACGGCATGTCAGCCTTTGGTTTATCCAAGCAATTAAATATAGGCCGTAAACAAGCACAAGAGTATCAAGATAAATACTTTCAACGTTATCCAGGTGTATTAACTTATATGGAAGATACTAGAATAAAAGCGAGTGAGCAGGGCTATGTTGAAACCTTGTATGGCCGCCGCTTATATTTACCTGACATTAATGCTAAAAATGGCATGCGCAAAAAAGCGGCCGAGCGTGCTGCAATCAATGCGCCTATGCAAGGTACTGCTGCCGATATCATTAAAAAGGCCATGTTAGCGGTAGATTCATGGTTGTTAGAGCAAAACGACGACAGGATTAAAATGACTATGCAGGTGCACGATGAATTGATATTTGAAATTCATCAAGATATTGTCGAAGAAACTACGCAGAAGTTGGTTGAATTGATGAATGATGCAGTAGAGCTGAAGGTGCCATTAATTGCTGAAGCAGGCATTGGTGATAACTGGGATGAAGCTCACTAAGCTAAGTAACTCTTAACCTAATAAACTATAACGTATCAAAAGTAAGGCAGTTATCTAAATCAAATGGATTAGATAACTGCCTTTTTATTGCGGGTATAAAAATTCGTTTTAAAAGTCTAAAGTACAACCACTACCCACCTTGATAAACCTATCGGTTTCACCACTTTGTTGAAACTCTAATAACGCTAAATTAACGTCATCAAGTAACTGAGACCATTGTTGATATTTATTGCTGATGGCAAAATATAAATGGTTGTATTTTAACGCAGGCTGTACTATTTCTATGTTATTGAGCAGTGCTTGTTTATTGCGATTTGATAAGTTGGAGTAATTGACACTATAGGTAAACACTTTAGGATCGCCAATGATTAAGTCGACTCTTTTAGCAACTAGTAGCTTTACTAGTTGTAATTCATCTACCGCTTCAATAACGGAAAATTGTTTTGAATCCATCATGGCATCAAACTCAGGGGTATTTTGATAGCCGCGAACAACACCAATTATCTTACCTTTTAAATTTCTCAAGTTTTCTTGTAAATCAAACGGGTAACCTAGCCTTTTCAATAAAGATAACTCACCGCCAGAAAATTTATTTGACAGCACTAGTAGTTCACTGCGTTTTTTACCTGGCACAGCATCTGATGGTGCGGAACTTTCAATAAAATACTCTGGGAAGAGTATGTCCATTTTACCCTGCTCCACTAACATCACAGATCTTGCCCAAGGGTAAAAGTGGATATTTACTTGGTAACCTTTACTGACGAGTATAGCGACGGTAAATTGGAAAACCCAACCTTTATTACAGAGCTCTTCACTGATATAAGGTGGCCAATTTAAGGTGGCTAGGTTAATGACTTTATTGGATTTTTCGTTAAATCGATAACCTTGATCTGTTTGTTTTCCTTGAATGGTATGTTGTTGCCCTTCGCTGAAATAAGTAACTGTTAACTGTTCGTTTTGACTATCGCTTAGAGCTTCACCTTGAACTTTAGCTTGTGCAACTTGGCTTAAGCCTAAATTCAAACTAATGATGAGGATAAGGGTGAAAGTAATACCTTGAATAGCAGGTAAAAGTAAAGCTAACGGACCTGTATGCACATTAGCTTTTATCGAGGATAAACTTTGATCTTGTGTCGCTGAGAAATAGAATAACATCAGCTAAAATCCCATTACTTAGGTGTGCTACTTCTAACTGTAGCTGTTCATCACGATTATTTCATGGTGAATAATCGTCTGGTTAGTAGAGCGGCAAAACACAGCCCCATTTTTCTATTTAAATAAGAAACGCGTAACAAACCATAGCGACAATACTCGATACTATAACGCTCAAAATAAACCCTTCTTTAACCATATCTTGAATTTCAATCTCTCCTGTACCATAGGCAATAGCATTAGGAGCTGTCGCTACAGGCAGCATAAACGCACAACTAGCGGCCATCGCTGCGGGTATCATAAGTATCTCAGGGTTTAGCCCCGATGATATAGCTGCAACCGCTAATATAGGCATTAGTAACGTTGCCGTAGCGGTATTACTGGTTATCTCAGTTAAATAGGTAACCACCAAGCAAATAGTCAATATCATCAGCATTGGCGGTAGGCTAGATAATGATGTTAACCACTCCCCAAGAATGGTACTAAGACCAGAAGCCGTAAAACCTTTTGCTATGGCAATACCACCTGCGAACAACAACAACATACCCCAAGGAATTGAATTAGCTGTCTTCCAATCAAGTAATCTGCCGCCTTTGCCATTGGGCACAACAAACATAATCACTACGGCTAGCAGCGCTACTGTGCTATCACCGGCAATTTTTATATCCAGCAATGAACTCCAGCCACCAAAGGGTTCACCTCTAGTAATCCAAGCTAGAGCAGTTAAACCAAATACCCATAAGGTACGCTTTTCCTCAGGTCGCCATTTACCCAACTCAGGTAAAGTTAGCTCATGTTCAAGTTTAACTTTACGTGTTAGCCAAAGCGCCATTATCGGTAAAGATATAAGCACCACAGGTACACCGATTTTCATCCACGCAAAGAAGCCAAATTCTTTACCGGTGTGCTCTTCATAGATAGCCGCGAAGATTATATTAGGAGGAGTTCCAATCAATGTGCCTAGTCCACCAACACTAGCTGCATAAGCGATACCTAATATTAGAGCCACCTTTAATCTTCTATTATCGACATGGCTCAGTATTGCTAAAGCCATTGGTAACATGATTAAAGTAGTAGCCGTATTTGATATCCACATACTCAAGAAACCTGCTGCCAGCATAAAGCCTAGTACCAATCTTCTACCGCTAGATACACCGACAAGCCGTACCATGTAAACAGCCAGCCTTTCATGGGCGCCACTCTTCTCTAATGCTTTTGAAAGCATGAATGCACCCATCAGTAATAGAATTACATGACTACCTAATGAGGACGCCACAGTTTTGTGATCAACAATGCCAAACAAGGGCAACAAAGCAAAAGGTACTAATGAGGTTGCCGGAATTGGGATAGCTTCAGTGATCCACCATATTACCGTTAGTAGCGTAATTGCTGCGGCTATGGCAGGTTTATCAGCTAAACCAAAGTAACCTAGTAATAAATAAAAGCCAAAGGCAATAGCTGGCCCAAGTGGGATAAAGTGCTGACGGGTCAATTTCATAATGATTACAAACTCTATTATTAGTAGCACTCAGTTAACGGTGCTTTATTATTTGTTTATTTAAAAAGAAGTGTTTACTTATCCTGCTGGCGCTAGTGAACATCTAATCTCACTTGGTGATGAGGTAAGTACTTGTACTTTACCGATAATGAGACGATTAGCTGCAAGCTGGTCATCACTTAGTAGCACCTGTTGAATATTACGGCTTCGCTCCTGGGCTAAATTGACCAACATATTATTATCAACCACTATGTCGGTTAATAATACTGGTTCAATTTGTGCTATTTTCCAGCGGATTAAAGCATCAGCTGCCATGTTTGGCGCTTCACTAAAGTTATACCTTTGACCATAGCTTTGATTATAGGCACTTTCTAATGCAGCTAAGCGTTGGGTATTACTTAGCTCTACAGTATTTGGATTAATAGTTTGTTTGAATATTTGCTGTTTTAGCGCTTCGCTATCTTGCGGATGATAACAGCCAGTAACTTCTAGCTGTAATTCAGGCCTTTGCAGTAAAGCTTTTTTTAGCAAGTTTAACCGGTCAATCATTACTTTATCAGGAGTTGGACTGCCAGCAATAAACTCAATAGTGCCCAAATCTTCGTCACTATCAACTAGACCAGCCAGTAAGCTGAATGGTGAAGTAACGGCTTTAATAATCAGATTACCTAAGGTACCCCAAACCAGTTTTCCATAACTAAAATCAGGATCACTAAGGTTACCGTTTATTGGCATATCAATATGAATTTCATCTTTACTGTCTTTTAATAAACTCACCGCAAGACCAATTGGTAAGCTGGTTGCCTCTTCACTCTCGACTTCTTCACCTAA